>NZ_JBFUKR010000044.1:0-31529 GCF_056400745.1 Rhizobacter sp. P5_A1
CCGCGCCTCAGCGCGACCGGCGTGGTGCGCGCTCGGCGTCGCGCGGCGGCCCTTGCGGACGGCGCGGGCGGTCGAAGGCCGGCGTGTGGCGCGGCGGCGGTGCCTGGCGCGCGCGCTCCTCGGCCTCGCCGCGCGCGATCTCGAGCAGGCCGTCGAGCTCGTCGACCGGCACGCCCTTCAGCGCGCAGAAATTCGCCTTCGTCAGCGTCGTCGTCTGGAAGTCGTGCAGCAGGCCGGCACGGTTGCGGCGCTGCTGCTCTTCGAGCTCGCGGCGAGACTGCTGGCTTTCGCGGCGGCGCGCGAGCTCGTCGAGCGCGACCTGGCGGTGTTCGGCGCTGATCTCGCCAGCGGGCTGGCCGTCCAGATCGAAACGGTGCGCCGCCTTCGACACCGCGATCAGGTACGAGGTGCTGCCGGTGTGGCGCCGGAAGAACGCCGACAGCGCCTGCTTCGAGAAGCGGCCCGGCGCGCGCTCCTGGATATCGACCTGGATGCGCAGCTTCAACGGCTTGACCGCCCCGCCGAACAGCGCCGGGAACAGTTGCTTCAGCAGCTGTGCACACTCGGCGGGGTTCATCGGCGCGGTGGCCGGCGCGGT
This sequence comes from Rhizobacter sp. P5_A1, assembly GCF_056400745.1. Classification (NCBI taxonomy): domain Bacteria; kingdom Pseudomonadati; phylum Pseudomonadota; class Betaproteobacteria; order Burkholderiales; family Sphaerotilaceae; genus Rhizobacter; species Rhizobacter sp. P5_A1. The sequence goes on from NZ_JBFUKR010000044.1 coordinate 599, forward strand.
GGCCGGTGCTGCAGCCGGCGCGGCGGCTTCGGTTGTCGACGGCGGCGGCGGTGTGGTCTCGGACATGGAACGGGGGCGAAGGCGTGGAAGGGCTGGATTGTGCTTGCAATTTCGCCGTGCACCCCGATTTCCGAAGCCTGTGAGGAGATGACTCGTGGGTGCAACGGACGCTTTCCTGCTCGACGCCTATTCGCAAACCGTCAGCGACGTGGTCGAGCGTCTCGGGCCCAGCGTGGCCGCGGTCCAGGTCGGTGCGGCCGGCGGCGGTTCGGGCTTCCTGTTCACGCCCGACGGCTACCTGCTCAGCAACTCGCACGTCGTGCGTGCCGGCAAGGCAGCGTTCGCGCCGGGCGAGTCGAAGCCGAGCTACCGCGTCTCGCTGGCCGATGCGCGCGAATACCACGCGCGCTGGGTCGGCGACGACCCCGACACCGACCTCGCGGTGCTGCACATCGACGGCCTCTCGCAAGGCGCGCTGACGCACGCCCCGCTGGGCACGTCGGTCGGCCTGAAGCGCGGCGAGATCGCGATCGCGATCGGCAACCCGCTCGGCTACGAGCACACCGCGACCTCGGGCATCGTCAGCGCACTCGGGCGCAGCATGCGCACGAGCACGGGCCGGCTGATCCCGAACGTGATCCAGACCGACGCGGCGCTGAATCCCGGCAACTCCGGCGGGCCGCTGCTGAATGCGCGCGGCGAGGTGATCGGCGTCAACACCGCGATCATCCGCGGCGCGAATTCGATCTGCTTCGCGGTCGCGATCGACATCGCGACCTGGGTCATCCCGCAGCTGCTGCAGCACGGCCGCGTGCGCCGTGGGCACCTGGGCGTCGGCGGCAGCACGGCGCCGCTGCACCGGCGCGTGATGCTGGCGCACGGCCTCGCGCAGAAGAGCGGCGTGCGCGTGCTGCAGGTCGAGGCCGGCAGCCCCGCCGATCGGGCGGGAGTGCGCGAAGGCGACGTGATCGTCGGGCTCGACGGCGTCGACATCGACTCGGTCGACCGCCTGCACCAGACGCTCGACGCGAGCCGCATCCAGCACGATTGCGCGCTGAAGCTGTTGCGCGGCACACTCTCGCCGCAGCCGCTGTACCTGCAGCTGCGGCCGACCGAGCGCCTCGCTGCGGTATGAACCGAGAGATTTTCCGATGAGCATCACTGTTCGCCGCGACGGCCGCACCGGCCTGCGGCACACCGTCAGCCTGCGCGATCACACCCTCATTGCCGACGAACAGGCCGGCGTCGGCGGCACCGACGCCGGCCCGTCGCCGCACGACCTGTACGACAGCGCGCTCGGTGCCTGCAAGGCGCTGACCATGCTCTGGTACGCGAAGAAGAAGGGCATCCCGCTCGAGGACATCGAGGTCGTGGTCGACCGCGACGACAGCGACGAGCGCAAGGGCATCTACCGGCTCAAGGCTTCGATCCGGTTGACCGGTGCGCTCAGCGACGCGCAGCGCGAAGAGCTGCTCGCGGTCGCCGGCAAGTGCCCGGTGCACAAGCTGATGACGAGCGCGACGACCGAGGTCGAGACCGTCTGGCTGCTGTGACCACCGCGACGCGCTGACCTCAGGCGTCGCTGCGCAGCCTGAAGCGCTGCAGCTTGCCGGTCTCGGTGCGCGGCAGGCTGCTGCGGAACTCGATCGCGCGCGGGTACTTGTAGGGCGCGACCGCGGCCTTCACGAAATCCTGCAGCGCACGCACGGTCGCCGCGTCGGGCGACTGGCCTTCGCGCAGCACGACGAAGGCCTTGACGATCTGACCGCGCTCCGCGTCGGGCACGCCGATCACCGCGCATTCGGCAACGCCGGGATGCGTCAGCAGCACGTCTTCGACCTCGGGCGCGGCGATGTTGTAGCCCGACGAGATGATCATGTCGTCGGTGCGCGACTGGTAGACGAAGTAACCGTCGGCGTCCTGCAGATACGCATCGCCGGTGTAGTTCCAGCCGCCGCTGACGTAGTTCGCCTGGCGCGCATCGTCGAGGTAGCGGCAGCCGGTCGGGCCCTTCACCGCGAGCCGGCCGATCGTGCCGGGCGGCACCGGGCGACCTTGGGCGTCCATCACGCAGGCGCGATAACCGGGGACCGCGACGCCGGTCGCGCCGGGCCGCGCGTTCGCTTCGTCGGCCGAGACGAAGATGTGCAGCATCTCGGTCGCGCCGATGCCGTCGATGATCTCGATGCCGGTCGCGTCGAGCCAGAGCTTGCGGGTCGCGGCCGGCAGCGCCTCGCCGGCCGCGACGCACTTGCGCAGCGAGCCGCCGAGCGGCGCCGCGATGCGGCGCTCGCGCGCGCCGGCGGCCATCGCGCGGTACGAGGTCGGCGCGGTGAAGAGCACGGTCGCGCCGAAGCGGCCGATCGCGTCGAGCAGGTCCGGCGGCGAAGCCTTCTCGAGCAGCACGGTCGATGCGCCGACACTCATCGGGAACAGCGTCAGCCCGCCCAGGCCGAAGGTGAACGCGAGCGGCGGGCTGCCGATGAAGACGTCGTCGGCTGTGGCGCGCAGCACGTGCGGCGGGAAACAGGCGCAGGCGGCCATCACGTCGCGATGGAAGTGCATCGTCGCCTTCGGCTGGCCGGTCGTGCCGGAGGTGAACGCGAGCAGGCAGGTGTCGTCGGCCGCGGTCGGGACGTTGTCGAAGTGCTGCGCATGCCGTGCCATGCGCGCTTCGAGCCCGTCGGGTGCGGCGGCATCGCCGAAGCACAGCGTGTGCGCGAGCACCGGCCGCTGCGCCGCCGCGGCGTCGAGCTCGGCGCGCAGCGCGGCATCACACAGCGCGTGCGTGACGCGGCCCTTCTCGATGATCTGGCCGAGCTCCTTCGCGCGCAGCAACGGCATCGTCGCGACCGCGATCGCGCCGGCCTTCATCACCGCGAACCAGCACGCGACCAGCATCGGCTTGTTCGCCGCGCGCAGCAGCACACGGTTGCCGGGCACGAGGCCGAGCTCGTCGACCAGCACGTGCGCGATCCGGTTCGCGTGGCGCTGCAGGTCGGCGTAACTCCATTCCAGGCCGCCGGGCGCGCGCAGGCAGACGCGCTCGCCGCGGCCCTCGGCGATGTGGCGATCGAGCAATTCGCTCGCGCAGTTCAGTGTTGCGGGAAACTGCAGCTCCGGCAGCTCGAAGATGAACTCCGGCTGCTGGTCGGCCGGCGGCAGGTGATCGCGTGCGAAGGTGTCGATGTGCGCGCTGCCGGCCATGCCGCTTTCCTCCTGGTCAGAACGCTGCGATGCCGGTGATCGCGCGCCCGAGGATCAGCGCGTGCACGTCGTGCGTGCCTTCGTAGGTGTTGACCACCTCGAGGTTCACCAGGTGCCGCGCGATGCCGAACTCGTCGCTGATGCCGTTGCCGCCGAGCATGTCGCGCGCGACGCGCGCGATGTCCAGACTCTTGCCGCAGGAGTTGCGCTTCATGATCGACGTGATCTCGACCGCGGCGATGCCCTCGTCCTTCATCCGCCCGAGGCGCAGGCAGCCTTGCAGGCCGAGCGTGATCTCGGTCTGCATGTCGGCGAGCTTCTTCTGCACCAGCTGGTTCGCGGCGAGCGGCTTGCCGAACTGCTTGCGGTCGAGCGTGTACTGGCGCGCGCGGTGGAAGCAGTCCTCGGCGGCGCCGAGCGCCCCCCACGCGATGCCGTAGCGCGCGCTGTTCAGGCAGGTGAACGGGCCCTTCAGGCCGCGCACCTCGGGGAAGGCGTTCTCTTCGGGACAGAACACGTTGTCCATCACGATCTCGCCGGTGATCGAAGCGCGCAGCCCCACTTTGCCGTGGATGGCGGGCGCGCTCAGGCCCTTGGCACCCTTGTCGAGGATGAAGCCGCGGATCGCGCCCTCGTCGTCCTTGGCCCAGACGACGAACACGTCGGCGATCGGGCTGTTGGTGATCCACATCTTCGCGCCGCTGAGCGCATAGCCGCCCGCCACCTTCTTCGCGCGCGTGACCATGCTGCCCGGGTCGGAGCCGTGGTCGGGCTCGGTCAGGCCGAAGCAGCCGATCCACTCGCCGCGCGCCAGCTTCGGCAGGTACTTCTGCTTCTGCGCCTCGGTGCCGAACTCGTTGATCGGCACCATCACCAGCGAGCTCTGCACGCTCATCATCGAGCGGTAGCCGGAGTCGACCCGCTCGACCTCGCGGGCGACGAGGCCGTAGCAGACGTAGTTCAGCGCCGCGCCGCCGTAGGCCTCGGGGATCGTCGCGCCGAGCAGGCCGAGCTCGCCCATCTCGCGGAAGATCGCCGGATCGGTCGTGCCGTCGCGGAAGGCCATCGTCACGCGCGGCGCGAGGCGCTCCTGGCAGTACGCGGCGGCCGCATCGCGCACCGCGCGTTCGTCGTCGCTGAGCTGCAGGTCGAGCAGCAGCGGGTCGTCCCAGTGGAAGGAGGCTTTGGTCTTGGCCATGATCGGGCGGCTCCGGTGAAGTGATCCTGAAAGAATACGCGAGGCGCGTCTCAGGCCGGCGGAATGACCGCGGTCGCCTCGATCTCGACCTTCGCGCGGTCTTCCATCAGCGCCCTGACCTCGACCGCGCTCATCGCGGCGTTGTACGAGCCGATGACTTCGCGATAGGCCTGGCCGACGGCGCGCCCGGCGGCGAGGTACTCGCGCTTGTCGGTCACATACCAGGTCATGCGCACGATGTGTTCGGGGCGGCCGCCGGCCTCGGCCAGCACCGCGACGATGTGCTGCAGCGCCTGGCGCGCCTGGGCGGCGAAGTCGTCGCTGTGGAACACGCCGTGCGCGTCCCAGCCGATCATCCCCGCAATGAACACCTGGCGGCCGGTCGCGGCGACGCCGTTCGCATATCCCTTCGGGCGCGGCCAGCCTTCGGGCAGCAATACTTGCATGGTCATCAGCCTTTCGATGCTCGATCAGATGATTGCGCGCGCAGGTCTTTCAGCAGTTCGCGCGCGATGATCAGCTGCTGCACCTCGCTCGCGCCTTCGTAGATGCGCAGCGCGCGGATCTCGCGGTAGAGCTGCTCGACCGGCTGGCCGCTCTCGACGCCGCGCCCGCCCCAGATCTGCACCGCGGCGTCGATCACCTGCTGCGCCCCTTCGGTCGCGGCGAGCTTGGCCATCGCGGCCTCGCGCGTCACTCCGCGCCCCTGGTCGCGCTGCCATGCCGCGCGGTAGGTCAGCAGCGCGGCGCTGTCGATCGTCGTCGCCATCTGCGCCAGCTTGGCCTGCGTCAGCTGGAAGTCGGCGAGCACGCCGTCGAACATCCGGCGCGTCGTCGCGCGCTGCAAGGCTTCGTCGAGCGCGCGGCGCGCGAAGCCGAGCGCCGCCGCGGCGACCGAGGTGCGGAACACGTCGAGCGTGCGCATCGCGACCTTGAAGCCTTCGCCCGGCGCGCCGATGCGCTGGCTCAGCGGCACGCGGCAGTTCGTGAAGCGCAGGCGCGCTAGCGGGTGCGGCGCGATCACGTCGATGCGCTCGGCGATCTCGAGGCCCGGCGTGTCGGCATCGACGATGAACGCGGAGATGCCGCGCGAGCCCGGCGCCTCGCCCGCGGCCCCGCCCCGGGGTCGCACACTCGAGTCCTGCGCGAAGACGACATAGAAGTCGGCGATGCCGCCGTTCGAGATCCAGGTCTTCTCGCCGTCGAGCACCGCTTCGTCGCCTTCGATGCGCGCCGCACAGGCCAGTGCCGCGACATCCGAGCCGGCATCGGGTTCGGACAACGCGAACGCGGCGATCGCCTCGCCGCGTGCGACGCGTGGCAAGTAGCGCCGCTTCTGTTCGGGCGTGCCGTCGAGACTGATCGCGCCCGAGCCCAGCCCCTGCATCGCGAACGCGAAATCGGCCAGCCCCGCGTGGCGCGCCAGCGTCTCGCGGATCAGGCAGATCGCACGCGTGTCGATCTGTTCGGCCGCGCCGCCATGCGCGGTCCCGCCGACCGCGTGGCGCAGCCAGCCGCCCTGCCCGAGCCGGCGCACCAGCGCGCGACACTGCGCGTCGACGTCGCTGCCATGCGCCGCGTCGACATGCTCGCGCGCCCACGCATCGAGCTGCTGGGCAAGCGCGCGATGCCGGTCTTCGAAGAACGGCCAGTCGAGGTAGCGGGTGTCGGCCATCTCAGTACCGCCCGGCCGCCCGAAGGGACTGAGACACCCCCTCGGGGGGCAGCAAACGAAGTGAGCGTGGGGGTTTCATCCTAGTTGCCCTCGAAGCGGGGACGATCCTTTGCGACGAACGCGTGATACGCGCGCGAAAAGTCTTCGGTCAGCATGCAGATCGCCTGTGCCTGCGCCTCGGCCTCGATCGCCTGCTCGATCGTCATGGCCCATTCCTGGTGCAGCATCATCTTCGTGATGCCGTTCGCAAATGTCGGGCCGGCCGCGAGCTCGCGTGCCAGCGCCAGCGCATCGGCGGCGAGCGCGTCGGGCGCGCAGAGCCGGTTGAAGAAGCCCCAGCGCTCGCCCTCCTCGCCGCCCATCGAACGGCCGGTGTACAGCAGCTCGCTCGCGCGGCCCTGCCCGATCAGGCGGGGCAGGATTGCGCAGGCGCCCATGTCGCAGCCGGCCAGGCCGACGCGGTTGAACAGGAATGCGGTCTTGCTGCGCGGCGTGCCGAGCCGCAGGTCCGAGGCCATCGCGACGATCGCGCCGGCCCCGGCGCAGATGCCGTCGACCGCCGCGACGATCGGCTGCGGACACGCCCGCATCGCCTTCACGAGGTCGCCGGTCATGCGCGTGAACATCAGCAGCTCGGGCGCCTTCAGGCGCACCAGCGGGCCGATGATCTCGTGCACGTCGCCGCCGGAGCAGAAGTTGCCGCCGGCGCCGACCAGCACGATCGCGTGCACGTCGGTCGCATGCTTCAGCGCGCCGAACAGGTCGCGCAGCTCGGCGTACGAGTCGAAGGTCAGCGGGTTCTTGCGCTCCGGGCGGTTCAGCGTGATCGTCGCGACGCCCTCGCTCGCCTGCCAGCCGAAGTGGGTCGCGCGGTAGTCGGCCAGCGTTCGCCGGTTGCCGGCGGCGAGCGCCGGGTCGACGCGGGTGGGCGTGTTCATCGGGTCTTCTCCTCGGGAGAGGTTTCGTTGCGGACGAGCTGCACGCGCAGCGCGCCGAGATGGGTGTAGAGCTGCTGCACGGTCTTCGCGTCGAGCCCGGCGAAGAGCGCGAGGATCCACTCCTCGTGCGCCTGCGCCATCGCCTCGAAGGCGCGCCGGCCTTTCGGCGTCAGGCGCACGATCCAGGCGCGGCGATCCTCGGGGCTGGCCTCGCGCACGACCATGCCGTCGCGCTCGAGCTCGTCGGTCAGGCCGGTGACGTTGCCGCCGGTCACCATCAGGTAGCGCGACAGCGCGCGCATCTTCAGCCCTTGCCGGTAGCGGAAGAGCTGCGCCATGTAGTCGAAGCGCGCCAGCGAGATGCCGAAGCGCTCGCGCAGCCGCGTGCGGATCTCGGCCTCGATCTGCGTCGTGCTCGCGAGCATGCGCAGCCACAGCTTCAGCGCCGCATGGTCGTCGCTGCCGGCGCGGGCCTCGACGCCGAGTTCCTGCGCTTCGCTGAGCAGCGCGTGGGAGGCGTCGTGCTGTTTCATCGCCATGCCACTCAGACGCCGAGCGCCCGGTTCGCCTGCTCGAGCGCCGACGTGCCGCCGCCCAGCGCGGCCGCCGCGCGCTCGCGCTCGAGATTGCGTTCGAGCTGCGACTTGGCGGCGCGGTACTGCTTCGGCCACTCGATCCCGGTGTAGCCGATCTTGGCCGACTCGAGCAGCGTCCACGCGGGATTGGCGAGGTGCGGGCGCGCGATCGCGCACAGGTCGGCGCGGCCTGCGGCGATGATGCTGTTGACGTGGTCGGCCTCGGAGATCGCACCGACCGCGATCGTCGCGATGCCGGCCTCGTTGCGCACGCGGTCGGCGAACGGCGTCTGGAACATGCGACCGAAGACCGGCTGCTCGCGCTTGCTGACCTGGCCCGACGAACAGTCGATCAGGTCGGCGCCCGCGGCCTTGAAGGCGCGTGCGATCTCGACCGCGTCGTCGGGCGTGATGCCGCCGTCGACCCAGTCGTGTGCCGAGATGCGCACCGACATCGGCAGATCGTGCGGCCACACCGCGCGCACCGCGGCGAACACCTCGAGCGGGTAGCGCAGGCGGTTCGCGAGCGTGCCGCCGCAGTCGTCGCTGCGCTGGTTCGTCAGCGGCGAGATGAACGACGAGAGCAGGTAGCCGTGTGCGCAGTGCAGCTCGAGCCAGTCGAAGCCGGCCTCGGCGGCGTAGCGCGCGGCGCGGACGAAATCGTCGCGCACGCGGTCCATGTCGGCGCGGCTCATCGCGTGCGACCAGTCGCTGACGCCGTCGACGTACTGCTGCGGCGAGGCCGAGAGCAGCGGCCAGTTGCCGGAGTCGAGCGGCTGGTCGATGCCGTCCCAGGCGACGCGCGTCGAGCCCTTCGCGCCGGCGTGGCCGAGCTGGATCGCGATCTTCGCGTCGGTGTTCCGGTGCACGAAGTCGACGACGCGCTTCCAGCCGTCGCGTTGCGCCGCGTTCCACAACCCCGGGCAGCCCGGCGTGATGCGCGCATCGGGCGACGTGCAGGTCATCTCGGCGACGACCATGCCGGCGCCGCCCATCGCGCGCGCGCCGAGGTGCACGAGGTGGTAGTCGGCCGGCAGGCCGTCGACGCACGAGTACTGGGCCATCGGCGAGACGACGATGCGGTTCTTCAGCGTCACGCCGCGCGCGCTGAACGGCGTGAACATCGGCGGCACCGGGCCGTGGCCCAGGCCGCGCGGCGCGCCGGCGCGCTGCGCGATCCAGTCTTCGTAGCCTTCGACGTAGCCGCGGTCGCGCAGGCGCAGGTTCTCGTGGCTGATGCGCTGGCTGCGCGTCAGCAGCGAGTATGCGAACTGCTCGGGCGGCAGGTTCACGTAGCGGTCGACATGCTCGAACCACTCGGTCGAGTTGCGCGCGGCGTTCTGAATGCGCAGCACCTCGATGCTGCGCAGGTCTTCGTAGTGCTGCAGCGCCGCCGGCAGGTCGCCGGGATGCGCGGCGATTGAGCGCGCGAGTTCGATCGAATCCTCCAGCGCGAGCTTGGTGCCCGAGCCGATCGAGAAGTGCGCGGTGTGCGCGGCGTCGCCCATCAGCACGACCGGCTGGCGGCGGTCCGCCCCGTCGCCGTTGTAGTGAACCCAGCGCTCGCAGACGACGCGCGGGAACTTGATCCATTGCGCGGAGCCGCGCAGGTGGCTCGCGTTCGAGATCAGCGCGTGGCCGTCGAGGTGCTTCGCGAACAGCTTCTCGCAGAACGCGATCGCGTCGTCCTTCTCCATCCGGTCGAGCCCGGACTTCAGCCAGACGCTTTCGGGGGTCTCGATGATGAAGGTCGAGGTCGTGTCGTCGAAACGGTAGGCGTGGGCCTGGAACCAGCCGTGCTCGGTCTCTTCGAACGCGAACGTGAAGGCCTCGAACAGCCGGGTCGTGCCGAGCCAGACGAAGCGGCACAGGCGGGTGTCGATGTCGGGCCGGTAGGTGGCCGCGTGGCGCGCGCGGATGCGGCTGTTCAGTCCGTCGCTGGCGATGATCAGGTCGGCCTGCGGATAGGTATCGTCGCCCTGCACGTCGGTCTCGAACACCAGCTTCACGCCGACCTGCTCGCAGCGTGCCTGCAGGATGTTCAGCAGCCGCTTGCGGCCGATGCCGCAGAAGCCGTGGCCGCCGGAGCGGATCTTGTGGCCGCGGATGTTCACCTCGATGTCGTCCCAGTGGTTGAAGGCATCGAGGATCTGCGCCGCGCTGACCGGGTCGGCGGCCTGCAGGTTGCCCAAGGTCTGGTCGGAGAAGACGACGCCCCAGCCGAAGGTGTCGTAGGGCCGGTTGCGCTCGACGACCGTGACCTCGTGCGTCGGGTTCTGCTGCTTCATCAACAGCGCGAAATAGAGCCCCGACGGGCCGCCGCCGATGCAGACGATGTTCATGCGGTCTCCGGAGGTGCGCCGCGCGCCTTGCTGACAACTGAATGGTTCACTTCTAAAGTATTTTGGCGGGCCGCCGCCGGCTTGTCAAGCGCGCCGCGGTCGGACCCCGGCGCGACGATCCGGCGCTGTAGGACGGGACGCCACCCGCGGATGCGCCCGCGGCTCACACGGCCGTGCGCCTTCGGCGCGTTCCGCGCGACAAGGCGCCCGCATAAGGTCGGGTCACCCATGCAACCATGGAGACCACCATGACACTTGGCACCATCCTCCTGATCCTCCTGATCCTGCTGCTGATCGGTGCGCTCCCCACGTGGGGGTACAGCAGTTCCTGGGGTTATGCACCGAGCGGTGGGCTGGGCCTGGTCCTGATCATCGTGATCGCACTGCTCGTGATGGGTCGAATTTGACGCCGACCGGCACGCCGCTCCCCGGCGCGTCCACGCTGGCGCGCGCTATGCTTGGTGCGCAAGCCGCCGTTCGGGCGGCGTTCCCCCTGCACCTCGCCCATGACATTGCGCCAGCCCTCGCTCACACCCTCTCGCGCGGCACCTGCCGCGCCGGCCGCGACCGATGAAGATTGCATCCTGGTCCTGCAGGGCGGTGGCGCACTCGGCGCCTACCAGGCCGGGGTGTTCGAGTCGCTCGCCACGGTCTACCGCGAGCCGAACTGGCTCGCCGGAATCTCGATCGGCGCGATCAACGCGGCGCTGATCGCCGGCAACGCGGCTTCGACGCGCGTCGCGCGGCTGCGCGAATTCTGGGATCTGGTCAGCTCGGCGCTGCCCGCGCCGCTGATCTCCGCCGATCCGTACGGCCGAGAGGGGCTGAACGAGGCGAGCGCCAACCAGGTGATGTGGTTTGGCGTGCCGGGCTTCTTCAGGCCGCGGTTTCCGCCGGCACCGTTCCAGGCGCGCGGTTCGCTGCAGGCGATCAGCTACTACGACACGACGCCGCTGCGCGAGACGCTCGAGCGCCTGGTCGACTTCGACCGCATCAATGCCGGGCCGCTGCGGCTCTCGGTCGGCGCGGTCAACGTGCGCACCGGCAACTTCGCTTATTTCGATTCGGCCAAGCAGCGCATCGACGCCCGCCACGTGATGGCGAGCGGCGCGCTGCCGCCCGGCTTCGCGCCGATCGAGATCGACGGCGAGCACTACTGGGACGGCGGGCTGGTCTCGAACACCCCGCTGCAGTACGTGCTCGACCAGCCCGGCAAGCGGCGCCGCGTCGTGTTCCAGGTCGACCTGTTCGCCGCACTCGGCGCGCTGCCGACGACGCTGGCCGAAGTGACCGAGCGCGAGAAGGACATCCGCTTCTCGAGCCGCACGCGCCTGAACACCACCAACGAACTCGATCGCCAGGTGGTCGCGCAGGCCGCCAGGCGGCTGCGCGCGAAGCTGCCGCCCGCGTGGCGCGAGGACCCCGACCTGCAGGCGCTGTCGAATGTGCGCTGCGAGAGCGCGGTCGATGTCGTGCACCTGATCTACCGCAGCAAGCATTACGAGAGCCAGTCGAAGGATTACGAGTTCTCGCGCCTGTCGATGCGCGAGCACTGGGATGCCGGCCGCACCGACATGTCGCACACGCTGCACGATCCGCGCTGGCTCGAACGCGAGCGCAGCGCGACCGGCGTGAACGTGTTCGACCTGACCTCGGACAGCCCGTCGTCCACCTGACATCCATTTGTTCTCAACCTCACCGGAAACACATCCATGAAGCTCCAAGACAAGGTCTGCATCGTCACGGGCGCCGCCAGCGGCATCGGCAAGGAGATCGCGCTGACCTGTGCGCGCGAAGGCGGCAAGGTCGTGATCGCCGACATGAACAAGGCGGCGGCCCAGCAGGCCGCCGACGAAATCGTCAAGGCCGGCGGCACCGCGATGGCGGTCGCGATGGACGTGACCAGCGAAGAGCAGGTCGACGCGGCGGTCGCCGAAGCCGTCGCGGCCTACGGTGGGGTCGACGTGCTGGTCAGCAACGCCGGCATCCAGATCGTCCACCCGGTCGAGGAGTTCCCGTTCGCCGACTGGAAGAAGATGCTCGCGATCCACCTTGACGGCGCGTTCCTGACGACCAAGGCGGTCATGCCGCACATGCAGAAGTCCGGCAAGGGCGGCAGCATCATCTACATGGGCTCGGTGCACTCGAAGGAAGCCTCGGTGCTGAAGTCGGCCTACGTGACCGCCAAGCACGGCCTGATCGGGCTGTGCAAGACGGTCGCGAAGGAAGGCGGCAAGCACAAGATCCGCGCGAACGTGATCTGCCCGGGCTTCGTGCGCACGCCGCTGGTCGACAAGCAGATCCCCGAACAGGCGCAGGCGCTGGGCATCAGCGAGGACGACGTGATCAAGAAGGTGATGCTGAAGGAAACGGTCGACGGCGAGTTCACGACCGTGCAGGACGTCGCCGAGGTCGCGCTGCTCTTCGCCGGGTTCGAGTCGAACGCGCTGACCGGCCAGTCGCTCGTCGTCAGCCACGGCTGGTTCATGCAGTAGGCGCAGTGATTCGCCGCGGGGGCTTTGCATCGTGATCCACTGGCTGCGCGGCCCGGACGAGCCCTTCCCGCCGACCGGCCTGGCACTGCCGCCCGGCAGCGACGCGCCGGGCCTGCTCGCCGCCGGCGGCCACCCGACGCCGCAGCGCCTCGCCGAGGCCTACGCGCACGGCATCTTCCCGTGGTACAGCGAGGGCCAGCCGGTGCTGTGGTGGTCGCCCGACCCGCGCATGGCGCTGCTGACCGACGAGTTCCGCCTGTCGCGCTCGCTGCGCAAGACGGTGCGCCGCTTCGCCGCCGACGCGAGGTGCGAGCTGCGCATCGACAGCGCCTTCCGCCGCGTCATCACCGCCTGCGCGACGACGCCGCGCGACGGGCAGGACGGCACCTGGATCGTGCCCGAGATGATCGAGGCCTACTGCGAATGGCACGCGCTCGGCCACGCGCACAGCTTCGAGACCTGGATCGACGGCGAGCTCGTCGGCGGCCTGTACGGGATCGGCCTGGGGCGCATGTTCTTCGGCGAGTCGATGTTCGCGCGCCGCACCGATGCCTCGAAGATCGCGTTCGCGGCACTCGTGTGCTTCTGCCGCGCGCACCGGGTGCCGATGATCGACTGCCAGCAGCACACCAGCCACCTCGCCTCGATGGGCGCGCGCGAGCTGCGCCGCGACGAGTTCGAAGCCCGGCTGACCCTCAGCCTGGGGGAACCGCCGATCATCGATTGGTCCTATGATTTGTCCATGTGGCGGCACCTGGATGCGCATCCGGGCGGCGCCGTCGCCAAGGATGCCGGCCCGTGACCCACCCGAAGGAACTCCCGCTCGCGTCGCTGCAGTTCTATGCGACGGCGCCCTATCCCTGCAGCTACATCGAAGGGCGCATGGCGCGCTCGCAGGTGGCCACGCCCAGCCACCTGATCCACGCCGATGCCTACTCGGGCCTGGTCGCGAACGGCTTCCGACGCAGCGGCATGTTCACGTACCGGCCGTATTGCGACGGCTGCAAGGCCTGCATGCCGCTGCGCATCCCGGTCGCGCGCTTCGAGCCGACGCGCAGCCAGCGCCGCGCGGCCAAGGCGCACGCGAACCTCGAAGCCCGCGTGCTGCGCCTGTGCTTCGTGCCCGAGCACTACCAGCTCTACCTGCGCTACCAGGCCGGCCGGCATGTCGGCGGCGGCATGGACCATGACAGCGTCGACCAGTACACCCAGTTCCTGCTGCAAAGCCGCGTGAACTCGCGCCTGGTCGAGTTCCGCGCGCCGTCGGCCGAGGGCGGCCCGGGCGTGCTGAAGATGGTCTCGATCCTCGACGTGCTGAACGACGGCCTGTCGGCCGTCTACACCTTCTACGAGCCCGAACCGCACACCAGCTACGGCACCTACAACGTGATGTGGCAGATCGAGCAGACGCGGCTGCTGAAGCTGCCGCATGTCTACCTCGGCTACTGGATCGGCCAGAGCGGCAAGATGGCCTACAAGTCGCAGTTCCGGCCGCACGAGCTGCTGATCAACGGCGCGTGGCAGGAGCCGCCCGCCGGGACCCTGACGCGCGCTACCTCGTCAGACGGCTGAGCACCTCGTCGGCCAGCGCGAGGCTGGCCGTGAGGCCGGGCGACTCGATGCCGTACAGGTTCATCAGCCCGCCGATGCCGTGGTCGTCGGGGCCTTGCAGAACGAAGTCCTGCTGCGCCGCACCCTGTGCCTGCAGCTTCGGCCGCACGCCGCTGTAGGCCGGCTGCAGCGCACCGTCCGGCAGCCCGGCCCAGTAGCTGCGGATCGCCGCCTCGAAGCCGGCCGCACGCTGCGCGTCGACGCGGTAGTCGATCGCATCGGGCGTCGCCGGCGCGATCCATTCGACATCCGGACCGAAGCGCGCCTGGCCGGCCAGATCGAGCGTCAGGTGCACGCCCAGCCCGGCCTCTTCGGGAATCGGGTAGATCAGGTGCGAGAACGGCGCGCGACCGGTCAGCGCGAAGTAGTTGCCCTTCGCGTAGCGCGCTTGCGGCAGCGCCTGCGCGGCGAGGCCGTCGATCGCCGCCGCGACCGACGGCGCCCACAGCCCGGCCGCGTTCACGACGATCGTCGCGGCCAGCTCCATCGGCGCCGCGCCGCCGACCGTGACGACATGCCCCTTGCCTCGGCTGTCGACCGACAGCACCGGCGACAGCACGGCCAGCGCGCCGCCGCTCGCCTCCAGATCGCCCTGCAACGCGAGCATCAGGCCGTGGCTGTCGACGATGCCGGTCGATGGCGAATGGAGTGCCGCGACCGCGTTCAGCGCGGGCTCCATCGCACGCAGCTGGGCCGCGTCGAGCGCGCGCAGGTCGTGCACGCCGTTGCGCGCCGCCTGGGCCTGGATCTGCGCGAGCCTGGCGCGCTGCGCTTCGCGGGTCGCGACCAGCAGCTTGCCGCAGCGCCGGTGCCCGACGCCGTGCGACCCGCAGAACGCGTACAGCTGCTCGCGGCCTGCCACGCACAACCGCGCCTTCAGCGAGCCGGCCGGGTAGTAGATGCCGGCGTGGATGACCTCGCTGTTGCGCGAGCTCGTGCCGGTGCCGATCGCGTTGGCGCGTTCGAGCACCACGGTCTCCCGCCCACTGCGCGCCAGCGCGCGGCCGACCGCCAGGCCGACGACGCCGGCGCCGATCACGATCGCATCGACACGGTCCATCGGCAGAGTCTAGGCTGACACCGCTTGACGAATTCCTATATTTCCAATAATGTCGAATCATGGAAGAGAAAACCGCCGTCGCCTCGCTTGCCGCACTGGCCCAGGACATGCGCCTGCGCGTTTTCCGCGCGCTGGTCGGCGCCGCACCGCAAGGCATGACGCCCGGCGAACTGTCGGCGATGCTCGGCGTGCCGGGCTCGACCTTGTCGTTCCACCTGAAGGAGCTGATGCATGCGGGCCTCGTGTCGCAGGAGCGCGAGGGCCGCAACCTGATCTACCGCCCGTCGATCGAGCAGATGAACGATCTGCTCGCGTACCTCACCGCCCACTGCTGCCAGGGCGCGGCCTGCGACGTCGCCGCAACGCGTGGCTGCACCACCTGCTGAATCGGAGAACACCATGAAGCGCTTCCATGTGCACCTGCATGTCGATGACCTGGCCCGCAGCATCGGGTTCTATTCGAAACTGTTCGCCGCCGAGCCGGCGCGCGTCGAGAGCGACTATGCGAAGTGGATGGTCGAAGACCCCCCGGTCAACTTCGCGATCTCCACGCGCGGTGCGCAGCCGGGCATCGATCACCTCGGCATCCAGACCGACGATGCGGCGCAGCTGGCGGCGCTGAAGGCACGCGCCGAAGCCGCCGATCTGGCGGTGCACGACGAAGGCGAGACGACCTGCTGCTACGCCCGCAGCGAGAAGCACTGGGTGACCGATCCGCAGGGCATCGCGTGGGAGCACTTCCACACGCTGGGCAACATCCCGGCGTTCCACGAAACCACGGCGGCGCCGGCCGCGGCCGCGTCCGCCTGCTGCGCCTCGGGGTGTGGGAACCGATGACCACGAACGTCCTGATCCTGTGCACCCACAACTCGGCGCGCAGCGTGCTCGCCGAGGGGATGCTGAATGCACTCGCCGCGCGCCTGGGCCGCGACGTGCGCCGCTTCAGTGCCGGCAGCGCGCCGAGCGGCCGCGTCAACCCGTTCGCGCTCGAGGCGCTCGCCGATGCGGACGTCGATACCCGCGCCTTTCGCAGCAAGCGCTGGGACGAGTTCGCAGCCGCCGGCGCGCCCGAGATGCGCATCGTCATCACCGTGTGCGACAGCGCCGCGCAAGAGACCTGCCCGTACTGGCCCGGCAGCCCGGTGCGGACGCACTGGGGCTACCCGGACCCTTCCAGCGCGCCCGGCGGCGACGCGGGCAAGCGGCAGGCTTTCGAGCTGACCCGCCAGGCCATCGGCTATCGCATGCTGCAGTTGCTGCAACTGCCGCTCGAGACGATGGACGACGCCGAACTGCAGCGCGCCTTGACCGCGATCGCGCAACGCTGAGCATGATCGATCTGCGCCGCAAGCTCCTCGCCGAAGCCCTCGGCACCGCGCTGCTGCTCGCGGTCGTGATCGGCTCGGGCGTCATGGCCGAGCGCCTGTCGGCGGGGAACGCCGCGATCGCGCTGCTCGCCAACACGCTGGCGACCGTCGGCGGGCTTTACGTGCTGATCGAGGTGTTCGGCCCGGTCAGCGGTGCGCACTTCAATCCGGCCGTCAGCGCCGTGATGGCGCTGCGCGGGGAGCTTCCCCGCATCGCGCTCGCCCCGTACATCCTCGCGCAACTCGTCGGCGCGATGCTCGGCGCCTGGCTGGCGCATGCGATGTTCGACATGACGATGCTGCAGTTCTCGACCCATGTGCGCAGCGGCATCGGGCCATGGATCGCCGAGGCGGTGGCCACCGCGGGCCTGCTGCTGGTGATCCTGCGCGCGCCCGACGGCCGGGCGGCCGCGATGGTCGCGAGCTACATCGGCGCGGCGTACTGGTTCACCTCGTCGACCTCGTTCGCGAACCCGGCCGCCGCGTTCGGGCGCATGTTCTCGGACAGCTTCGCCGGCATCGCGCCGGGCAGCGTGCCCGGCTTCGTCGTTTCGCAATTCGTCGGCGCGCTGGTCGGCCTGGGCATCCACCAGGCCCTCGGTCGACCGAAAATCGGCCATCCCAATGTCGTCGAATCATCCGGCGAGGCCGAAAATGCCGAGCTCGAGCGCCATGTCCATTCTTGATCTGAGCCTGCCCAACGTCGACACGACGCTGTTCGACGCGCCGACCGGCGCGCGCCTGGCCGGCGCCGGCGCATCGGCGCACGCACCGCGCTTCCTGCTGCTCTACGGTTCGCTGCGCGAACGTTCGTACAGCAAGCTGCTGACGCTCGAAGCGGCCCGCCTGCTGCTCGCGATGGGCGGCGACGTGCGCATCTTCGACCCCGCCGGCCTGCCCTTGCCCGATGCCGCGCCGGAGACACACCCCAAGGTGCAGGAACTGCGCGAAGCCGCGACCTGGGCCGAGGGCATGGTCTGGACCTCGCCCGAGCGCCACGGCGCGATGAGCGGCATCATGAAGGCGCAGATCGACTGGATCCCGTTGAGCATTGGCGCCGTGCGGCCGACGCAGGGCAAGACACTCGCGGTGATGGAAGTCTCGGGCGGTTCGCAGTCGTTCAACGCCGTCAACCAGCTGCGCGTGCTCGGCCGCTGGATGCGCATGATCACGATCCCGAACCAGTCGTCGGTCGCGAAAGCCTACCTGGAGTTCGACGAGGCCGGGCGCATGAAGCCCTCGGCGTACTACGAACGCGTCGTCGACGTGATGGAAGAGCTGATGAAGTTCACGCTGCTGACGCGCGATGTCGCGCCCTACCTGGTCGACCGCTACAGCGAGCGCCGCGAGAGCGCCGGCGAACTGGCCAAGCGGGTCAACCAGCGCTCGACTTGAACGCGCGGGCGCGGCGCGCCGGAACTCGACCCGGCCGCGCCCGTCATACGCTGCGTTGGCCCCCACGCAGATGCGCATGACGAATCCGAGCGCTCGACCTGACCGATCAGCCGGCGCGATCAGCCGCCGCCGCTGGCTGGGTGGCTCCGCCCGCGCCGTCATCGTCGCGGGCCTGCCATGGCCGGCCCTGGCCGCGGCGGCGGCCCCGGAAACCGTGCTGACCCGGCGCATCCCTTCGAGCGGCGAGGCGCTGCCGCTGGTCGGCCTCGGCAGCTGGATCACGTTCAACGTCGGCAACGACGGCGTCGCACGCGACGCCTGCGCCGAAGTCGTTCGCGCGTTCTTCGCGGACGGCGGCCGGCTGATCGACAGCTCGCCGATGTACGGCTCGTCGCAGCCGACGATCGGCCACGCATTGGCGCGGCTCGGGCGCCCGGCCGCGCTGTTCTCGGCCGAGAAGGTGTGGACCGGCGACGCGGCGCGCGGCGCCGCGCAGATCGAGGCCTCGCGCGCTTTCTGGGGCGTTCCGCGCTTCGACCTGCTGCAGGTGCACAACCTGCTGGCCTGGGCCGAGCACCTGCCGCGGCTGTTCGAGATGAAGGCCGCCGGGCGGCTGCGCCATGTCGGCATCACGACCTCCGAGGGCCGGCGTCACGCCGAGGTCGAGCACGTCATGCGGACGCAGCCGATCGACTTCGTGCAGGTCACCTACAACCTGCTCGACCGCGAGGTCGAGCAGCGCATCCTGCCGCTCGCGCAGCAGCGCGGCATCGCGGTGATCGTCAACCGGCCGTTCCGCGAAGGCGCGTTGCTCGAGGCGCTGCGCGCCCACCGCCTGCCGGGCTGGGCTGCCGAGATCGACGCCGACAGCTGGGCGCAGGTGGCGCTGAAGTTCATCGTTTCGCACCCGGCCGTGACCTGCGCGATCCCGGCGACCAGCCAGGTCGCCCATGTGCGTCAGAACATGGGCGCGGCGCGCGGCCAGCTGCCGGATGCAGCGCTGCGGGCGCGCATGGCCGCGACGGTCGCCGCGCTGTGATGCGAGGCGCCATCGGCCACGACAGCGCAGGCGCCCGATGAACGAGTGGTGGAGCTACCGCCCGTCCGACTTTCTGATGTTCGCGCCGCGCACGTACTGGCGCCTGTTCGAGCTGCACAACGAGGCCTGGTGGCCCGCGCCCTGGCTGCTGCCGCTGGCGGGCATCGCAGCGATCGTGTGTCTGCTGCGCTGGCGCCTGCCGGCGCTGCGCGCGCTGATCGGCGTGCTCGCGGCGGTCTGGGCCTTCGTCGCCTGGGCGTTCCTGCTGCAACGCTACGCGCCGATCAACTGGGCCGCGCAGGCGTTCGCGCTCGGGTTCTTCGTGCAGGCGTTCGGCCTGGCCGCGCTGGCGACGCGACCCGACCTGCGCGTCGCACCGCAACGCGGCCGCCGCATCGCTGGCCTGTTGCTGTGCGCCTTCGGACTGATCGGCCACCCGCTGCTGGTAGCGGCCGCCGGCCGACCCTGGACGCAGGCCGAGGTCTTCGGCCTGGCCCCCGATCCGACGGTGATCGCGACGCTCGGGGTCATGCTGTGGGTCCAGCCGGCGGCGCCCGCCCGGCTGACGCGCATCCTGCTCGCCGCGCTGTGGACCCTGGCGCTGGCCTGGTGCGCGATCAGCGCGATGACGCTGTGGACGATGGGATCGCCGCAAGCCTGGGTGCTGCCGGCGCTCGTGGCCCTGGCGCTCGGCATGCCTTCAGCTTGGCGACGCGATGCAGAGACGGGCTGAAATTCGGTCCCGTCGTGCCTTGCTCGCGCGCAGCGAGAATTCGTCCACCCCGACGGGGAAAATGACGAATCGAAGGCAGCCCCATGGCGAATGCAGAATCGCACGCGGAAATCAACCCATTGACCACGTTGGAAAATCTCCCCGGGCCGGCCGTCGTTTCGGCGCCCCTGACCCAGCACACGCCCATGATGCAGCAGTACCTGCGCATCAAGGCCGACTTCCCCGAGACGCTCGTGTTCTATCGCATGGGCGATTTCTACGAGCTCTTCTACGACGACGCGCGCAAGGCGAATCGCCTGCTCGACATCACGCTGACCTCGCGCGGCAACAGCGGCGGCGAACCGGTCGCGATGGCCGGCGTGCCGGTGCATTCGGTCGAAGGCTACCTCGCGAAGCTGATCCGGATGGGCGAGGCGGTCGCGATCTGCGAGCAGGTCGGCGATGTCGCCACCGCGAAAGGGCCGGTCGAGCGCAAGGTCGTGCGCGTCGTCACGCCGGGCACGGTGACCGACACCGAGCTGCTCGCCGACAAGCGCGATGCGCTGCTGCTCGCGGTCTCGAAGCAGGGCAAGGGCTTCGGTCTCGCCTGGCTCGCGCTGACCAGCGGCGAGCTCGGCCTGAGCGAATGCGCCGAGGCCGAGCTCGGGTCGTGGCTCGCGCGGCTCGCGCCGGCCGAGGTGCTGGTCGATCGCGATCACGTTCCGGTGGTCATCCAGCAGGCGCGCGTCACGGTCACGCACCGCCCGGCCTGGCAGTTCGACGCGGCGCTCGGCCTGCGCAAACTGTGCGAGCAGCTGCGGGTCGCGAGCCTGGCCGGCTTCGACGCGCAGGACCTGCGCGCGGCCCACGCCGCGGCCGCCGCGCTGCTGAGCTTCGCCGAGCACACGCAGGGCCAGGCGCTCGCCCATGTGCGCGCGCTCAGCGTGCAGCGCGCCAGCGACCTGCTGACCCTGCCGCCGACGACGCACCGCAATCTCGAGCTGACACAGACGCTGCGCGGCGAGGATGCGCCGACGCTGCTGTCGCTGCTCGACAGCTGCCGCACCGGCATGGGCTCGCGCACGCTGCGCCACTGGCTCACGCACCCACAGCGCGAACGCCGCGCCGCGATCCAGCGCCATGACGCGATCGATGCGCTGCACACCGCGCAGCTCGACGCGCTGCGCGATGCGCTGCGCGGCATCAGCGACGTCGAGCGCATCACCGCGCGCCTCGCGCTGCGCCAGGTGCGCCCGCGCGAGCTGACCGGCCTGCGCGCGACCCTGCATGCGCTGCCGGCACTGCGCGAGCACGTGCCGCTCGGCGAGGCGACGTTGCTCGACATGCTCGGCGAGGCGCTGACGCCACCCGACGCGATCCTCGCACGGCTCGGCGCCGCGATCGCCGACGAGCCCGCGGTGCTGCTGCGCGACGGCGGCGTGATCGCGCCGGGCTTCGATGCCGAGCTCGACGAACTGCGCGGCATCGGCCAGAACTGCGACGCGTTCCTGCTCGCGCTCGAGGCGCGCGAACGTGCGCGCACCGGCATCGCGAACCTGCGCGTGCAGTTCAACAAGGTGCATGGCTTCTACATCGAGGTCACGCAGGGCCAGGCCGCGAAGGTGCCGGCCGACTACCAGCGCCGCCAGACCTTGAAGAACGCCGAGCGCTTCATCACGCCGGAGCTGAAGACTTTCGAGGACAAGGCCCTGTCCGCGCAAGACCGTGCGCTGGCGCGCGAGAAGCTGCTGTACGAGCAGTTGCTCGACGGGTTGCAGGCGCACATCGAGCCGCTCTCGGCGCTGGCGCGCGCGCTCGCGAGCCTCGATGTGCTGGCGGCGCTGTCCGAGCGCGCGTTGACGCTGAACTGGTGCCGGCCCGAGTTCGCGCGCGAGCCCTGCATCCGCATCGAGGCCGGCCGGCACCCGGTCGTCGAGGCGCGGCTGCTCGAGACCACCGGCGCCAACTTCATCGCCAACGACTGCAAGCTCGACGCGGCGCAGAAGATGCTCGTGATCACCGGCCCGAACATGGGCGGCAAGAGCACCTTCATGCGCCAGGTCGCGCTGATCGCCCTGCTCGCCGCGATCGGCTCGTTCGTGCCGGCGCGCGCCTGCCGGCTCGGGCCGATCGATGCGATCCACACCCGCATCGGCGCGGCCGACGACCTCGCGAACGCGCAATCGACCTTCATGCTCGAGATGACCGAGGCCGCCGCGATCATCCACGGCGCGACCGAGCATTCGCTGGTGCTGATGGACGAGATCGGGCGCGGCACCTCGACTTTCGACGGCCTCGCGCTGGCCAGCGCGATCGCGACGCACCTGGTCGAGCGCACGCGCGCGTTCACGCTGTTCGCGACGCATTACTTCGAGCTCACCGAGCTGCCCGCCAAGCACGAGCGCGCGCTGAACATGCATGTCTCGGCGGCCGAGACGCACGCCAGCGGCGGCGACGAGATCGTGTTCCTGCACGAGCTGCAGCCCGGGCCGGCGAGCCGCAGCTATGGCGTGCAGGTCGCGCGCCTCGCCGGCATGCCCGCGAGCCTGCTGCGCCAGGCGCGCGCCACGCTCGAGGCGCTCGAGGCCAGCAAGCACGCCGCCGATGCGCAGATCGACCTGTTCGCCGCGCCGCCGCCGGCGCCACCGCGCGAAGCCTCGCCGCTCGATGCCGCGCTCGCCGCGCTCGACCCCGATATGCTCTCGCCCAAGGAAGCGCTGGCCGCGCTCTACGAACTGAAGTCTCTCCAAGGAAAATCCGAATGACTTATTGCGTAGGCATCAAGCTCGATGCCGGACTGGTGTTCATGTCCGACTCGCGCACCAATGCCGGGCTCGACCAGATCAGCACCTACCGCAAGATGATGGTGTACGAGAAGCCGGGCGACCGCTTCATGGTGATGCTCTCGGCCGGCAACCTGTCGATCAGCCAGTCGGTGCGCGAGATCCTGCAGGTCGAGAAGATCGAGGACCGCGACGGCTCGCCGGTCACGATCTGGAACGCCAAGAGCATGTTCGACGCCGTGCGCGTGCTCGGCGCCGCGGTGCGCCGCGTGCACGACCAGGACGGCGCGGCGCTCGCGACGGCCGGTGTCGACTTCAACGCGTCGATGATCTTCGGCGGCCAGATCAAGGGCGAGGCGATGCGGCTGTTCCTCGTCTACTCGGCCGGCAACTTCATCGAGGCGACGCGCGAGACCTGCTACTTCCAGGTCGGCGAATCGAAGTACGGCAAGCCCGTATTGGACCGCATGGTCACGCCGGCAACAAAGCTCGACGAAGCCGCCAAGTGCGCGCTCGTGTCGATGGATTCGACGCTCAAGTCGAACCTGTCGGTCGGCTTGCCGCTCGACCTGCTGGTCTACGAGGCGCACAAGCTGCAGACCGATCAGATCGTCTGCATCGACGAGCACAACCCGTACTTCCAGATGATCCGTGGCAACTGGGGGCTGAAGCTGCGCGAGGTGTTCGAGTCGCTCGAAGACCCGCAGTGGGGCGCCGGGCCGACCACCGTGCCGCTGTGCGTGCCGTCGCCGCGCTACGAGCCGATGAAGAAGATCACGCACCCGGGCGAGAAGATCGTCTGATGACGCAGGCCGTGCCGCCGCGCACCATTGTTTTCTCGCACGCGAACGGCTTTCCCGCCGGCACCTACCGGCTGATCTTCGAGGCCTGGCGCGAAGCCGGCTTCACGGTCCATGCGATCGAGAAGTACGGCCACGACCCGCGCTTTCCGGTCACGAGCAACTGGCCGCATCTGCGCGAGCAGCTGGTCCACTTCATCGAGCACGAGGTCGGCGGCCCGGCGTTCCTGGTCGGCCATTCGCTCGGCGGCTACCTGAGCCTGATGGCAGCGTCGCGCCGGCCCGATCTGGCCGCCGGTCTGGTGATGCTCGACTCGCCGCTCCTCGCCGGCTGGAAGGCCCGCGCGGTGCAGGTCGCGAAGGCCTCCGGCATCGGCGAGCGCTTCTCGCCCGGGCATGTGTCGAAGCGCCGGCGCCAGCAATGGGACAGCGCCGACGCGGCGTTCGAGCACTTCGCCGCGAAGCCGGCGTTCGCGCGCTGGGCGCCGGGCATGCTGCGCGACTACATCGCCAGCGGCACTGAAAACCACGGCAAGCTGCGCCGGCTGGCGTTCCATCGCGATGTCGAGACCGCGATCTACAACACGCTGCCGCACCAGCTCGCGCGGGTGCTGCGTGCGCACCCGCTGCAATGCCCGGCGGCATTCGTGCGCGGCACCGACTCGGAGGAGGTGCGCCGCGTCGGCCTGCGCGCGACCGAACGGCTCGTCGGGCACGCGCCGCAGGGCCGGCTCGTCGCGATCGAAGGCTCGCACCTGTTTCCGCTCGAACGCCCGGTGGAAACGGCCGCCTGCGTCTTGAAACTGATCGAATCCATGCCCAGGACGGCCTAGACGCGACGCCTATAATCGCGCTTTACCACCAGAGCATTTGTGTCAAACAAGTGCTGCACACAATGACCAAGTACGTCTTTGTCACCGGCGGTGTGGTGTCCTCGCTGGGCAAGGGCATCGCTTCTGCGTCTCTCGGTGCGATCCTCGAGTCGCGCGGCCTCAAAGTCACCCTGATCAAGCTCGATCCGTACCTCAACGTCGATCCGGGCACGATGTCGCCGTTCCAGCACGGCGAGGTGTTCGTCACCGACGACGGCGCCGAGACCGACCTCGACCTCGGCCATTACGAGCGCTTCATCAGCACGCGCATGAAGCGCAGCAACAACTTCACGGCCGGCCAGATCTACAAGACCGTGCTCGAGAAGGAACGCCGCGGCGACTACCTCGGCAAGACGGTGCAGGTGATCCCGCACGTCACGAACGAGATCCAGGAGTTCGTCAAGCGCGGCGCGGCCGACGTCGATGTCGCGATCGTCGAGATCGGCGGCACCGTCGGCGACATCGAGTCGCTGCCCTTCCTCGAAGCGGTGCGCCAGATGGCGCTGCGCGCCGGGCCGAACAACTCGGCCTTCGTGCACCTGACCTATGTGCCGTGGATCGCCGCGGCCGGCGAGCTGAAGACCAAGCCGACCCAGCACACGGTGCAGAAGATGCGCGAGATCGGCATCCAGCCCGACGCGTTGCTGTGCCGCGCCGACCGCGAGATCCCCGACGACGAGCGCGACAAGATCTCGCTGTTCACCAACGTCGGCCTGCAGGGCGTGATCTCGATGTGGGACGTCGACACGATCTACAAGGTGCCGCGCATGCTGCACGAGCAGCGCCTGGACGAGCTGATCTGCATGAAGCTGCAGCTGCTGACCAAGGCCGCCGACCTGCGGCGCTGGGACAAGCTCGTGAACGAGGTCGCGCACCCGAAGTTCGAGATCACGCTCGCGATGTGCGGCAAGTACACCGACCTGTCCGACTCGTACAAATCGCTGAACGAGGCGCTGCGCCACGCCGGCATCCACAACCACGCGCGCGTGCAGATCGAGTATGTCGATTCCGAAACGCTGAACGACAGCAACATCGATCAGCTCGCGAAGTTCGACGCGATCCTGGTGCCGGGCGGCTTCGGCAAGCGCGGCGTCGAAGGCAAGATCCGCACCGCGCAGTACGCACGCGAGCACAAGATCCCGTACCTCGGCATCTGCCTCGGGATGCAGGTCGCGACGATCGAGGTCGCGCGCCATCTCGCCGGCCTCGAGGACGCGAACAGCACCGAATTCGAGCCCGGCACGCCCCACCCGGTGATCGCGCTGATCGACGAATGGCAGGACAGCGACGGCACGATCCAGAAGCGCGACGTGAACTCAGACCTCGGCGGCACGATGCGCCTGGGCGCGCAGAGCTCCGATGTCACGCCCGGCACGCTCGCGCACCAGATCTACGGCAAGGTCGTGACCGAGCGCCACCGCCATCGCTTCGAGGCCAACGAGCACTACCTCGAGCGGCTGCAGAAGGCCGGCCTCGTGATCTCGGCGATCACGCAGCGCGAGAAGCTGACCGAGATCGTCGAGCTGCCGCAGACCGTGCACCCGTGGTTCGTCGGCGTGCAGTTCCACCCCGAGTTCAAGAGCACGCCCTGGGACGGCCACCCGCTGTTCATCAGCTACGTGAAGGCTGCGCTCGATCACCATCGCGCGGCGCAAGCTGAGAAGGTCGCGGCATGAAGCTCTGCGGGTTTGACATTGGCGTCGACCGGCCGTTCTTCCTGATCGCGGGCCCGTGCGTGATCGAGTCCGAGCAATTGCAGATGGATGTGGCCGGCCAGCTGAAGGAGATGACCTCGAAGCTGGGCATCCCGTTCATCTTCAAGAGCAGCTTCGACAAGGCGAACCGATCGTCCGGCAGCACCTTCCGCGGGCCCGGCCTCGACAAAGGGATGGAGATCCTCGCCAAGGTCAAGCGCGAGCTGAACGTGCCGGTACTGACCGACATCCACGACGAATCGCAGATCGCCCAGGTCGCGAGCGTCGTCGACGTGCTGCAGACGCCGGCGTTCCTGTGCCGCCAGACCGATTTCATCCGCGCGGTCGCGCAAAGCGGCAAGCCCGTCAACATCAAGAAGGGCCAGTTCCTCGCGCCCCACGACATGAAGAACGTGATCGACAAGGCCCGCGCCGCCGCGCGCGAAAAAGGCCTCGCCGAAGACAACTTCATGGCCTGCGAGCGCGGCGCGAGCTTCGGCTACAACAACCTCGTCTCCGACATGCGCAGCCTCGCGATCATGCGCGAGACCGGCGCGCCGGTCGTCTTCGACGCGACCCATTCGGTGCAGCTGCCCGGCGGCCAGGGCACGAGCTCGGGCGGCCAGCGCGAGTTCGTGCCGGTGCTGGCGCGTGCGGCGATCGCGGTCGGCGTCGCCGGCGTCTTCATGGAGACGCACCCCGATCCGGCGCATGCGCTGAGCGACGGCCCGAACGCGGTGCCGCTGAAGCACATGAAGGCGCTGCTCGAACAGCTCGTCGCGCTCGACCGCGTGATCAAGGCGCAGCCGCTGCTCGAGAACGATTTTTCCTGCTGATGCCCAGCGCCCGCAGCGCCCGACCGAGCCCCAAGAATTCGAACCCTGGAGAGTCCCTGAATGAGTGCCATTGTTGACATCGTCGGCCGCGAGATCCTCGACAGCCGCGGCAACCCCACCGTCGAATGCGACGTGCTGCTCGAGAGCGGCACGATGGGTCGCGCCGCCGTGCCCTCGGGCGCGTCGACCGGCTCGCGCGAGGCGATCGAGCTGCGCGACGGCGACAAGGCGCGCTACCTCGGCAAGGGCGTGCTGCGCGCGGTCGAGCACGTCAACACCGAGATCAGCGAGGCGGTGCTCGGCCTCGATGCGAGCGAGCAGGCGTTCCTCGACCGCACGCTGATCGACCTCGACGGCACCGAGAACAAGAGCCGCCTCGGCGCGAACGCGACGCTGGCCGTCAGCATGGCGGTGGCGCGCGCCGCGGCCGAAGAGTCGGGCCTGCCGCTGTACCGCTATTTCGGCGGCTCCGGCGCGATGCAGATGCCGGTGCCGATGATGAACGTCATCAACGGCGGCGCGCACGCGAACAACAACCTCGACCTGCAGGAGTTCATGATCATCCCGGTCGGCGCCCCGAGCTTCCGCGAGGCGGTGCGCTACGGCGCCGAGGTGTTCCATGCGCTGAAGCAGATCCTGCACGACAAGGGCATCAGCACCGCGGTCGGCGACGAAGGGGGCTTCGCACCGAGCGTCGTGAGCCATGAAGCGGCGATCCAGATGATCCTCGACGCGATCGACAAGGCCGGCTACACCGCCGGCACGCAGATCGCGATCGGCCTCGATGCCGCCGCGAGCGAGTTCTACAAGGACGGCAAGTACGTGCTCGGCGGCGAAGGCCTGACGCTCTCGGCGCCCGAGTGGACCGACATGCTCGCCACCTGGGTCGACAAGTACCCGATCATCAGCATCGAAGACGGCATGGCCGAAGGCGACTGGGACGGCTGGAAGCACCTGAACGAGCGCCTCGGCGGCAAGGTGCAGATCGTCGGCGACGACCTGTTCGTCACGAACACGAAGATCCTGCGCGAGGGCATCGAAAAGCGCGTCGCGAACTCGATCCTGATCAAGATCAACCAGATCGGCACCTTGACCGAGACCTTTGCCGCGATCGAGATGGCCAAGCGCGCCGGCTGGACCGCCGTGATCAGCCATCGCTCGGGCGAGACCGAAGACTCGACGATCGCCGACATCGCGGTCGGCACGAACGCCGGCCAGATCAAGACCGGCTCGATGAGCCGCAGCGACCGCATCGCGAAGTACAACCAGCTGCTGCGCATCGAGGAAGACCTCGGCGACGTCGCGAGCTACCCCGGTCGCGGTGCGTTCTACAACCTGCGCTAAGGCAAGCAGGAAGTTTCGTCGCCGATGCGCTACGTCTCGCTCGCGCTGATCGCGCTGCTGGCGCTGGTCCATGCCGAGCTCTGGTTCGGCAAGGGCGGCGTGCCGCGCATGATGGAGCTGCGCGGCAAGCTGGCCGAGCAGCAGGCGACCAACGCGGCCGACAAGGCGCGCAACGCGCAACTCGTCGCCGAAGTGAGCGACCTGAAGGAAGGCCTGGAGATGGTCGAAGAGAAGGCCCGCTTCGAGCTCGGCATGGTCAAGCCGGACGAGATCCTCGTCCAGGTCTCGACGCCGAAGCGCTGATGCGCGCCGCAGCGCTTCGCTGACAGGCCGCGCGATGGATGCGCTGCTGCACTCGCTGCAGCTCCTCTTCACGAACACGTTCGCCGCGGCGTTCGCGCCCGCCTTCACGCTGTGGGCGACACCGGTCAGCGGGCTCGAGATCGTCGCGTTCGTGCTCGCCATCGTGATGGTGCTGCTGAACATGCGCGTCAACCCGGGCGCCTGGCCGCTCGCGATCGTCAGCTCGCTGCTGTACTTCGCGCTGTTCTGGGACAGCCGGCTCTACGGCGACGCGAGCCTGCAGATCTTCTTCGCGGTCGTCGCGCTGTGGGGCTGGTGGCAATGGCTGCGCGGCACGCAGGCCGACGGCAGCGGGCTGCAGGTGCGCGCGCTGCCCGCGCGTGCCCGCTGGTGGCTGCTCGCCACGCTGGCCGCCGCGTGGCCCGCGACCGGGCTCTTCCTGAAGACCTGCACGAACACCGACGTGCCCTGGTGGGACGCCTTCCCGACCGCCGCGAGCCTGATCGGGCAATGGCTGCTCGGCCGCAAGTACATCGAGAACTGGCTCGCGTGGATCGTCGTCAACATCGTCAGCGTCGGCCTCTTCGCGTACAAGGGGCTGTGGTTGACGACGCTGCTCTACAGCCTGTTCATCGCGATGTCGTTCGCCGGCTGGCGCGCGTGGCAACGGATGCTGCCGAGATGAGCCCCGCCCGGCCGCCCGAAGGGGCTCGCACCGCAGCGCGCAGCGCGGAGGTTACCTGATGAGCGTCGAGCGCGAGACCGGGCGCGGCTTCGTCATCGCACTGCTCGGCGCCGAGAGCACCGGCAAGACGACGCTCGCGTCTGCGCTGAGCGAACTGCTCGGCGCAGACGGCCACGACAGCGTCGTCGTGCCCGAGTACCTGCGCGAGTTCTGCGATCGGCACCGGCGCACGCCGCGGCACGACGAGCAGCACGGCATCGCCGCCGAGCAGACGCGCCGCATCGAAGCCGCCGCGCGATCGCACGCGCTTGTGATCGCCGACACGAGCGCGCTGATGATCGCCGTCTACAGCGACCAGGTCTTCGGCGACGCCGGCCTGTACGCCCAGGCCCAGGCCGCGCACGCGCAAGGCTGCGACCTGACGTTGCTGACCGCCCTCGACCTGCCCTGGCAGGCCGACGGGCTGCAGCGCGACAGCCCGCAGGTGCGCGAGCCGGTCGATGCCAAGGTGCGCGCCGCGCTGCAACGCGCGGGCGTGCCGTACTCCGTGGTGTTCGGCACCGGCGACGCACGCACACTGGCGGCGCTCGCCAGTGCACGGCGCGCGCTCGCGCCGCCGGCACGCGACGAGTCCGGTGGCGCGCGCTGGCAATGGCACTGCGAGCGCTGCGGCGACGCGAACTGCGAGCGGCACCCGCTGCTGCCGACCCGCTGACGCGCGCCGATCGCGCTACACGGCAGCGCCCAGCTTCATCGCGACGACCACCACGACACCGAGCACGAGGTTGACCCCGACCCAGCGTCGAATCTCGGCGAGCGCCGCGGCGCCGGCCGGCGCGTCCTGCGCCTGCACCGCGGCCCGCAGGCGCTTGGCCGGCGCCCCGCGGACGTGGCCGAAGACACTCATCATCGTCAGGCCCAGCGCGATCATCAGGTACCAGCTGGGCGGGATCTGATGCAGCGCGCTCGCGCCGCCGCCGAACGACTGGTACGCGATCCACAGCATCGCCAGCCCCGACAGCAGCACGAGACCGATCGCCGCGTTGACGATCGCGAAGAAGCGCAGCAGCACCGCGTCCATCAAGCGCGGCCGCACCGGGCCTTCGAGCACCGCCAGCGCCGGACGCAGACACGCGAGCGTGAAGAACATGCCGCCGATCCAGACGATCAGCGACAGCAGGTGAACGGCCTTCAATGCGGCATACAACATCGACACTCTCCTTGCACGGCGACGCCCCGAAGGTCGCGATTGTCCATCGCGACGCGTGCGCCGGCGCGATTGCCGAACCGCGCGCAACGCGGCGAGAATGCCGCTCACCACGCAGGAGTCCGAGCCGATGTCCAAGGGCTGTTCGAAGTGCGGCACGCCGAACGCTGACGATGCGCGGTTCTGCCGCGCATGCGGCGCCGCGTTCGATGCCGCGCCCGGGGCACCCGCGGCGGCCGCGCTGGCCGAGGCACCATGTCGTGCCTGCGGTCACCCTAACCGGCCCGGCGCGCGCTTCTGCACGCAGTGCGGCACCGACCAGACGCCGCCGGCGCCGATTGCGGTGCCGCCGCCACCGGACGCGATCGCGCCGCTGCTGGCCGAGGCCGCGCCGGCCGCGTCGCTCTCGCCGCCTGTGCCGCCCAGCGTCGCGCGCCGCCCGCTCGGCGTGTGGATCGGCCTCGCTGCGATCGTCGTCGCGTTCGCGGGTGGCGCCGCATGGTGGCTTGGCCACGCGCGGGGGCCGGCGCTGCCGACCTTCGACGCGGCGCCGCCGCCATCGGTGCTGGGCGCCAGCGGCGCGACCGCTTCGGCATCGGCGCCATCGACCGCATCGCCCGCCTCGATCGCGCCATCGAACCCGCTGACGCCGACGGATGCCGCGTCGGCCACGGCAAGCAGCCTGTGGGAGCCGATCGACGACGCGCCCGAGGCGTTGCAGGAGCCGCCCGCCCACGCGATGGCACCCGCGCGCACGCCGACCGCGCCGGCCCCGCCGCGCGCCGTCACGCCG
>NZ_JBFUKR010000045.1:0-25559 GCF_056400745.1 Rhizobacter sp. P5_A1
CGCGCCGCCTGTGCCGCGCGGCGTGCAGGCGCGCTGCGCGAACCGCAACCCGATCCTGCAAGGCATCTGCGAATCGCGCGAGTGCGCTCGTGCCGAACATGCCGGCGAGCTCGTGTGCCAGCGCATCAAGGCCGCCGAAGACCGTCGGCGCCAACAAGAAGGAGGAGGATGACCATGACCGACCCGACCCCACAACCCGGCGCGATCGGCGGCCTGTCGACCGATGCGTTCGCG
Source organism: Rhizobacter sp. P5_A1 (assembly GCF_056400745.1). NCBI lineage: Bacteria > Pseudomonadati > Pseudomonadota > Betaproteobacteria > Burkholderiales > Sphaerotilaceae > Rhizobacter > Rhizobacter sp. P5_A1. The sequence continues at coordinate 235 of NZ_JBFUKR010000045.1, forward strand.
AGCCTGTTCCAGGCCATCAATGGCTTGCGCAACCGGCGCGCGCTGGTCGCGATGCTCGGCTGCATGGTCATCGGCGTGCTCGTGGCCGCGGTGTTCTCGCTGATCGCCGCGCGGCTGGGCTTCTTCATTGCGTTCCTCGGCGGCCTCGCGATGTTCATCGCCGGCGCGACCGGCGTCAACGCGGCCGGCGTGCTGCTGATGGATCAGGCGCGCGGCGTGCCGTCGCGCCCGCTGACCGATGCGGTGGTGTACGGGCTGATGTGCATCCCGAAGTTCATCGTGCTCGGGCTGACGCTGCTGCTCGTCGCGCTCGCGGTCTTCATCGTGCTGGCGATCGTCTACGCCATCTGCAAGATCCCGGTGCTCGGGCCGGTGCTGTTCGTCGCCGTGTTCCCGCTTTCGGTCGTGATCTCGGGGCTGACGCTGTGGGGCCTGTTGCTGTGCCTGTTCCTCGCGCTGCCGGCGATCTGGGAGGGCGCGACGATCACGCGCGCGATCGCGCAGACGCTGGCGATCGCGCGCAGCCGGCTGGTCGAGGCAGTGCTGCTGCTGGCGGTCGTCGGACTGCTCGCCGGCGTCGTCGGCTTCATCGTGTTCAGTGCGCTGTTCAGCGGGCTGATGCCGGCCGTCGGCATGTCGGCGGCGATCCTCGGCGACGACGAGTTCGCCGCGATGCTCGGGATGATGCGCCAGCACGGCGAGATCGCCGCCAGCGCCGGCGCGGGCTATGCGATCGCGGCCAGCATCGGCGCCGGCCTGCTGTGGGCACTCACCGGTTCGCTGCTCTCGCTGGTCTACCTGCTCGGGCTGAACCTGGTGTACTTGCGCGTCACCGAAGGGCTCGATGTCGGCGCCACCGAAGCCGCACTGAGAACCCGCCTCGACGACGCGAAGCGCCAGGCCGCCGATCTCGGCCAGAAGGCACGCGAGGCCGCCGAGCGCGCCCGCGAGCAGGCGCGGCAGGCGGCCGCGACCGCACAGGCCAGCGCGGCCGCGGCAGCGAAGCCGCCCGAGACGCCAGCGCCGCCGCCCGAAGCCCCGGTGCGCGCGATGCCGCCGGACTCGACCACGCCCGCGGTCGCGAAGACGCTGACCTGCCCGCAGTGCCTGTCGGCGGTCGGGAAAGAAGACGTGTTCTGCGGCGTCTGCGGCTACAAGCTGAAGTAGCGGCCGTCTCGGCGCCTCAGTGCGTCGACGCCGACCCCGGTGCCTGCCGCCCGATCGGCGTGAACAGTTCGCCGACGTCGATCGGGTCGAAGTGGTACTTGATGCCGCAGAAATCGCAGCCGATCTCGACCCGGCCCTGCTCGGCCACGATGCCGTCGATCTCGGCGCGGCCCAGGCTCTTCAGCATGCTGCCGACGCGCTCGCGCGAGCAGCTGCAGACAAAGCGCGGGCCTGCGTCGCCGCGCATCGGTGCAAAGCGCCGCAGCGGCTCCTCCCAGAACAGCCGGCGCAGCAGCGTGTCGGCATCGAGCGTCAGCAGCTCGTCGCGGGTCAGCGTGCCGGCGAGCAGCGCGATGCGGTTGTAGGCCTCGTCGAGGCCGATCAGGTCTTCGTTGCGCTGTGCACCCTGCAGGTTGCCTCCGCCCTGCACCGGCAGGCGCTGGATCAGCAGGCCGGCGGCGACGCTGTCGTCGGCCGCGAGGATCAGCCGCGTGTCGAGCTGCTCCGACTGCAGCATGTAGTGCTCCAGCACTTCGCCGAGATGCTGCAGCGGCTCGCGGTGGTCGCCGTGCAGCGCGACGACGCCCTGGTACGGCTGCTGGCCGGGCCGCTTGTCGCGCGGGTCGAGCGTGATCGCGCAGCGGCCCTGGCCGTGCACATTGACCATGGCCTCGAGCTGCGCCGCGTCGGCCACGTCGCCGATGACCTTCGCGGTGACGCGAAACGCGAGGTCGCTCTGCACCTCGGCGACCGCGAGCTTGACCGGGCCGTCGCCGAATATCTGCAGCACCAGCGCACCGCTGAACTGGATGTTGGACTGCATCAGCACGCCGGCCGCGGCCATCTCGCCGAGCAGCGCGCGCACCGGTGGCGCAAACGCATCGGCCGCGGCGGCGCGGCGCGCCAACACCTCGCGCCAGCTGTCGGTCAGGCGCACCAGCATGCCGCGCACCGGCAGCCCCTCAAAAATGAACTTGTGCAACTCGCTCATGACAACCCCCCGCCCGCCGGGTACGGCGCGCGACCCCCCAAGGGGATCTCGCCCGCCCGGGGCCACAAGGAGCCCCTTCGCGGCCCTTGGCGGCCCGGCGCCGGGCTCGAAACATCCGCCGATTGCATCAAGCGATCTTCTTCAATCCGTTCTTGAAGCGCTGCGCGTTCTGCACGTAGTGCGCGGCGCCGCGTCGCAGCCCGGCGATCTGCTCGGGCGTCAGCTGGCGCACCACCTTGGCCGGCGAGCCGAGGATCATCGAACCGTCGGGAAACTCCTTGCCTTCGGTGACCAGTGCGCCGGCGCCGACCAGGCAATCCTTGCCGATCCTCGCGCCGTTCATCACGACGGCCTGGATGCCGATCAGCGAGCCGTCGCCGACCGTGCAGCCGTGCAGCATCGCCTGGTGGCCGACGCTGACGTTCTCGCCCAGCGTCAGCGGAAATCCGGGGTCGGAGTGCAGGATGCTGCCGTCCTGCACGTTCGAGCCTTTGCCGATGTGCAGCCGCTCGTTGTCGCCGCGCAGGATCGCACCGAACCACACGCTCGCGTTCTCGGCCAGCTCGACGTGGCCGATCACCTCGGCGCTGTCGGCGACCCAGGCACCCTGCGCGAGTTGCGGGCTGTGTTCGTCGAGCTGGTAAAGAGCCATGCGGTTCGCCGGTCAATCGTTCGGAAAAGCCGCGATTCTAGGGCGACGCTCCGAGGCGCACCGGGCGCAGGGTCGTCAGTCGCGCGGGGCCCTGCGCAGCGCCGACAGGTCGCTCCACTGCGAGGGCGTCAGGTTGTCCTCGAACAGCCGCGCGGCGGCCGTCTCGGGTTCCAGCCCGTGGCAGCACGGCAGGTCGCGCAGCGTGTTCGCGAGGTCGGCGGCGTCGATCAGCGTGACCACATCGTCGAGCTCGCGGATGCGCGCGGCGCAGCGCCGCACCCAGTCGCAGCGACTCAGCGTTTGAGGCGGGACGTTGCGCGACATGGGCGGCATCCTAGTGGCGCCGCGGGCCGGTGTCGAGGCCTATCATTCCCGGATGGATACGGGGCCTGAGGTGGCGATGTCGGCGCGGCAAGCGGCGCTCCGAGCCCTGTGCCTGAGCGATCCGGTCGCGAAGGCCGCGCAGGCGCGTGCGTTGTTTGCCGCGCTCGATGATGCGGCGATCGACCCGGCCGAACCGATCGACGCGCCCGAAGCCCTGCCCGGCCGTCCCGAGTTGCCGCGCCTCGTGCCGGCGAAAGACGTGCCGACACGCTCGCCGTTCACCCGCGAGGGCCACGCCGCGCTGCTGCACGCGGTCACGCACATCGAGTTCAACGCGATCAACCTCGCGCTCGACGCCGTCTGGCGCTTCGGCGGCATGCCGGTCGCGTACTACCGCGACTGGCTGCGCGTCGCCAGCGAAGAGGCGCTGCACTTCAGCTTGCTGCGCGAGCATCTGCTCACGCTCGGCGCCGACTATGGCGCCTTCGATGCGCACGACGGCCTGTGGGCGATGGCGCAGCGCACCGCCCACGATCCGACCGCGCGCATGGCACTGGTGCCACGCACGCTCGAGGCGCGCGGCCTCGATGCGGCGCCGCCGATGCAGGCCAAGCTGCGCCGGGCCGGCGACCTGCGCGCGGTCGAGATCCTCGAGGTGATCCTGCGCGACGAGGTCGGCCATGTCGCGATCGGCAACCACTGGTACCGCTGGCTGTGCACACGCGATGGCCACGACCCGGTGGCCCTCTACGGCGAACTCGCCGCGCGCTACCAGGCGCCGCGCCTGCGGCCCCCGTTCAACCACGCCGCGCGGCAGGCCGCGGGCTTCACCGACGCAGAAATCGCGCTGCTCACATGACAACCGTCTTCGTCGCGGGCTTCCACCACGAGACCAACACCTTCGCGCCATCGCCGGCCGACTGGGACGCGTTCACCTGCGGCGCCGGCTACCCGGCCTACGCGCGCGGCGACGCGATGCTCGCGCAGATGGCGCCGACGGCCCAGGCGATCGGCGGCTTCATCGGCGAAGCGCTCGAACACGGCTGGGAACTGCGGCCCTCGGTCTGGGCCGGCGCGATGCCATCGAACCGCGTGACGACCGACGCGTTCGAGCGCATCTGCGCCGAGATCGTCGCCGACCTGCAGCAGCCCGGCAGCGTCGATGCGATCTTTCTCGACCTGCACGGCGCCGCGGTCGCCGAATGCGCCGACGATGCCGAGGGCGAGCTGCTGGCGCGCATCCGCGCCCTCGTCGGGCCTTCGCTGCCGATCGTCACGACGCTCGACCTGCACGCGAACGTGACCGCGCGCATGCTGAAGCTCGCCACCGCGATGACGGCCTACCGCAGCTACCCGCACGTCGACATGCGCGACACCGGCGTGCGCGCCGCGCGCATGCTCGCGCGCCGCCTCGTGCCGGCGGCGGCCGAGCGCGCCGTGCATGCCGAGCGCGTGCCCTTCCTGCTGCCGCTGAATGCGCAGTGCACGCTGATGCAGCCGGCGGCCTCGGTGATCGGCCTGATCGAGCAGATCGAGGCCCAGCACGATGTCGAGCTGAACTTCTCGATGGGTTTCTCGGCCGCGGACTTCGCCGAGTGCGGGCCGGTGCTGTTCGGCTACGGCATCGACCCGACACGCGTGCAGCGCGCGGTGCGTCAGCTGTACACCGAGGTCGCGGTGACGCGCCGCGCCGACTGGACGCTCGAGCTGCTCGGGCCGCTGGCCGCGGTCGAGCAGGCCGTCGCGCTCGCGCTCGAGGCCGATCGACCGGTCGTGATCGCCGACACGCAGGACAACCCGGGCGCCGGCGGCGATGCCAACACCACCGGGATGCTGCGCGCGTTGATGCAGGCCGATGCCGGCACGCGGCTCGCCGGCCGCGTCGCGATCGGGCTGGTGTTCGATCCCGCCGCGGCGCGCGCCGCGTGCGCGGCCGGGGTCGGGGCGAGCGTGGCACTCTCGATCGGCCGCGCGGTGCCGACCTGGGACGGCACGCTGACCGAAGCGCCGGTGCAGGCGCAGGTGCGCGTGCTCGCGGTCAGCGACGGCGCGGTCACGATGCACGGCCCGATGACGGCCGGCGCGACGATGCAGCTCGGCCCGAGTGCCTGCGTCGAACTGCAGGGCATCAAGGTGCTGCTGGCGAGCGCGAAGGCGCAGATGCTCGATCTCGACCTGTACCGCTACCTCGGCGTCGATCCGGCGCAGATGAAGCTGCTCGTCAACAAGAGCTCGGTGCACTTCCGCGCCGCCTTCGGGCCGATCGCGTCGACGATCCTGATCGCCAAGGCGCCCGGCCCGATGGCCGCCGATCCGGGCGATCTGCCGTGGACGAAGCTGTCGCCGAGCGTCGCGCCGCGGCCCTGAGCCGCGGCGGCGGGCCGGCATCGCGAGGTCAGCGGTTCGGCAGCAGCAGGTCGCGTTGCCGCAGCGCGTTCCGCATGTGCAGCAGGTCGCCCGGCCCGACGCTGCGATCCTGCACCTTCGGTGTCACGCACGCGAAGCTCGATGCCGCGTTGATGTCGCCCGAGCCGTCGTAGGTCGCCTGAGCGGGATACGGGCACACCGGGCGCTGGCGGACCACCGCACCGCTCGCATCGAAGCGCGAGGCGACGATCTGCTCCGGCGCGACGCCCTCCTCGACCCACTTGATCACGGCGCGGACCACGTGGTGCTCGGCGTCGCGCCAGGCCTTCGGCGGCTCCGGCGCGCCGCCACCGATCGAGCTCGGCCCGGTGCTGCCGCCGCAGTGCGCGACGCCGGGCAGCATGAACAGCCGGTGGTACCGCTGCACCTGCTGGCCGAAGGCCTGTGCGGTCGCGGCCACCCCCTGCGGCGTGAGCTTGTCGGTCTGCCGATCGAACTCGGCCTTCGGCAGTGCGCCCAGCTTCTCGAACTGCGTCAGCGCGTAGAAGTAGCCGATCGAACCTTCAGGGGCCACGACCGAGTCGTTCCAGCCGTGGTACTGGATCAGCTTGCCGCCGCGGTTCTTGAAGGCGGTCAGGTCCGGGCTCGGGGCCGCGGTGATCGGTGTCAGCGCCGTCTTCACCTGGTCGTAGACGGTCGAGAAGTCGATGTCGCGGCGCCATTCGAATGGCGGGCTCTCGACGCCGTAGACGAAATGGCCGATGAACTTGCCGTAGCCACCGTTGTCGGCGAAGTTCGGGTCCCAGTCCGCCTCGGAGCCGAGCATCGCGCCGGTGTAGCGCTGCGCGCCGGTCTCGGTGTGCGTGCCGGCGTACATCGCCTTGACGACGGCCAGTTCCGGCGCCGTCAGCGTCTGGTCGCCGGCGGGCCCGAGCGATTCGATGTCGAACTGGCAGGCGCGCGGGTTCGTGATCTGGCCGTCGGCCAGGCCGTCGTTCGCGTCGCAGGCCTGCAGCACGCGCTGCGTGACGAGCGCGCGCTTCGCCGCGCTGATGACCGGCGGCTGCCCGAGCACCGGCACCTGGTTCTTGCCGGTCCACAGCAGCCACATCAGCAGGTCCGGATAGAAGTTCGAGGGCGCGCCGGCGACGATGCCGTCGAACAGCTGCGGGTAGTTCTGCGCCAGCATCAAGGCCTGCCGCCCGCCGTTCGAGCAGCCCTCGAAGTACGCGTGGCCGACCGGCTTGGCATAGAAGGCCGCGCTCAGCGCCTTCGCCGCGGTCGCCACGTGGTAATGCGCGCGCAGGCCCCAGTCCTTGACCTTCTCGGGGTGGTTCAGCGTCCAGCTCGCGGCCTCGCCGCCGTCGTGCCCCATGTTGCTGCCGGCCGAGACGAAACCGTCGGCGACGTCCTGTGCGAGACGCGCGTACGGCGTCGCACCCGCGTAGCCGCCGGTCCCGTTGACCTTCAGGCGCGCGTTCCAGGCATCGACCGCGGACGGCAGCCAGACCTCGAACTTGATCTCGGAATCGGCCGACGGCCGGGCCACGCCCTGGACGCGGCAGAACGGAACGCCGACCGTGACGCCGGAGATCGTCGTCGGCGGGGTGACCAGCGCGGCCGAGCTGATCGTCGCCCCCTCGGCGCTGACGCCGGTCAGGTCGCTGCACGTCCATGCGGCGGCGTGCACGGCGCCCGATGCACCGATCAGTGCGATCGCGATCGCCGCTCCGACGGCGGGCCGAAACTCTGTTCGTGTGTGCTTCATCGTGGCTCCCGAATCACCCTGCTCTCGCACCGGCCGGCCGGTCCGGCCCCGAAACGCGCCGCGCGATATCTGAATATCATCCGCTCTTCGCCGGCAGACGGCAGACGTTGCGCATCGGTTCGACATGGTTGAGCTCGCCCTGAAGCGTCCGTACACGTTCATCGTCATGGCGATGCTGATCGTGCTGGCGACGCCGTTCGCGCTGCTGAAGATGGCGACCGACATCTTCCCCGAGATCGACATCCCGGTCATCAGCGTGATCTGGAACTACAACGGCCTGTCGGCGCAGGAGATGGGCCAGCGCATCGCCTCCCAGACCGAGCGCAGCCTGACGACGACCGTCAGCGACATCGAGCACATCGAGTCGCAGTCGCTGGCGGGCGTCTCCGTCATCAAGGTGTTCTTCCAGCCGAAGGCGAACATCCAGACCGCGATCGCGCAGGTCGTCGCGATCGGGCAGACCCAGGTGCGCCAGCTGCCGCCGGGGACGACGCCACCATTGATCATCAAGTACTCGGCGTCGAGCATCCCGGTGATCCAGCTCGGGCTGTCGAGCCCGACGCAGCCCGAGCAGTCGGTGTTCGACACCGCGATCAACATCTTGCGGCCGCAGCTGATCACGATTCCCGGCGTCGCGGTGCCGTTCCCGTACGGTGGCAAGAACCGGCTGATCTCGGTCGACCTCGACATGCCCGCGCTGCAGGCACGCGGCCTCGCGCCGGCCGACGTGGTCAACGCGATCAACCTGCAGAACCTGATCCTGCCCTCCGGCACCGCGAAGTTCGGTGCCACCGAATACACCGTGAAGATGAACGGCTCGCCGAACGAGATCGCCGGCCTGAACGACCTGCCGGTGCGCACGACGGCCGGCAACACGACCTACCTGCGCGACGTGGCCAACGTGCGCGACGGCTTCTCGCCGCAGACCAACATCGTGCGCCAGGACGGCGCGCGCGGCGTGCTGCTGTCGGTGCTGAAGAACGGCGGCGCGTCGACGCTGGACATCGTCGCGAACCTGCGCGATCTGCTGCCCAAGGTCACGCAGGTGCTGCCGGCCGACATCAAGATCACGCCGCTGTTCGACCAGTCGGTGTTCGTGAAGGCGGCCGTCAAGGGCGTCGTGATCGAGGCGCTGATCGCCGCGTCGCTGACCGCGGCGATGGTGCTGCTGTTCCTCGGCAACTGGCGCAGCACGCTGATCATCGCGCTGACGATTCCGCTGTCGATCCTGAGCTCGGTGCTGGTGCTGCAGGTGCTCGGCGAGACGCTGAACCTGATGACGCTCGGCGGCCTGGCGCTGTCGGTCGGGATCCTGGTCGACCAGGCGATCGTGACGATCGAGAACATCGAGCGCCACCTGCACATGGGCACCGGACTGAACGAAGCGATCCTGACCGGCGCACACGAGATCGGCGCGGCCGCGTTCGTCTCGACCCTGTGCATCTGCATCGTGTTCGTGCCGATGTTCTTTCTCTCGGGCGTTGCACGCTTCCTGTTCGTGCCGCTCGCGGAAGGCGTGGTGTTCGCGATGGTCGCGTCGTACCTCCTGTCGCGCACGCTGGTGCCGACGCTGGTGATGCTGCTGATGGGCCGCGTGCATCGCACGCAGGGGCACGCGGCGCATGCCGAGGGGCCGGCCGGCGACGCCAGGCCGAGCCTGCTGCAGCGGCTGTACCGCAGCTTCGATCGGCGCTTCGAGCGCGTGCGGCGCGCCTACACGCTGGCGCTGTCGTCGCTGCTCGCGCACCGCGCGAAGTTCGCGCTGCTCTTCCTCGCGTTCTGCGTGCTCTCGTGCGGGCTGTACCCGTTCCTCGGGCGCGACTTCTTCCCGAGCGTCGACGCCGGCCAGATCCGCTTGCACATGCGCGCGCCCACCGGCACCCGCATCGAAGAGACGGCGCGGCTCGCCGACCAGGTCGAGGCCGCGATCCGCGAGCTGATCCCGCGCGACCAGCTCGAGACCATTCTCGACAACCTCGGCGTGCCGAACAGCGGCATCAACCTGTCGTACAGCAATGCCGGCACGATCGGCACGCTCGACGGCGAAATACAACTTTCGCTGAAAGAGGGCCACCGGCCGACCGACGAATTCGTCTCGCTGCTGCGTGCCGAACTGCCGAAGCGCTTTCCGGGCATCGAGTTCTTCTTCCAGCCGGCCGACATCGTCACGCAGATCCTGAACTTCGGTCTGCCGGCCGCGATCGACGTGCAGTTCACCGGGAACAATGTCGGCGCGAACGCGGCGCTCGCCGCCGAGCTGACGCGCGAGATCCGCAAGATCCCCGGCGCCGTCGACACGCACGTGCACCAGCGCCTCGACGGCCCGAGCCTGGACATGCAGATGGACCGCTCGCGCCTGCAGCAGCTCGGCCTGACCGCATCGAACGTCGGGCAGAACGTGCTGATCGCGCTGTCGGGCAGCTCGCAGACGGCGCCGGCGTTCTGGCTCAACCCGCAGAACGGCGTGGTCTACAACATCGCGGTGCAGACGCCGCAGTACCGCGTCGACTCGCTCGATGCACTGCTGAACCTGCCGGTCGCCGGCGCCGGCGCGACCAATCCATCGGCGGCTGGCGGCGGAACACAGCTGCTGGGCAACATGGTCGAGGTCAGCCCGGCGCGCCAGGCGGCGATCGCGTCGCGCTACAACATCCTGCCGGCGATCGACGTGTACGTCAGCGTGCAAGGCACCGACCTCGCGAGCGTCGCCACGCAAGTGCAGCAGAAGGTCGACGCGATCCAGAAGAAGCTGTCGCGCGGCAGCCAGGTCGTGATGCGCGGCCAGGTGCAGACGATGGAGTCGTCGTTCATCGGCCTGGGGGTCGGCCTCGCGATGGCGATCGTGCTGGTCTACCTGCTGGTGGTCGTGAACTTCCAGTCGTGGGTCGACGCCGCGATCATCATCGCCGCGCTGCCGGCCGCGCTCGCCGGCATCGCGTGGATGCTGTTCATCACCGGCACGACGCTCTCGGTGCCGGCGCTGACCGGCGCGATCATGACGATGGGCGTGGCCACCGCGAACAGCATCCTGCTCGTCTCGTTCGCGCGCCAGCGGCTGCAGGACGGCGTGCCGCCGCTCTCGGCCGCGCTCGAGGCCGGGGCGACGCGCATCCGCCCGGTGCTGATGACCGCGCTCGCGATGATCATCGGCATGATCCCGATGGCGCTGGGTCTCGGCGAAGGCGCCGAGCAGAACGCGCCGCTGGGCCGCGCAGTGATCGGCGGGCTGCTGTTCGCGACCGTCTCCACCCTGCTCTTCGTGCCGGTCGTGTTTGCCGGCGTGCACCGACGGCTCGCGCAGCGCCGGGCCGCGCATGGCGCGCCGCCGCCGCGACCGCCGATCCAACCTTTGCCCCAGGAGTCCTGACCGATGACCGAACAACGCCACGCGGCGCTCGGGATCCACGGCATCGACGCGGCCGGCGGCGCTGCCGCCGACCACGCCGAGTTGCTGAAGCGCCGTCAGGTCTTGCGCCGCGCCCGGCTCGTCGCGATCGTCGTGCTGCTGCTGCTCGCGCTCGGCGCCGGCCGCACGATCTTCAGCCGCATCGCCAACGCGAAGGCGCTCGAGACGGGCACCGTCGAGCGCGCGGTGCAGTACGTGAAGACCGTTGTCGCGAAGGGCGGCGACGCCGGCCAGACGATCGCGCTGCCCGGCACCTTGCAAGGCCAGGTCCAGGCGCCGATCGCCGCGCGTGCCAGCGGCTACCTGAAGCGCTGGACGCGCGACATCGGCAGCCGGGTCGACAAGGGCGAGCTGCTCGCCGAGATCGAGACGCCCGAGATCGACCAGCAGCTCTCGCAGGCGATCGCCGCGCGTCAGCAGGCCGCATCGAGCCTCGAGCTCGCGAAGAGCACGCTCGCGCGCTGGGAGGGCCTGCGCCAGAAAGACGTGGTCTCGCAGCAGGAGCTCGACGAGCGCCGCAGCGGCGCGAGCCAGGCGGTCGCGAACGTCGCCGCGGCGGAGGCGAACGTGCAGCGGCTGCGCCAGACCGAGGGCTTCAAGCGCGTCACCGCGCCGTTCGCCGGCGTGATCACGCGGCGCAACGTCGACGTCGGTGATCTGATCGACGCCGGCGGCGGCACCAGCCGGGCGCTGTTCGTGCTGACGCAGACCGATCCGCTGCGCGTCTACGTCAACGTGCCGCAGTCGTATGCGCAGCTGATCAGGCCCGGGCAGAAGGTCGTCGTGACGCAGGCCGAGCTGCGCGACCAGCGCTTCGAGGGCACGGTCGCGCGCACCGGCGCATCGCTCGATGCGGCGACGCGCACGATGCAGGTCGAGATCGCATTGCCGAACCGCGACGGCACCCTGCTGCCGGGCGCCTATGTGCAGGTGCAGCTGCCGCTGGCGCCATCGAACACGTCGATCGCGGTGCCGGCGAACGTGCTGCTGATCCGCGCCGAAGGCATCCGTGTCGCGGTCGTCGACCGGCAGGGCCAGGTCAGGCTGCGGCCGGTCAGGATCGGGCGCAACCTCGGCGAGACCGTCGAGGTGCTCGACGGTGTCAAGCCCGACGATGTGCTGGTGCTGAACCCGTCCGACTCGATCGCCGATGGCGACAAGGTGGCCATCGCACCGGCCGGCGCGTCGGCCTCGGCGGCGAGACCGACACCGTGAGCCGACGCCTGGCGGCCGCGCTCGCGCTGCTGATCGTCGGCGGCTGCGCCAATGGGCCGGCCTATCAGAAGCCGGCGATCGCGATGCCGGTCGCCTGGAAGATCGAGCCGCCGTGGCGCGAGAGCGCGCCCGACGACGCGGCCGCGAAGGGCCTGTGGTGGCAGCGCTTCGGCGATCCGCAGCTCGACGCGCTCGAAGCGCAGGCGCTGGCCGACAACCCGAGCCTGCAGATCGCGAGCGCGCGGCTCGCGCAGGCGCGTGCGACGGTCGCCGGCGCGTCGGCCGGCCTGTTCCCGCAGATCGGCCTCGGCGCGCGCGCGCAGCGGCTGAAGATCTCCGAGAACCGGCCGCTGAGCAACTATGGTTCGCCGAATTTCTCGACCGTGCAGAACGACTACGCGCTCGCGCTGTCGGTCAGCTACGAGCTCGACCTGTCGGGCCGCGTGGGGAGCGGGGTCGAAGGTGCGCGCGCGTCGGCCGAGCAGTCGGCGATCGACCTCGAGAACACGCGGCTGCTGCTGACCGCCGATCTCGCGAGCGCGTATTTCAACCTGCGCGGCCTGGACGCCGAACTCGACGTGCTGCAGCGATCGATCGCGCTGCAGCGCCGCGCGCTCGGCTTCGTCACGTCGCGCCACGAGCTCGGTGCGACCTCGGGCCTCGATGTCGCGCAGCAGCAGGCGCTGCTCGACAACACGCTGACGCAGATCGACGTGCTGCGCCGCCAGCGCGATCCGTTCGAGCACGCGATCGCGACGCTCACCGGGCGCCCCGCCCCGCTCTTCACGCTCGCGCCGGATGCGCGCGCGAACCCTTCGCGCGAAGTCACACCACCGCCGGCGATCGCGCTCGGCGTGCCGTCCGATGTGCTCGAGCGCCGGCCCGATGTCGCCTCGGCCGAACGCGCGATGGCCGCCGCGAATGCGCAGATCGGCGTCGCCCGCGCGGCGTTCTACCCGAGCATCGTGCTGGCGCCGTCGGCCGGCCTCGACAGCCGCGAGCTCTCGAGCCTGTTCAACGCCCCCAGCCTGTTGTGGTCACTCGGCGTCTCGGCGACGCAGACGATCTTCGACGGCGGGCGCATCCGCGCGAACGTCGACTTCACGCAGGCCGGCTACGACGCGACCGTCGCGAACTACCGGCGCACCGTGCTGACCGCGATGCAGGAGGTCGAGGACGGCATCACCGGCCTCGCGGCGCTGGATCGTGCCTCGGCGCAGGCGCGCCGCGCGGTCGACAGCGCGCAGCGCGTGCTCGAGATGGCAACGAGCCGATACGAGGGTGGCGCAACGAGCTACCTCGACGTGATCACCGCGCAGCAGGCGCTGCTCGGCGTCGAGCGCCAGGCGACGCAGCTCGCGAGCCAGCGCCGCGTGACCTCGGTGTTTCTCGTCAAGGCGCTGGGCGGCGACTGGCAGCGCGCGCCGGAGCGGCAATCGCGCGCGCCCTGAAGTTCATGCTTTCTGAAGGAGACACGCGATGCAACTCATCGGCATGCTGGATTCACCCTATGTGCGCCGCGTCGCGGTTTCGCTGCAACTGCTCGGGCTGCCCTTCGAGCACCGGTCGGTGTCCGTCTTCAGGGGATTTGCGCAGTTCGCGGCGATCAACCCGGTCGTCAAGGCGCCGACGCTGGTCTGCGACGACGCCACGGTGCTGATGGATTCGACGCTGATCATCGACTACGCCGAAGCGCTCGCCGCGCCGCGCAGGAGCCTGATGCCGAAAGGTCTCGCCGAGCGCCGGCGCGCGCTGCGCGTGATCGGCCTGGCCTTGGCGGCCTGCGAGAAGAGCGTGCAGATCGTCTACGAGCACAACACGCGGCCGGTCGAGAAACGGCACCCGCCCTGGCTCGACCGCGTGACCGGCCAGCTGCTCGCCGCCTGCGGCGCGCTCGAGGCCGAGCTGGCGCGTGAACCGCTGGCCGCGACCCGCGCGACGATCGACCAGGCCGGCGTGAGCACCGCGGTCGTCTGGCACTTCATCCAGCAGCTGACACCCGACGCGGCGCCCGCGGCGACGCATCCGCTGCTGCAGGCGTATTCACTGGCGGTCGAGCAGCTGCCCGAGTTCACGGCCGCGCCGCATGGCGAAGGCGTCTACCGTTCGATGGCTTGAGCGCGTCAGCGCTTCGCTCTACCCGCGGATCTCGACCTCGGCTTCGATCTCGACCGGGATGTCGAACGGCAACTCGGCCATGCCGACCGCGCTGCGCGAATGGGCGCCCGCCGCGGCGCCCCACAGCTCGAGGATCAGATCGGAAAACCCGTTGATGACACTCGGCTGCCGGTTGAATCCCGGCGCCGAGTTCACCATGCCGAACACGCGGCCCCAGTTCTCGATGCGGTCGAGGTCACCGAGCGTGCGCTGCAGGCTGCCGAGGATCGACAGCGCCGTGAGACGCGCCGCGGCGTAGCCTTGCTCGACCGTGATGTCTCGCCCGAGCTTTCCGAGCGGCCCCGCGATCGAACCGTCGGCGTTCTGCGGGCCATGCCCCGAGACGAGCGCGCGCCGGCCGATGACGCGGACGAACTGGAACGGCAGCACGACGCCGGGCGGCGGCTTGATCGGCCCGGGAAGCACCAGCCCGAGGGCCGCGAGTCGTTCTTCGATCCTGGACATGCGTGCAAGCCTCACTCGTCGAGGAAGCCGCCGCGGTAGAAGCACCAGGCGGTTCCGTCGTGCAGGTAGAAGTGACCGTCGGCGCAGAAGTCCTTGCCGGGAAAGTACTCGCGGTACGCGCGCGGCACGAGGCGTGCGAGTTGCTCGTCCGAGAGTTCGTCGAACTGGTCGGGGGTGATCGGCTGACCGACCTTGAGCCTGCGTGCCTCCATCGTCAGGCGCCGGACGTGGCGCCGTCGCGCCTCACTTCGACGATGGCCTTCAGCGTCAGCGGCAAGCCATTGCGCAACGAGCTCACGCCGACGACCGAGCGGGCATGAACGCCCGAGGCGCCGAAGACCGCCACCAGCAGGTCGGACGCGCCATCGAGCACCTTCGCGTGCTCCTCGAACTCGGGTGCCGCATTGATCGAGCCGTGAAGCTCGACGACCCGGGCGACCCTGTCCAGCGAGCCGAGCTCCTTCCTGATGACTGCGAGCAGTTCGGTGCAGGCGGAGCGCGCGAGCGCGTATCCCTCGGCCGTCGAGTACTCGTGCCCGAGGCGCCCTTTCGGCGGCTGGCCGTCGATCGGCAGCGGTGCCTTGCCCGACAGGAACAGCAGGTCACCGGTTCTGGCCGCACTCGCGTAGTTGCCCGCCGGGCCACTGCCGGAAGGCAGCTCCAAGCCCATTTCCTTGATTCTTTGTTCTGCACTCATGTCGATCGAGACCCTTCGATGGAACGCTGCGCGGGCTGCAGCAGATCCCACAAGTTGCCATAGAGATCGCGGAACACCGCGACGGTGCCGTAGGGCTCCTCCTTCGGCTCGCGGACGAAGACGACACCCTTGGCCCGATACGACGCGTAGTCACGCCAGAAGTCGTCGGTGAACAGGAACAGGAACACGCGGCCGCCGGTCTGGCTGCCGATGCGCGAAGACTGCTCGTCGCCCACGGCGCGCGCCAGAAGTATCCGCGATTCGGTCGCGCCGGGCGGCGCGACCACGACCCAGCGCTTGTCCTGCGCCGCGATGTGGGTGTCTTCCACCAGCGTGAAGCCCAGGGTCGTTGTGTAGAACGCGATCGCCTCGTCGTAGTCACGCACGACGAGCGCGATCTGGCCGATCGATTGCTTCACGGCACGCTCCTTTCGGGCCGCGCGCTGCGACAGTCTTTCAATTTGCCGCGGCCGGATCGTTCGCCCTTCAGCAGGGCCAAGCTGGCGGCCAGGTCGATCGCCGAGCGCAATTCAAGATCCTGGCTCGATGCCGATTCGATGCCCGAACCCGCCAGCGCGCAAGGAACGAAGGCTTCGCGAGGCGAGCCGTCGATGTGAGACAGCTTCTCGGTCGGCACGCGCACGACGATCCTCGAGTGCGGCAGCGTCGTCTCCCCGTTCGCGCCCAGCAGGTGAGCCATCGGCTGGCCCAGCACCGGTGCGCCGCGCGTGGCGTTCAGGCCGATCGCGAGTCCCTCGCCCATGCTGCCCGTCCAATGGCCGACGAGCACGACGACCGGGCCGGTGAAAGCCGCGCCCCGCGGCACCACATACTCGACCCACACCCGCCGGATGCCGGTGCTGCGCGATTCGGACACCAGCTCGTGGCGCTGGTACGGAAGCGCCCGGTCGACGAGGCGACCCATGATGCCCCGCGCCACCGACGAGTTGCCGCCGCTGGGCGTGTCTCGCAGATCGATCACCAGCGCCCGCGCGTCGCCAAGGTCGGAAAGCGCCTTGTCGAAGGCCTGCACCAGCGCTTGCTCGCCGAGCGAGTTGTTGATGCGGACGTGGTCCACGCGGCCCACGCGCCGATGCGCGAGCGGTTCGGTCGGCTCCGGTCGGCCGGGCACGAACGCGAGTTCGCGGACCGTGCCTGCCGACCGGATCGAGAGTCGAGTGCTGGCGCGGTCGCGACGGCCGGCGAGCGCCACCTGCAGCGCCCACTCGCGTGCGGCGGGGTCGTCGCGGGTCAGAAGCTTCGGCTCGATGGCATGCACGACGGCGTCGATCGTCTCGCCGTCGATCGCCACGACCTGCATCCCGGCTCGCAGGCCCGCACGCTCGGCGCCGGAATCCGCGCGCACCGCCGAGACGATCGCCTTGCCCTCCTTCCAGGTGGCGAACAGATCGGCGTTCGTCGGCACCAAGCGAAACGACCGCGGCGTGTTCGTGCCCAGATGAGCGTGCATGTCGTAGAGCTCGCCGAGCGCGTGTTCCAGCAGCTCGATGAATGCGTCTCGGCCTGTCGCGCCCGCCACCTGAGGCGCGTAGACACTGCAGACGCGATTCCAGTCGGTCGTCTTCTGATCGAAGTACGCGTACTCGTCGCCGACGAAGCGGCAAAAGGCGGCGAAATCCGCCGCCCGCTGCTCGGCCGTCAACGCCCCCGACTCGTCGGCACTCGAACCGGACGAGCCGATCGCGATCAGCACCGCGATGGCCAGCCGTGGCCACGCCCCGAGCATCATCGACTCAAAAGCCTCACTTCGGGCCCCAACGCCAGCTCGGAGGCTCGCCCTTGAGATAGCAGATGGCCAGGAACGCCACCGTGAGCGCCCCCGCGTAGGCCGAGTAGAAGAGCGTCTGCCGGTGCGGATCGAAGAGAAACGGCCCGAGCACCTGCGCACCGGCAAACATCAGCACCGCCAGCCAACCCTGCCACCGCGTCGGCAGGCCCCAGCCCCATCCGTAGCGCTTCGCAGGAAACCAATATGTCGATGGCTCGTTCATGGCGCGCTCGCTTTCGCTGCAGGCTGCGGTTCGATCTTCGCGTGAATTCGATGGATGGCGCGAAGGGCCGCTCTCAGGGCCCGCTCTCGCGCCGGAGAATGGCCTTCAGGTCTTCGAACCCCACCGGCGCCGAAGTGTGTTCGTGCACGATCCTCAGAACGTGACCGCTGCGCCTGAGGCCCCAGCTGATGCGGTTCTGCATCGCGCGCAGTGGCTCGCCCTGGCTGGAGATGCCGGTGTACGCGACGATGGCACTGACGATCGCGAAGTCGCGATCCGGCACGGTCTGCACGTCCTCGAACGTCACCTTGACCTTCTCGGTTCCCAACGAGGTGAACCAGCCCTCGACCGCCCGTTGCCACGCCTGCGCGCCCTCGTAGGACCAGACGCCCCAGGTATCGAACACGCGCACGCTCGGGTCGTACAAGCGCATGAAGGCATTCACATCCGCCGCCAGAACCGCCGACTTGTATGACTCGAGGATTCGGGCAACTTCCTGTTCGACATCGGCCATTTCTGCTCCTCTGCTTTCACGCGATTTTCTGCGCCAGAACGGTCCAAAGGAAGCACTCTCCGAACAGCCCGCTTTCCGCGCTTGGCTTGTTCATCTGGCGGATCTCGCGAACCTGCAGGCCTCGGGACCACATCTCGCGCAGGCGCTCCTCGGTGTAGCCCAGCCCACCGCCCATCGAACGGCGTTGGTAGACCTCTTCGTCCGAGTAGCCGCTGCCGCCTTCGGGCCGGAAGCAGGTCAACCCGAACCAGCCCCCAGGCTTCAATGCGCTGACGACCAGGTCGACATAGCTCCGGCGCCGATGTGGCGGCACGTGATGAAAACAGCCGGCGTCGTAGACCAGATCGTAGGCGCCGGGCTCGAGCGCCAGCGCGAAGACATCCTGGCGCGTCAGGGCGATGGGCACGCCGGCCTCGGCGATGCGCTCGGCGGCCCAGTCGACGGCCGATCGGGAGTAGTCGACTGCTTCGACCGAGAACCCGTGTCGAGCCAGGAAGATCGCGTTCCGTCCGTTCCCGCATCCGAACTCGATGGCCCGGCCCGGGCGAATCAAACCTTCGTCACGGACCCACCTCGCCAGGCTCTCGTCGGGCGAGGTCACGAAGAACGGGCACGGCTTGGCACGGTCGGCGTAGAACGAATCCCACCAGGGGCTCTCATGCGCGACGAGCAACGCGTCCAGCGCGGCCAACTCGCGCTCGGTCAAACGATCGAAATCGCGCGGCATTCTTCGCGGGGGCACCTCAGGCATTCGCGGACGACGGCCCATCTCAGCGCGAATACGAGTGGGCGATGGCCAATACCCACGGCAACGCGAGTTCGGGGGCGAGGTAGCCCAACCAGACCGCCCTCGGTTCGGGCAGTCCCACCCTGCGCATCGACAGCAGCCGCCCGCAGCCGGCCACGAAGACACCGCCGGCGATCAGGTAGACCAGCGTACCCTGCTGCCTGACCGTGACCGCCGCCCAGCCACAGATGACGCCCATCGACAGGTACGCACCGGCCATGAAGCGATGGACGTTGTCCAGGCGTGGCGACGTGTCCGGCTGACCGAGGTACATCTGCAGGGAGCCGCCGAAGACGGCGATGGCAGAGAAGGCGAACAGGCAGACCCGAACGACGATCTGGCTGACGGAGAGCGCAGTATCCATGCAGCGAGGGTAGCAGCACCGCGTGCCGAGCGGCGCTATGCGCGCTCCACGCGGCGCGGCATTCTGGGGCCCTGATTCCATTCGCGTCGGAGCAGGCCATACATGGCTGCGTCGGAGATCTCGCCATCGACGATGCAGCGCTCGCGGAAGAGCCCTTCCTTCGAGAACTTGAGACGCTCGAGGACGCGTGCCGATCGTTCGTTCCTGGGATCGGTGTCGGCTTCGACGCGATTCAAGTCCAGGTCGATGAACGCGTAGTCAAGGAGCGCGGACAAGGCTTCATGCATGTACCCCTGGCCCCAGCTCCGGGAGCGCAGGATGTACCCGATCTCCGCGCGCCGACACTGCGCGTCGATGCGCCAGAGCGCGCAGGTTCCGAGCAACTCTCCGCCGGCGGCCGACTCGATTCCAAGGCGCAGGTAGTCGTTGGTCGTCAGGGCAAGATCCCGGGCGACCATCGCGCGTCCGCGTTCATCGTTCTTCCAGATCGACGCATCCCAGTACCTCATGGCGCTTGGATCGGCGTGGATCTCGAAGAGCGGAGCGACGTCTGCTTCCCGCAACGGCCGAAGCTCGAGCCTCGCTGTTCGAATGGGCAGGTTCGCGAAGGCTTGCATGCGGCGGTGCTAGGCAATGCGAGTGGCCTGAGACCAGACGACCTGCCAGAAGCCATCGTGCAGTTCGTAAGAGTCCGTGTGCCAACAGAAGAACGACGAAGTGCTGCCGGACTGCGAGGGCATCTCGAGCCCGGCTCGATAGCGAAGGAGCACGACCTTGCTGAACTGACGCACGCTGATGTCAGCGGCCTCCCACCTGAGATACGTGATAGCGCCGGTTTGAACCGCGTTGAGATAGGACTCGCGCGAACGGGTGTTGCCTCCAGGGGTGACGAGATGGAATTCCGGCGAGTGAAGCGCCTCGGCAAGCTCCATGTCTCGTGCCACCAGCGATCGCAGACGCGACCGCTCCAACGCGCGGAAATCATCGGCAGAGGAAACGACTTCCGCTGAATTGACAGCAGCCATCACGCCATGTGCTCGATGTCTTTCGGCATCTGCACCCAACCGTGCATCCGATCCTCGTAGACGGAGAACGACGGAGCAGGAAAGTCAGGATCAGCGAATGCGCCAACGGGGATGGCGATGAACGCTTCTCGACCTGCCATTTCGTAGAAGATCGTCGATCCACACTGGGGACAGAACGTGAATGTGACTTCGGTTCCCTCGTCACCGATTCGCAGAAACTTCGTTCCCCGGCCGGTAATCTGTACGGCCTCCCTCGAGAACCGAGCCTGCGCACCAAAGACGCTTCCGGTGCGGCGCTGACACGCAAGGCAGTGGCAGACGGATACCCGGATTGGATCCGTGCTGACCTTTGCTTCGAGTTGTCCGCAGCAGCAGGAGGCGATTCGCCGATTCATGGTGATGATTCCTGCGAAGTCTGGATGGGCGGATTACGCCTCGGGTTCGTGGCAAACCACTTCGATGTTGTGCCCGTCCGGACCAATGACGAAAGCTGCATAGTAGTTCGGGTGGTAGTGCGGGCGCAGACCAGGCGCGCCATTGTCTTTGCCACCCGCCTCCAGAGCCGCCCGATAGAAAGCTTCGACTTGCCGGCGATTCTCGGCCGTGAACGCCAGGTGAAGATGCGCCGGCCTCTCCTCGGTTTGGTACAGGCACAGCGAAGCCTTGCCCTTTGGGCTGAGCTCGACACCGTAGGTCGGCGGCCCTTCCGAGACAACGGCTACGCCGAGCGGTTCGAGTGCGTTGAGAAAGAACGCTTTGCTCGCTGCATAGTCGCTGACGCCGAATTTGACGTGGTCAAACATGAGCTCTCCTGAAGCGCGTGGGCCTGCGCGGGGCCTAACGGGGGAAGGAAGTCGCCCTAAAAGGGCTAGGCATCACGCCGCGGCCTTTGCAGCTGCGTACTCGTATGTAGTGATTTCATACGGATTACCGTCTGGGTCGCTGAAGTACAGAGACATGGATACCCCGTGATCTTCCGTGGTCATCTTCAACGCCGTGAATGAAGCAAGATGAGCGCGCCAGCCGCGAAATGCGTCCGCGCTCACGCGAAGTGCCACGGTGGCTCTGTTCTTCTGGTGAGGCCGCTCAAACAATGCGATGTGAATCGTGTTGTCAGAATCCTGGAGCGTGAGCGGGCCACCGCCCTCGGCCCAAAACTCGAGATCAGGCGTTCGGGTGAGGCCCAAGACACTTGCGTACCAAGCCTCCGCAGCGGTGCGGTCTTGGACGAAGACGTGGATGTGATCGAAGCCGAGAAGCGATGGTGTCATGGCGTTGCGCTGCGAGAAGTGGACCGCGGGGTTCCGTGATACCTAACGTTTGACATGAGCGGCGGCTGTGGATCGGGCTCAAGCTTTCTCACATCACTTTTCGCAGCAGTTCGATCGCGAATGTCAGAAACGCGATCCAGGCGACTGTGAACAATGCGGTACGGGCTTTGAATTGACTGAAACCAGTGATGTGTACAACGGCATGTGCGGCGCGCGCGTAGAAGTAGACGGCAGCGGACGCCACGGTAATGGGGGTCGACACCCCAGCTGCATGAGCGATGAGAACAATTGGTGCGAAAGTTGCGAGGTTCTCGACAGCATTGATCTGCGCCCGATTGGCGCGATTGACCCAAGCAGGTAGTGGCGACGTGGGTGCGACCTTGTAATCGGAAGGCTTCAAGGGTCCGCGAGTCAATACGTAGCCTATGACGACGGGAATCCAGAGCACGCCAGTGAGGGCGGCCGTGAACAAGAGATAAAACAGTTCGGTTGTCATCCTTGCCTCCAGCTGGTTAGTCGATACCACCGCGCCGGCATCAGTGCGCTGCTGACGCCCAACGTTTGACCACCGCGGTGGTGCCGCTCAGTCGATGAATTTCCAAGTGCCCGCTCCATCGAACCGGCGTACCTGAACGGACTCTATAAGGCGCGGATCAAAATTGTTCAGATTGACGCCGTGCTTGCCGCCTGGCTCGGGGACAAGTGGTTCCCAATGGGTGGCGCACCCGCAGGTCTTGCAGCGTACATTGCGCAGCGTCTTGTCACCCCAGATGTACCCGGCCGTATTCTCCGGATGCCCTTCTATCCGAACTGATCCGAACTCGTAGTACGCCCAGAGTCCGCCAAGGCGCCGGCAGATCGAACAGTTGCACTTGGTCGCCTTCTCCGGCGCTGAGGGCAGCGTGAGACGAACTGCACCGCAGTGACATGAACCGTGTAGCAGTTGTTCCTCAGACATGGTGGACTCGCTTTGGTTTCCTGTGCCTAACGTTCGAGGTGAAGCGCAAATTGCAGCTTGCTGCAATTTGTCGCCTCGACTGAGGGGTCAGGCCACGCGTTCAAGCGCTGCGACCGGGTAAATTTGCACAGAGCCCGGATGTGCTTCGGACTCGACGGCGTAGCCCTCTGGCGTCAGCTGTGTGCTGTACCAGCCGACGATATGGCCCTGCCACGCGGCGCCAGACTTTTTGCGAACGCGATCTCCCAGCCCAAACGTCGCGGGAAATGGCGGTTGGATCTGGTGATCGTGTGATGCACCGACGGCAACGCTACTCTTTTCCACATTCAACCTTTCGTTAAAGCCGCTCGACTCGAAGCGCTGCCAGTACCCCCTCGGTCGGGGACAGGAAATTTTAGCTTTCGGCACTCGGTTGAGCAAAGTTGCCGCCAGCGCCGGCTGCAAGCTTTCGCGCCATATAGGCAGCGGGTAATTTCGCTCAGCTGTGGCTGGTCAACCCACGCCGACTGGCGCTGACTCTGCTGGCGCACCGAGATGCCTCTGCTGCGCGGCCGAACGTTTGACATGAGCTGCAGCCGGAAGCCAGCTGGCTGGAGGCTGTCTGCTCGATGGAGGGGTTAGAACCTCGTCTCACTTTGCATTGCTGGTTTCTGGGAAATAGCGACTTGCCAGCTCTTCGAAGCGGGCGAACTGCTGCTGGTTGGCAGAATTCATTTCCTCGAACAGAGATGGGAAAAGAGGTGTTACTGCGCAAGCGTCATTGTGGGCCGACGAAGCGCGGGCGAAGAAGCGCCTCATGGCGGCCACCTTCTTGCGCTGCAGGTCAATGACCTGTTGGTCCACCATCATCTCCTGCATGTTGACCAGTGAATCCGGCTTCGAGCAGCGCCCCGACTGCATGCAGTTGACGGCACGCTCCATGATCTTCTTATAGGTAACGCTTCCAGCTTGGGCAGTCAGCGACATCATTTCGTTCAACTTCTTGTCGAGTTCCTGCGCACAGGCTGACGGTTCCATTTGACCGGAGGCTTGAAGCGACGCGGTCACGAGTGCTGCGACTGCCAGAGCTTTGAGTTGGATTGGCATTTAACGTGGTGGTTGATGCTGAAGAGGTTCTAAGGAAGGTCTGAACAACGTGAAAACGCGATCGCGTTGGACCTGTTCAGCCGCTGCGCCGAGGAGTTCGGGTTCAAGCGGGGTCGTTTCCAGCGGCCTTCGCCGCGCGGCTCGTCGTTCATGCGCTTCGCGGGCGGACTGGCGCCATTGCCATCAACTGTCGTCGCGCCATCCACAGGTTCGACAGGGCAAACAGCGTCACCACGTGCGCGGTGTTCTTGGCCAACCCGCGGAAGCGAACCTTCGCCAGCCCGAACTGGCGCTTGATGACTCGGAACGGGTGCTCGACCTTTGCGCGCACGCTGGCCTTGCGGTGCTCGCGCTTGCGAGCCGCCGCCTTGCGGCGCCCGTCGGGCAGCTTGGCGATGTCGCTCAGGCGAGCAGCGATATGCCACTGCAGATCCTCGCGGTCGACCCGCGCCTGTGCGCCCCGGTAGCCTGAGTCGGCCCACACATGTTCTTCCTTGCCATGCAACAGCTCGGCGATCTGCTCGACGTCCGCCTCGTTCGCCGCCGTCGTGGTGACCGTATGCACCAGCCCGCTGTGGGCATCCACCGCAATGTGCGCCTTCATGCCGAAGTGCCACTGGTTGCCCTTCTTGGTCTGGTGCATCTCCGGATCACGCTCGCCATCGGCGTTCTTGGTCGAGCTCGGCGCGGCGATGATGGTGGCGTCCACGATGCTGCCGCGCTTGAGCAGAAGGCCCTTGCGCACCAGGTGCGCATTGACTGCCTTGAGGATGTCCTCGGCCAGGTCGTTGGCTTCGAGCAAATGGCGGAAGTTCAGGATCGTCGTCTCGTCCGGGATCGGCTCACCCAGGCTCAGGTGCGCGAACGCGCGCAGCGAGGCGATCTCGTACAGCGCCTCTTCCATCGCCGGGTCGCTCAGCGCGAACCAGTTCTGCATCAGGTGCACGCGCAGCATCGACTCCAGCGGATACGGCCTGCGGCCTCGGCCGGCCACCGGATAGTGCGGCGCGATCAGGCCCAGCAGCGCCTTCCACGGCACGACCACTTCCATCTCATCAAGGAACACCTCACGTCGGGTCTTCTTGCGCTTGCCGGCGTACTCCGCATCCGAGAAACTGATCTGGCTCATCGTTGCGCGCTCCGTCACTGGACTGCATCGATCATGCAAGAACCATGCACTTGTTCAGACCTTCCCTAACGTTCGACGTAAGGGGCAAGACGTCCCCTTGACGGAGGGGCTAGGCGGCATTGTTCGAGCGCTTGGAACCACGCAGTTGATCTGGAAGACCGTCATGGCTTCCGAGCTTTCTCGGCGGCACATCGTGCCACCAATCAGCTGCCTTGAGATCCACGCGACGCGATGGATTCAGTGGATAGACAATGCGATTGCTTGGCTTTGCGGCTTCGCCGCCTACCAAAAGTAGCGCCTCCGTTTCAGTGTTGTTGATGAAGCAGTGACTGATTCCAGTCCCGGCTGGGAATGCCGCAAGGTCACCCTCCTGCATACGATGAACTTCTCCATCGATCCAGGCGTCGACTACGCCTTCGATGACATAGACGAACTCTTCTTCATCCGATTCAGCATGAGGCCAAGAGGAGCGCCTGCCGGGAGGCAGGCGCTGGAGGTTGATGCCAAGGCGGACCAGTCCCGCAGCGCTGCCCACGCTACGAACAGGGCCCATTTCCTCCTCGCTCTGCGGATAGACGTGGCTACGCTCCGGCAATTCGCCGGTGGATACGATGAATGAAGGGCGTGAACTCATGATTCTCCCGATAAACAAAAACTGCAGGTGTGACGCCTGACGTTTGACATGAGGGGTGCACAAAAGGCGCAGCCTTTTGGGCATCCCCTCGATGGGAATGCGAAGGGACTTCCCACCTTCGGGCAACGGCGACGAAGCGCCAAGATTGGTGGTGTTCGAAGTCATCAATCTGAAGCCTGTGAAAGGGGAAGTCCGTGGAGCAGATTACACGAGGTCAAGCGGTTCGCGTAGGGGTCGATCTCGCCAAGCGCGTGATCCAGGTGCACGCGGTGGACGCGGCTGAGCGCGTGCTCACCGGCCGCGCGTTGTCGCGAGACAACTTCATGCCTTGGTGTG
>NZ_JBFUKR010000046.1:0-20907 GCF_056400745.1 Rhizobacter sp. P5_A1
CTGCTGGCGCGCGAGCCAGCTCGGCGGCATCGGCTTGGCGTAGCCGCCGACGCCTTCGGCGGCTTCCTTCTCTTCGGGCGTGTCGTACGAGACCTCGATGAACTTGCCGCCGAGCGACTCGATCTGCTCCTTCACGCTCGGGCGCACGTCGCTCGCCTCGATCACGGCGCCGAGGCGCTTCGCGGTCGCGATCGCCTGCAGCCCGGCGACGCCGACGCCGAGGATCACGACGCGCGCGGCCTTCACGGTGCCGGCCGCGGTCATCAGCATCGGGAAGAAGCGCTGGTACTTGTCGGCGGCGATCATCACCGCCTTGTAGCCGGCGATGTTGGCCTGCGAGCTCAGCACGTCCATGCTCTGCGCGCGCGTCGTGCGCGGCGCGGCCTCGAGCGCGAAGCTGGTGATGCCGGCGCCGGCCAGGCGGTGCAGGCCGTCGCTGTCGAACGGGTTGAGCATGCCGACGAGGTTCGCGCCGGTCTTCATCTGCGACAGCTCGCTGTGCAACGGTGCACGCACCTTCAGCACCAGATCGCAGCCGAACGCGCCGCTGGCGTCGGTGATCTCGGCCCCGGCAGCCTCGTAGGCCGCGTCGGTGACGCTGGCGGCCACGCCCGCGCCGGACTGGACGCGGATGTCGTGGCCCTGCGCCTTCAGCTTCTTCGCCGTCTCGGGCGTGACGGCCACGCGCGTTTCACCGGCCGCCGTCTCCAGCGGAACTCCTATCAGCATGGGGGCCTCCTCAGGCGCTTTTTTTCGGGACGTCGGAACTGGGCCGATTCTGCCGCACCTTGCCCGCCCGGCGCCAATGACCGCGGTCAACACGGGCGGGATAACATCCATCGCATGCCCGAGCGCTGGAAACCGAGTGTCACCGTCGCCGCGATCATCGAGCGTCGCGACGGCGACACGAGCCGCTTCCTGCTCGTCGAGGAGCACACGCCCGAAGGCCTGAAGCTGAACAACCCGGCCGGCCACCTCGACCCGCGCGAGTCGCCCGAGCAGGGCGTGATCCGCGAGGTGCTCGAGGAGACGGCCTGCGTGTTCACGCCGGATCGCCTGATCGGCGTGTACCTGTCGCGCTTCAAGCGCCCCGCGACCGGCGAGGACGTGACCTTCCTGCGCTTCGCGTTCGGCGGCACGGTCGGCGCAGCCGACCCTTTGCGCCCGCTCGACGACGGCATCGTGCGCACGCTGTGGATGACGCTGCCCGAGCTGCGCGCGAGCCGCGCCCGGCACCGCAGCCCGCACGTGCTCGGGTGCATCGAGGACTACGTCGACGGCCAGCGCTACCCGCTGAGCGCGATCACGACCGACCCGACGGTCTACGAGCCCGAGATCAAGGTCTGAGCGTGGATGGGCCTCGCGCCGGCCCGGGTGGGCCCGCCGTCGCTCAAGCCATCGCCGCTTCGCTCTCGCGCCGGTACGCGACCAGCTCCGCGATCGTCAGCATCGGGTAGCCGTGCGCGCGCGAGAACGCGACGAGTGCGTCGCCGCGCATCATGCTGCCGTCCTCGTTCATCAGCTCGCACAGCACCGCGGCCGGCTGCAGGCCGGCGAGGCGCGCGAGCTCGACCGCGCCCTCGGTGTGGCCGCGGCGTTCGAGCACGCCGCCGGGTGCCGCGCGCAGCGGGAACACGTGGCCGGGGCTGACGAGGTCGGCCGCGCTCGCCCCGGGCGCGATCGCCGCGCGGATCGTCGTCACGCGATCGGCCGCGCTGACGCCGGTCGTGACGCCCTCGCGGGCCTCGATCGAGACCGTGAACGCGGTGCCGTAGCGGCTGCCGTTGTTCGCGACCATCGGCGGCAGCGCGAGGCGCTGCAGCGGCGCGTCGCCCATGCACAGGCAGACGATGCCCGAGCACTCGCGGATCAGCGTGGCCATCATCGGCACCGTGATCCGATCGGCGGCGACGATCAGGTCGCCCTCGTTCTCGCGGTCGTCGTCGTCGAGCAGCACGACGGCGCGGCCGTGGCGGATGGCGTCGAGCGCGATGCGCAGACGCGGCGGCATCGGGCCGCTGGGAAGGGGAAGTTGAGACATGGTTGAAACGCTCCTCGCATAAAGCACGAAAAACATTTCAGGGCGCGCAAACACCGCGCGGCCACGCCGGAGTTTTTGCCGGGCGCGAGCCCGGCAAAAACATCCCTGACCCGAAAGTCAGGGACGGCGCAGTCGCACTGCATCGGCACATCTTCTTTCATCCGGACTGTGACCGTCGGCCTCGGCATTTCACCGAATCTGCTGACCTCTTCACCGGGAGATGAAGAGCGCTCGCGGGCTCGCGGCTTGCGCCGCATACCGCCGGTGGGGAATTTCGCCCCGCCCTGAAGACGTGTGCCGATCCTTCGATCGGCGCGACGATCTTACGGCCGATGCAAAGCCCGTATGCGTCGCCAGGGCGACAACGAGGCTGGCACCCGGCGCCGCGCGAATGGCCCGCCGCGGGCGCTGCGCGGGCCGCGCCGGGATAATCGCGCGATGCGCGCACGGCAACGGGTGGTGGTCGGTCTGAGCGGCGGGGTCGACTCCGCGGTCAGCGCGTGGCTGCTGAAGCAGCAGGGCCACGAAGTCATCGGCATCTTCATGAAGAACTGGGAGGATGACGATCGGCCCGCCGGCGGGCCGGGCGACGCCGACGGCTATTGCACGTCGAACGCCGACTTCGTCGACGCGGCCGCGGTCGCCGATGTGATCGGCATCGAGATCGAGCATGTCAACTTCGCAGCCGACTACAAGGACCGCGTCTTCGCCGAGTTCCTGCGCGAGTACGAGGCTGGCCGCACGCCGAACCCCGACGTGCTGTGCAACGCCGAGATCAAGTTCAAGGCGTTCCTCGACCACGCGATGCGCCTCGGCGCCGAGAAGATCGCGACCGGCCATTACGCGAGGGTCCGCGAGCGCGATGGGCAGTTCGAACTGCTGAAAGGTCTGGACCCGCTGAAGGACCAGAGCTATTTCCTGCACCGTCTGACACAGCCCCAGCTCGCGAAGACGCTGTTCCCGGTCGGCGAGCTGCCGAAGACCGAGGTGCGCCGCATCGCCGAAGAGATCGGCCTGCCGAATGCGAAGAAGAAGGATTCGACCGGCATCTGCTTCATCGGCGAGCGGCCGTTCCGCGAGTTCCTGAACCGGTATCTGGCGAACACGCCCGGCCCGATCAAGGACGACCGCGGCCGCACGATCGGCGAGCACGTGGGCCTGAGCTTCTACACGCTGGGCCAGCGCAAGGGCATCGGCATCGGCGGGCTGAAGGAGCGCGGTGCGGCCCGCGGCGCGGGCGAGCACAACCCCTGGTTCGTCGCGCGCAAGGACATGGCGCGCAACACGCTGTATGTCGTGCAGGGCCACGGGCACCCGTGGCTGCTGTCGCACCGGCTCAGCGCCGACGACACGAGCTGGGTCGCCGGCCACGCGCCGGCGCACGGCGCATTCGCCGCGAAGACACGCTACCGCCAGCACGACGCGGCCTGCGAATTCGCCGGCGCCGCGGGCGACGCTCCAGCCGGCTCGTTCGACCTGCGCTTCGAGCAGCCGCAGTGGGCTGTCACGCCGGGGCAATCGGCAGTGCTGTACGACGGCGAGGTCTGCCTGGGCGGCGGCGTGATCGCCGGCGGCTGAACACCGTCGACCTTCTTCAGCGCAGCTGGCGCCCGAGCGCGCGCGCAGCGCGTGCCAGCTGGCCTTCGTCGTAGCCGGCGTAGCCGAACAGCCAGCCGCGGCGCTTCGCGGCGATGCAATAGCGCGAGATCGGCGCGAGCTGCACACCGACCGCCTCGGCGCGCGCGCTCAGCTCGGTATCGCGCACGCGCTCGCCGACCTCGAACGCGAGGTGCATGCCCTGCGCGCTCGGCGCGAGCACGAGCGCATCGGCGCTGGCGCGCGCCAGGCTCGCGATCAGCGCACCCTGGCGCTCGCGGTAGAGCTCGCGCATGCGCCGCAGGTGGCGCAGCAGGTGGCCCTCGTCGATGAAGCGCGCGAGCACGTCCTGCACCGCGCCGGGCGATTGACGATCGCTCAGCGCGCGGGCGCGCGTGAAGGCGTCGACCAGCGCATCGGGCAGCACGACGAAGCCGAGCCGCAGCCCCGCGCCGAGCGATTTCGAGAAGGTGCCCACATACAGCACGCGCGCATCGTGCGCCATGCTGCACAGCGCCGGGATGCGCTGCGCGCCGTACTGGAACTCGCCGTCGTAGTCGTCCTCGACGATCCAGCCGCGCGCTGCGCGGGCCCACTCGATCAGCGCGGCGCGGCGTGCCAGGCTCATGCGCACGCCGAGCGGGAACTGGTGCGTCGGCGTGACGACAGCGAGCCGCGCCTGCGGCCAGCGCGCCGCGCCCTGCGCGATGCACAGGCCCTCGGCGTCGACCGGCACCGGCCGCGCCAGCGCGCCGTGCGCGATCAGGTTCGCGCGGATGCCCGGATAACCCGGGTCCTCGACCAGCACCTCGTCGCCGACATCGAGCAGCAGCCGCGCGATCAGGTCCAGCGCCTGCTGCGCACCGCCCGTGATCAGCACCTGGCCGGCGTCGCAGCGGATGCCGCGCGACACCAGCAGCCATTGCGCGATCGCCGCGCGCAGCGGCGCATGGCCGGCCGGGTCGGCATAGCCGGCACCGGCGATGCGCACGGCGAGCGGCGTGCGCCGTTCGAGCCGCTGCCAGAGCGTGAACGGGAAGGCCTCGAGCGCCGGCCGGCCGATGCGGAACGGCAGCGCCTCGCCGCCGGCCGGGTCCCAGCGCAGGCCGGTCTCGGCGATCAGCCGGCCGCGTTGCGACAGCAGCTGCTGCGCGCCCACGCCCGTCGGGCGTGCGCGGCCGCGCGCCGGCGCACTGCGCTCGGCGACGTACGTGCCGTCGCCGACCCGCGCGACCAGGTAGCCCTCGGCCTGCAGCCGCGCCAGCGCCCACAGCACCGTGTTGCGCGAGACGCCGAGCGCGCGCGCCTGCTCGCGCGAGGCCGGCAGCCGCGCCCCCGCGGCGAAGGTGCCGGCCTCGATGCCGGCGCGCAGGCGCAGGTAGACCTGCTGGCGCAGCTGCGGCGCAACGGCTCTTTGCATCGTCATCGAATGGCTCCTTGAACGCCCCAGATAGTTTCTACGATGAAGAGCCATTCCGAAACCAGGAACTTTCGACGATGAATCCGCAACCCA
Organism: Rhizobacter sp. P5_A1; assembly: GCF_056400745.1. Lineage (NCBI taxonomy): Bacteria > Pseudomonadati > Pseudomonadota > Betaproteobacteria > Burkholderiales > Sphaerotilaceae > Rhizobacter > Rhizobacter sp. P5_A1. Next base: position 5,151 of record NZ_JBFUKR010000046.1, read on the forward strand.
TCACGCTGACCGGCCCGTTCGTGCGCCTCGAACCGCTGACGATCGACCACGTGCCGGCGCTCGCCCGCGTCGGCCTCGATCCTTCGATCTGGAACTGGATTCCGACGCCGCTGCCCGACATCGATGCGATGCGCGCCTATGTGAGGCTCGCGCTCGACGAACAGGCGCGCGGCCTGGCGCTGCCGTTCGCGATTCTCGATGCGGCGAGCGGCCAGGTCATCGGCAGCACGCGCTTCGGCAACATCGACGCGCCGAACCGGCGTCTCGAGATCGGCTGGACCTGGCTCGCCGTCTCGCACCAGCGCAGCGCCGCGAACACGAACGCGAAGCGGCTGCTGCTCGGCCACGCGTTCGACGCGCTCGGCGCGATGCGCGTCGAGTTGAAGACCGATGCGCTGAACGAGAAGTCGCGCAACGCGATCCTGCGCATCGGCGCGACGCAGGAGGGCATCTTCCGCAAGCACCTGATCACTGCCTCGGGCCGGGTGCGTGATACGGTCTACTTCTCGATCCTCGACACCGAGTGGCCCGAGGTGCGGCGCCGCCTCGACGCGCGGCTCGCACGCACCGACACCCTCGTCCGGAACTGAACGCCATGTACCTGCCCGCCCACTTCGAAGAGACCCGCGCCGAGCCACTGCATGCGCTGCTGCGCCGCGAGCCGCTCGGCCTGCTCGTCACGCAGGACGCGGCCGGCGCGCTGGCCGCGAACAACCTGCCATTCGTGCTCGACGCCGACCCGGCCGGCGGCCCCGGCATCCTGCGCGCCCACGTCGCGCGCGCGAACCCGCTGTGGCGCGAGGCGCGTGGCGATGTCGATGCGCTGGTCGTGTTCCAGGGGCCGCAGGCCTACATCTCCCCGTCGATGTACCCGACGAAGGCGGCCACCGGCAAGGTCGTGCCGACCTGGAACTACATCATGGTGCAGGCGCGCGGTCGGCTGCGCGCGGTCGACGATGCGGGCTGGCTGCGCGCCTTCGTCACGCGCCTGACCGAGCGTCACGAAGCGGCGCGGCCGGTGCCGTGGTCGGTCGGCGATGCGCCGGCCGACTACATCGAGACGCTGCTGCGCGCGATCGTCGGCATCGAGATCGAGCTGACCTCGCTGGTCGGCAAATGGAAGGTGACGCAGAACCGCGGCGCGGCCGATCGCGACGGCGTCGTCCACGGCCTGCGCGCGCAGAGCGGTGCACAGGCCGAGGCGATGGCCGACGCGGTCGCGAACGGCGCGGTTGCGAACGGGACACCGCCGCAAGCTTGAGCCCGACTTCGCCAACCCCGGGCACGACGCTGATTTCGCATTTGCGGCATGCTCGGCCGCCCTGCACGCCTCATCCCCCGTGACCCCAGACACTGCACTCGTCCCCGCCGCGCCGCTCAGCCCCAGCCAGTTCCGCGCCGCGACGGCCGCGGTGATGATGACGATCCTGCTCGCGGCGCTCGACCAGACCATCGTCAGCGTCGCGGTGCCGACGATCGCGCGCCAGCTCGGCGGCTTCGAGTGGATGGCCTGGGTGATTTCGGGCTACCTGATCGCGTCGACCGTCGTGACGCCGCTGTACGGCCGGTTCAGCGACCTGGTCGGGCGGCGCCGCGTGATGACGATCGCGATCGTCATCTTCCTGGTCGCGTCGGTCGCCTGCGCGCTCGCGCAGACGTTGCCGCAGCTGGTGCTCGCGCGCGTGCTGCAGGGCGTCGGCGGCGGCGGGCTCATCGCGAGCGCGCAGTCGGTGATCGCCGATGTCGTGCCGCTGCGCGAACGCGGGCGCTACCAGAGCTATGTCAGCATCGTCTGGGCCGTCGCCAGCATGCTCGGCCCGGTGATCGGCGGCGTGCTGACCGAGTACCTGTCGTGGCCGTGGATCTTCTGGATCAACCTGCCGGTGGGCCTGCTCGCGCTCGGGCTGGTGCACCATGCGTTGAAGGCGCTGCCGGTGCGCGCCCGCGCGGCGCGCATCGACGGCGTCGGCGCGCTGCTGCTGCTCAGCGGGCTGACGGCGCTGCTGATCCCGATCACGCGCGTCGGCCAGGGCACCGCGTGGGGCGATGCGTGGAACCTGATCGGCTGGGCCATCGCGGCGGCGCTGCTCGTCGTGTTCGTGCGGCAGCAGCGGCACCACCCGGATGCGATCGTGCCGATGGCGCTGTTTCGCAACCGCAGCGTCGTCGCGTGCTCCGCGCTGCTGTTCATCTGCTTCTTCAACTTCATCGCGATGTCGGTGCTGGTGCCGTTGCGGCTGCAGCTCAGTGCCGGCTTCAGCGCGGCCGATGCGGGGCTGCACCTGTTGCCGCTGACGCTGGCGATCCCCGCGGCGGCATTCGCGGCCGGGCGCTGGCTGAGTCGCACCGGCCGCGTGCTGCCGATGCAGCGGCTCGGCGTCGCGATGGTGCCGATCGCGCTGCTCGCGATGGGCCTCGGCAGCGCGACCGGCGGGCTCGCCACGCTGGCGCTGATCGTGCTCGGCGCCGGCATGGGCCTGCAGATGCCGACAACGCTGATCACGGTGCAGCAATCGGTGCCGCGCGACCAGATCGGCACGGTCACCGCGCTGACCGCGTTCTTCCGCCTGCTCGGCGGGGCCATCGGCATCGCGGTACTGAGCTCGGTCGTGCTGTTGCTGCTGCGCGGGCAGTTGCCGGCGGGCGCGCCGGCGCTGCTGGAGCACGGACTCGGCGCCGCGACGACGCTCGACGACACGGCATTTCAGCGCGTGATGCACGTCGGCGCGGCGATCTCGATGCTGTCGCTGTGGTTCGTCGCGCGCCTGCCCGATCTGCAGCTGCACGATGCGCGCGGCGCCGCGCGCGGTGCGGCCGCCGAACTTTGATACAACCGGCGCGTGCCGGCCGCGCTGCCGCGCGGCCGGCGATCACCAGGATGCCATGCCACTACCCCATGCGATGTTGCGCCGCGCGGCGCGCGCGTTCGGCGCGGGCCTGATGATCGGCGCGGCCGCGTTCGCGCAGGCCGCACCCAAGGTCGAAGACACGATGGCGCAGCGCGTGCAAGCCTGCACCGGCTGCCATGGCCCGCAGGGCCGCGCCGCGAGCGACGGCTACTACCCGCGCATCGCCGGCAAGCCGGCCGGCTACCTGTACAACCAGCTCGTCGCGTTTCGCGACGGACGGCGCCGCTACGCGCTGATGACGAACCTGCTCGCGCCGCTCTCCGACGCCTACCTGCGCGAGATCGCCGAGCACTTCGCGAAGCTCGACCTGCCGTATCCGGCGCCGCAGCCCGCGAACGCCGGCGCCGACGTGCTGGCGCGCGGCGAGACGCTGGTGCTGCGCGGCGACGCCGCGCTGAGGCTGCCGGCCTGCGTGCAATGCCACGGCGGCGCGCTGATGGGCGTCGCGCCGGCGATCCCGGCGCTGCTCGGCATGCCGCGCGACTACCTGAACGCACAGCTCGGCGCGTGGCGCACCGGCAGCCGGCATGCCGCGGCGCCGGACTGCATGGCGCAGGTCGCGCAGCGCCTCGCGCCGCAGGACATCAGTGCGCTCTCGCAATGGCTCGCGGCGCAGCCGGTACCGTCCGGCGCGAAGCCCGCGGCTGCGTCGCCCGCGCCGCTGCCGCTGGCGTGCTTCGAAGCGAGCGTGTCGGGGAGCGCGCGATGAAGCGCGGCCTGGCGCGTGGCGCGGTCGCGCTGCTGGGGATCGTCGCGCTGCTGATCGCGCTGGTGGCGTGGCTCAACCTGCGCGACGAAGACCCGATCGGCGGCGCGTCCGCGTCCGCCACGCCCGAGCTGATCGCGCGCGGCGCCTACCTCGCGCGTGCCGGCAACTGCATCGGCTGCCACACCGTGCCGGGCGGCACGGCCTATGCCGGCGGGCGCGGCATCCCGACGCCGTTCGGCACGATCTACGCGCCGAACCTGACGCCCGATACCGCGACCGGCATCGGCGCCTGGTCGTCGGCCGAGTTCTGGCGCGCGCTGCACAACGGCCGTGCACGCGACGGGCGCCTGCTGTATCCGGCGTTCCCGTACCCGAACTACACGCGCATCACGCGCGAGGATTCCGACGCACTCCACGCCTACCTGCGCAGCCTGCCGGCGGTAGCGCAGCCGAACAAGGCGCACGCGCTGGCGTTCCCGTTCGACCAGCAGGCCGCGCTCGCGGTCTGGCGCGCGCTGTACTTCCGCCCCGAGCGCATCGCGCCCGATCCGGCGCACAGCGCCGAGTGGCAACGCGGCGCCTACCTCGTCGAGGGCCTGGGTCACTGCAACGCCTGCCATGCGAGCCGCAACGCGCTCGGCGCCACCTCGAGCACGCTCGACCTCGCGGGCGGGCTGATCCCGGTGCAGAACTGGTATGCGCCGTCGCTGACCTCGCCGGACGAGGCCAGCGTCGCGGGCTGGGACACGGCGCAGATCGTCGCGCTGCTGCGCAGCGGCGTCTCGACCCGCGGCGCCGTGATGGGGCCGATGGGCGAGGTCGTCGCCGGCGGCACGCAGCACCTGAGCGAACCCGATCTGCGCGCGATGGCCACCTACCTGAAGGCCTTGCCGCAGACGCCCGCCGAGCCGGAGCCGGACGATCCGCCGAAGCGCCTGCCGGCCGACAGCCCCGGCGCGAAGCTCTACCGGCAGCACTGCATCGACTGCCACGGCGGGCAGGGCGAGGGCGTACCGGGCATCTACCCACCGCTGGCCGGCAGCCGCGCGGTCACGCTGCGCACGCCGGCGAACCTGGTGCACATCGTGCTCGAGGGCGGCTTCCCGCCCAGCACCGCCGGCAACCCGCGGCCCTTCGGCATGCCGCCGTTCGCGACCGTGCTGAGCGATACCGAGGTGGCTCAGTTGCTGAGCCACCTGCGCGGCAGCTGGGGCCACCGCGCCGCACCGGTGTCGGCACGCGAGGTGGCGCAGTTCCGCAGCCTGAAGTAATCGGACGGCCAGGAGGCTGCCTTTCGCGAGTATCGGCAGCCGGCCACAAACGGCCATTCACCAATGGCCGGTTTGAGGTCTCAAGGCTGCAGCACCGCGCGGCCGCGGATCGCGCCGCTGCGCAGCGCGGCCAGAGCCTCGTTGACCTCCGCCAGCGGGCGCGTCGTCACCGGCAGCGCCGGCAGGCTGCCCTGGCGTGCCAGCGCCATCATCTCGCCCATCTCGGCGAGGCTACCGACATAGGAGCCGGTGATCGTGACCGCGCGCAGCGGCAGCATCGCCGGCATCAAGGGCGCCGCGCCGCCGAACAGGCCCACGCACACCAGCTTGCCCCCCCTTGCGCAGCGCAGACAGGCCGAAGGTGAACGTGGTCGCCGCGCCCACGAAGTCAATCACCGCAGCCGCGCCGCCGCTGGCCTTCATGAAGGCCCGGGTCGCGTTGGCATCGGTGGGATCCAGGCAGTCGACGGCGCCGGCCTCGCGGGCCAGATCCCATTTGCTTCGGTCGATCTCGGCCACCACCGGCCTGACGCCGAGCGCCGCCGCCGCCATGCGCACGCCCGACAGGCCGACGCCGCCGGCGCCGATGACGAGAAGCGTGTCGCCTTCGCCGAGCGGGGCGCACTTCTTGAGCGCGCCATAGGCTGTCAGGCCCGCGCAGGCGTAGGTGCAGGCCTGGGCTTCAGGCAGTGGGTCAAATGCAAAGAGGTAGCGCGGATGCGGCACCAGCACATGGTCGGCAAAGCCGCCATCGCGATTCAGGCCCAAGGCCCGCGGTGCCATGCACTGCTCCTCGTGGCCGTCCTTGCAAGGCCCGCAGGCGGCGCAGCCGATCCACGGGAACACCACGCGACGATCTCCCACCGCGACGCCGCTGGCGTCGGGGCCGACGGCCGCTACGGTGCCGGCGATCTCGTGGCCGAGCACGCGCGGCGGCGCGATGCCACGGCTCAGATCCAGCTTGTTGCCGTTGCCGAGATCGAAGGAGCCGTCGTGCAGGTGTACGTCGGTGTGACACAGGCCGCAGCTGCCGACACGCACGACGACTTCACTGCCGACGGGATGCGGCGTCTCGCGCAGCACCTGAGCCAGTGGCTTCCCGAACGCGTCAAAGGGATAGCTGAGCATTGGAGTCGCCGTTTGTCCTGTCCGGCGCACTCTAGCGGTGTGCGGCCGTTCGCGCCTAGGTGAAAGCCATCACGCCAGTGGCGTAGCGCACTGGGCGTTGCCGCGACTGGAGTTCGTGCAGCGCCTGTGCCGGTGCTACTTCAGCTTTCGCGATGGTTTGCGCCTTGCGCGAATGGCTGCTGCGCAGCGAGCAATCCCGAGAGGTGAATGTCGGGAGTGGGTCGGGTGCCGGTGCTCGTTCGCGCCGGCGTCCGGCAGCTATGCGATACAGACCTGACTTTGAAGTGTCGATGACGGCAAAGTGATGAGCAGCGGCCACTGGGCGATGTCACCTCGCGGGCAGCCCCCGGCCAGAAGCAGGCAGCCGCGAAGGGCCGCTTACGGTCGACTCGTAGACGCCCGCCTTCGCATCGCGAGGTCCGGGCACCTTGGTCATAGAGCTGTCGGCCGTGCCGCGTCGATCGCCCGGCGCAACGCCGCGATCTCTTGCCACAGCTTGGCGCCCGAGTCGAGATGCATGGCCTCGGCACCGATGCTTGCCTCCTCGAGCGACTGCCGAGCGCGCTCCGGTTTGCCGCCCGCGAGTTCGAGCCGTCCACGCAGGCACAGCAGCCCCGCCAGATCGAGCGGTTCTCCGACCGCTCGCAGATGAGCTTCGCCTTGCGCCAGCAGGACTTGCGCTTCTTCGTCCCGCCCTTGCCGTGCAAGCAGGTCAGCCAGTTGCGCGAGCACCACGCCTTCGCTGCGTCGATTGCCGACGGCGCGATGGATAGCGAGCGCTTGGTCGTAGTGCAGGCGCGCCTCGTCGAGCTGGCCGTTTTCGCTTTCGAGAACGCCCAGACACCCGAGCACGACACCCTCCTGGCGGCGGTTGCTCGCATCGCGCGCGATTGCCAGCGCGGCGAGGAAATTGCTTCGGGCGGCTTCGACATGACCCGCCGCTTGGTCGAGCAGGGCAATGTTGGCCAGCGCCTGGCCCTCCTCGATCCGCTCTCCCGTGTCGCGATGGATCGCGAGCGCGGCTTCCGTTTGCTCGCGTCCTAGTTCGAGATGGCCTTGCTCCGTGTTCAGGCTGCCCAGGTTGCCGAGGACGAGCCCTTCCTGGCGGCGATCTCCAAGCTCGCGGCTGATCGAGAGCGCGCTCTGGAAATAGGCTCGCGCCTCGTCGAACCGACCCTGCTCGGCATGGACGATGGCCAGGCTGTTCAGCACCTTGGCTTCGGCGTCGCCGTCGCCCAGCTCGCGATCGATCGCGAGCGCGCGCTCGTAGGTCGCGCGCGCCTCCTGCATCGCGCCGGTCTGGCGCTGCACGATGCCGAGTTCGTAGAGCGCAACACCATCGGCCTGGCCAAGCGCGCCGCGCAGCGCCACGGCCTGCTCGGCGTGGCGGCGTGCCTCGTCCATGCGGCCCTGCCCGCGTTCGGCATTGGCGAGCCGGGTGAGCACCTCGGCTTCACGCGTCGCGTCGTTCGCCGAGCGCGCGAGCGCGAGGGCACGCTCATGCAGCGACGCCGCCTGGTCGAGCCGACCCGCCGCCACGCTTGCGCGTCCGACCGTGGCCAGTGCTGCCGCTCGTAGCGTCGGCTCGATCTGCTGCAGGCCGTCGACCTGCATGCCCAGGTCGATCGCCAGAGCAAAGGGGCCTTGTGTCATGACGGCCTCCCAGGCCACGCGAAGGGTAGCGACCGCGGTCGCGCCATCCCCGTGCGCGACCGCGCGCTTGCACGCGACGACGAGGTTGTCGAGCTCGAGCGTCAAGGCGCGCCGGCGCACGCCGCCGCCGTGCCGGTAGAGGGTCAGCAGGCGTTCGTCGGAGCCGAAGCGGGCGAAGTGCCTGCCATGCCGTTCCTGCGCAGCGCGTCGCCCGTCTGCGCCGCTCGCCGACAGCTTCTCGGCCGCGTACTCGTGGATCGTCAGATACATCCCGAAGTACGGTTCCTCGAGCGCGTGGCGCGTCTGACCGACCGGCACCCAGGTGCGCAACAGGCTCTTGTCGACGAGTAGCTGGACCGCATCGACGATCGAAGGGGCGTCGGTCCACAAGGAGAGGTCGAGCACGGCCTCGGCCGCGTCGAGCGTGAAGCCGCCCTCGAACACCGAGCATTGGGCGAGCGCCGCCTGCTCCCATGGCAGTAGAAGGTTCCACGACCAGTCGATCGCGCCTCTGAGCGTCGCCTGGCGATCGACGGCGCTACGCGCACCGGCGAGCAGGGCGAAGCGGTCGGTCAGTCGCTCGACGAGCTGCGCCGGCGAGAGCACGCGGATGCGCGCTGCTGCCAGCTCAATCGCGAGCGGCAAGCCGTCGAGCAAGGTGACGATGCGCGCGACGGTCGCGCGGTTGGCTGGCGTGAGCGCGAAGTCGGCTTTCTGCGTGCGGGCCCGCAGCGCGAACAGCTCGACGCCTTCGGCATCGACCGGCAGCGGCTCAAGCGGCAGCACTTCCTCGCCGGCGAGGCGAAGGCGCTCGCGGCTCGTGACCAAGAAGGCGGCGTCGGACGCGCGATCGGCCCAGTGGCCGACGGTGGCTTCAGCGTGCTCGACAATCTGCTCGAAGTTGTCGAGGATCATCAGGCAGCGGCCGCGTGTCGCGATCGCGTGGCCGAGTTGGATGCCGGGGTCGCTCTTGCCGAGGGGCACGTCGAGCGCAAGTGCGACGACGAAGAACACGCCTTCCAGCGTTCGTGCGTCGGAGAGGTCGCAGAAGTAGACGCCGCCCGGCCAATCGCCCAGCCAACTCCAGCCATAGCGTCGGGCCAGCCGCGTCTTGCCCGTTCCGCCGGGACCGAGCAGAGTCACGACCCGTGCGCCGGCGTCGAATCGGGCCGCAACGGCCGCCAGCTCCGCCGCCCTGCCGACGAATGCGTCACGTTCGCTCGGCAGGTTGTGCCGCACCTCGCGCACCGGCCGCCAACCGTCTTCCGTCCGGATCACGCGCGCCGCCTTCTCGGAGTCTTCGGGAGGCGCGAACGACGACCGGTCGCGCACGCCCAGCTCGAAGATCTCGATCGGTTCGGCGATCCCCTTCATCCGATAGTGGCCGTGGGACTCGATCGCCACCGCGTCGACAAAGGCGTCGCCGAGCGCAGAGCGCGCCGCTTCCGTCAGCAGGGTCTGGCCGCCGCGCGCCAGCGACATGACACGCGAGGCCAGCGGCTTGGCGATCCCTCCGACCTCGAGCGGCTTGGCGCCGCGTGCGACGTCATGGGCGGCGTTGTGCTGCAGCCTGACCGCGCCGACGTGGATGCCGACGCGCGCCGACAGTGCCAGCCCAGCCATTGCCTGCTGGTAGCCCAGCGCGAAGGCGACCGCGTCGGCCGCGCGGTCGAAGACGAGGAAGAATCCGTCGGTGTGGTCGATCTCGCGGCCACCGTGCCTTGCGACGAGTTCGCGCCCGCAGCGGTCGTGCGCCTCCCACACCCGCGCGGCGGCGACGTCGCCGAGGAGTTCGACGAGTCGCGTGCTGTCGACAAGATCGGTGAAGACGAGGGCGAGTTCGCTCATCCGAAGCTGTGTTCGCGCGTGTTAATGGCGGTCCACCAGGTCATTGTGCCGCCCTGCCCTAGAAACCCTTGCGCTAAGACATCTGGGCCTCCGCAGTTTATGCAGATCCCTTTGATGAACTACTGCTTTGCAACAGTGAGATCCGTTGGTGCTCTGTCTGCCCTGGGTCGCGCCTTGACGATCAAGTCGACGGTCTCGCCGACAGAAGGCTGACCTCCAGTTGAACGGCTGGACAGCCGACGCTCACCGCCGGCATCGCCCGGCCACATCCGGTCGGACATGACGGGCAGCTTGCAGCGCCCTTCCCGTTGAAGGACTTGCTGCGTTCCTATTCGATGATCTCGTCTGCTGCGAGCAAGAGCGCCTGCGGCACAGTGATCTCAAGCGCCTTGGCCGCCCTCTTGTCGATCACGAGTTCGAGCTTGGTGGCCTGCTCGAACGGAATCTCGGCCGGTTTCTCGCCTTTGAGGATCTTGTCGACCAGCGCCGCCGCACGCCTGAAAATCGCGGGCCAGTCTGACTGGTACGAGGCCAGAGCGCCACCGGTCAGGAAGTCGCGGCTGCCCCACACCGATGGCATGCGCCGCCGCAGGCACAGTTCGTTGAGCCGGACCCGATGCGTGTACGTATTGGCGTCGGCGAGCACGACGAGGCCATCGACCCCATCACGCGCCAATTCCGCAAACACGCCCTCAAAATCGCCCGGCCCGCGCGCCTCGTACGCGCGGATTGGGGTGCCAAGCGTGCGCTCCCATGTGACGATCCCGCTGTCCATACCAGCGCGCGTCACACCGGCGTTGGGATTGAACAAGATTCCGAACCGACGTGCAGTCGGCACGAGTTCGCGCATGATCTGCAGGCGCTTGGCGACGAGTTCCCCGCCCCACGAACTGATGCCGGTGATGTTGCCGCCCGGGCGCGCCATCGTCGCCACGAGCCCCATGTCGAGCGGATTGTCGACGCCTGCGGCAACCACAGGCACGGTGCGGGTTGCATTCTTGGCAACCAGCGCCGGCGCAGGCCATGCCGCGACCAGAACATCGAGTCGGAGCTGCAACAGTTCATCAGCCAACTCCCGCAGCCGATCGTAATTGCCGTCGGCCGACCGAAGCTCGATGACGATGTTCTTGCCCTCGACGTACCCGAGCTCACGCAGCCCTTGTCGAAACGGCTCGACGCTGGCTCGCTGAACGACATGATCCAGAGCCAGTTCGACAAGGAATCCGATGCGAGCCTTGCGACCCACGACCTGAGCTCGGATGACTTGTGGCGACGCCGACAGGGTGAACACCGCGGTGCAAGCTGTTCGACGATTCATGACAGAGATTTGCGCGTCGCTGAGGCCACGTGCTACTGGCGTAGTAGCCACTTGGCAACCAACGCTGGGAAGGTACGCTTCGGTCTATGCACCGTCAATCGCCCTGACGGTTCGGCTGCCAAAACAGCATGCAGAAGTTCGGCTGATGGCCGCGAGCGCTGCGGCGACGCAAGCCGGGCAGCGCCTCTTCGGCCGAACCCATACCCAACCGCGACCCGCGGCTACCGCGGGCTGGCTCCTGCGCCCCTCCCCGCACCGATAGCCCAGTCGCGTGCGTCCTACCTCAGCGCCAGCCGCCGGAGGCCGAGATGCGCTCGCCGGTCAGCCAGCTCGCGTCGTCGGAGGCGAGGAAGACCGCGACCTTCGCGATGTCGTCTGGTTGACCGAAACGTCCCAGCGGCGTCTGCGCGACCATGCCCTTCTCGAAATCGCTGCCGAGGATGCCGATCTTCTCGACCCCTTCCGTCGCGACGCCACCCGGCGCGATCGCGTTGACGCGGATCTTGCGCGCGCCGAGCTCGCGCGAGAGGGTCACGGTGATCGCATCGACCGCGCCCTTGGTCGCCGCGTAGACGGTCGAGGTCGGGATCGGGTTGTAGCTCACCACCGAGCTGATGTTGATCACGCTGCCGCCGTCCGGCCCGAAGTGCTTCACTGCCTCCTGGGTCGCCAGGATCGTCCCGAGCACGTTGGTATTGAACTCGCGGTGGAACTCGGCCTCGGTGACCGCCTCGAGTGGATCGAACGCGAACACGCCGGCGTTGTTCACGAGCACGTCGAGCGTGCCGAAGGCCTCCTTCGCGGCCGCGAACAGGCGCTGCACGTCGGCGGCCTTCGCGACGTCGCCCTGCACCGCGATCGCCTTGCTGCCGTTCGCGACGATCTCGGCGACGACGCGGTCCGCGCCTTCGCGACTCGACGCGTAGTTCACCACCACCGACGCGCCCTGCGCGCCGAAGCGCTTCGCGATGCCCGCGCCGATGCCCTTCGAGGCGCCCGTCACGATCGCCACCTTGCCAGTCAATCTGCCCACGTTGGTTCTCCAATCGGTTGATCGTCAATTCGACGTTTAGATGATTGTCTAACTGATGATCGCCTGTCAACCCGGTGCCGATTGACCACGGCGTTCAGAAGGTTCTCACCTTCCTCTCAGATGGCCGAGAGGCGATCGAGGTAGGCGCGCAGCACCTCGCGCTGCAGCACGAGGTTCATGAACTTGCCTTCGCGCACGATGCCGACCAGGCCGGCGGTCTCGAGTTCCTTGAGGTGGTGCGAGAGGGTCGCGGCGCTGACGTCATGCGCTTTCTGCAGCGCACTGCAGGGCGTCGGCGCTTCGGTCGCGCCGATCTCCTTCAGGATCTGGACGCGGCGCGGCTCGGCCAGCGCGCGCGCGATGCGCGCGATCTCGCGGTCGGTCAGGGAGCGAGCCTTCGCCGAGGTGGCCACCGGCGGTTTAGAACGGGATGTCGTCATCCATGTTGTCGAAGCCGGTCGAAGACGGCTTCGGTGCCGGTGCGCGCGATGCCGGCGCAGCGGACGGGCGCGCGGCCGGCGCCGAGCGCTGCGGCGCGCTGCGTTCGCTGTAGCCGCCACCGCCGCCTTCTTCGTCACCGCCGCCGGCGCCGCCGCCCATGCCTTCGCGGCCGCCGAGCAGCTGCATCGAATCGGCGACGATTTCGGTCGTGTAGCGGTCGGCGCCTTCCTTGTCCTGCCACTTGCGGGTCTTCAGGCGGCCTTCGATGAAGACCGGCCGGCCCTTCTTCAGGTACTCGCCGGCGATCTCGGCCTGGCGGTCGTACAGCACGACCGAGTGCCACTCGGTCTCTTCCATCTTCTCGCCGGAATCCTTGTTCTTCCAGGTGCGCGTGGTCGCGATGCGCAGGTTGCAGACCGCCGCGCCGCTGGGCGTGTAGCGCACCTCGGGGTCGCGGCCGAGGTTGCCGAGAACGATGACCTTGTTGACTGATGCCATGAAAGACTCCGAGAGCTGAATGGGGTACGTTGCGGCAATTATCGCTCCCCGACCCCGGAATACATCCCCCGCGCGGCGGGAACGGCGAGTGCCCCCGGCGAACCCCCGGATGGGCGAAGGCGTCGTGCGCGAGCGCTCCCGTACCATCGCGACTTTGCCGCCGGCCCCGCACCGTGACCTCACCCGCCTCCACCTTGCCCGACACGATCCTGCACGACGTGTTCGGCTACAGCGCCTTCCGCGGCGCGCAGGCCGAGATCGTCGACCACCTGATTGCCGGCGGCGACGCGCTGGTGCTGATGCCCACCGGCGGCGGCAAGAGCCTGTGCTACCAGGTGCCGGCGATCGCGCGACACCGCGCCGAGCGCGGCGTCGCGGTCGTCGTGAGCCCGCTGATCGCGCTGATGCACGACCAGGTCGGCGCGCTCGAAGAGGCCGGCGTGCACGCCGCGTTCCTGAACTCGTCGCTGACGCTCGACGAGGTCCAGCGCATCGAGCGCGAGATGATGAGCGGGCGGCTCGTGCTGCTGTACGTCGCGCCCGAGCGACTCACAACGCCGCGCATGCTGGCACAGCTCGACTCGCTGAACGAGCGCGGGCTGCTGAGCCTGTTCGCGATCGACGAGGCGCACTGCGTGAGCCAGTGGGGCCACGACTTCCGCGAGGACTATCTGGCGCTGAACGTGCTGCACGAGCGCTTCCCCGGGGTGCCGCGCATCGCGCTGACCGCGACCGCCGACGACCTGACGCGCGCCGACATCGTCAAGCGCCTGCAGCTCGAAGACGCGCGCATCTTCATCAGCAGCTTCGACCGGCCGAACATCCGCTACGCCGTCGTCGAGAAAGACGACGCACGCAAGCAGCTGCTGCGCTTCATCCAGGACGAACACGAGGGCGAGGCCGGCATCGTCTACTGCCAGTCGCGCAAGAAGGTCGACGAGACCGCGGCCTGGCTGGTCGGCGAAGGCATCACCGCGCTGGCCTACCACGCCGGGCTCGATGCCGACGTGCGGCGCAAGCACCAGGACCGCTTCCTGCGCGGCGATACACCGGAGACGGCCGTCGTGATGGTCGCGACGATCGCGTTCGGCATGGGCATCGACAAGCCCGACGTGCGCTTCGTCGCGCACCTCGACCTGCCGAAGAACATCGAGGCCTACTACCAGGAGACCGGCCGCGGCGGGCGCGACGGCGCGCCGGCCGATGCCTGGATGGCCTACGGCCTGGCCGACGTGGTGAACCAGCGCCGCATGATCGATGAAAGCCCGGCGAACGAGGAGTTCAAGCGCAACCAGCGCGGCAAGCTCGACGCGCTGCTCTCGCTCGCCGAGGCGCACGACTGCCGGCGCGTGCGGCTGCTCGCCTACTTCGGCGAAGCGAGCCACGCCTGCGCCGCCTACCAGAACGCCTGCGACAACTGCCTGAACCCGCCCGCCACCTGGGACGCGACCGAGGCCGCGCGCAAGGCGCTCTCGTGCATCTACCGCTTCCACCAGAACCGCGGCCAGCGCTTCGGCGCCGGCCACCTGATCGACGTGCTGCGCGGCAAGCCGACCGAGAAGGTCGCGCAGAACGGACACGAGAGTCTGAGCACCTTCGGCATCGGCGCCGACATCGGCGAGGCGCAGTGGCGCGTCGTGCTGCGCCAGCTGATCGCGCTCGGCTACCTGCGCACCGAAGGCGAATACAACACGCTCGAACTGACCGCGACCGCGCGCGAGGTGCTGCGCGGCGACGTGCAGATGCTGCTGCGCCAGCCGAGCGAGACGCCGAAGCGCGCCGGCCGCAGCACCAAGACCGCGGGCCGCGGCGCGCGCAGCAAGGACAAGGCCCCGCCGCTGCCGCTCGATACCGAGGGGCTCGCGCGCTTCGAGGCGCTGAAGGCCTGGCGCGCCGAGGTCGCGCGCGAGCACAACCTGCCGGCCTACATCGTTTTCCACGACGCGACCCTCGCCGAGATGGCGCAGGCACTGCCCGATTCGCTCGACGCGCTCGGCCAGATCAGCGGCGTCGGCGCGAAGAAGCTCGAGGCCTACGGGCGCGAGATCCTGCGCGTGCTCGGTGATTGACCGCGGCGGGCGCGATTCACCCCAGCGGCACGCCTGTGCCGTATCACGGCGATCAGGCAGACTTCACCCCGTGCCGACCTCAGCAACGACCGAACCGACCGACGCCGCGCTGATGACCGCCTACGCGGGCGGCGACGCGCGCGCGTTCGAGCAGTTGTACGCGCGGCACCAGGCCGGCCTGTATCGCTTCGTCCGTCGCCTGCTCGGCAGCGCGCTGAACGCGCAGACCGACGAGGTGTTCCAGGACACCTGGCTGCGTGTCGTGCATGCCCGCACGCGCTGGGAGCCGCAGGGCGCGAGCTTTCGCACCTGGCTGTTCACGCTCGCGCACCACCGCGTGGTCGACCTGCTGCGCCGCAGCGGCCGCGAGGTCTCGGTCGATGCATTCGATGCCGACGATGGCGAGCCCTGGGAGCCGCTGGGCGCGTCTTCGGCCGCGTGGCAGCACTGGCCGGCACCGGCACCGGCCGCGTCGCACACCGAGGAGCTCGCGTTCTGGCGCCGCGCCGGCGAGAAGCTGCTGGGCTGCCTGGAGCAGCTGCCCATTCCGCAGCGCAGCGCGTTCCTGCTGCACCACGACGACGGCCTCGCGCTCGACGAGGTCGCCGCCGCGCTCGAGGTCGGCTTCGAGACCGCGAAGACGCGCCTGCGCTATGCGATGAGCAAGCTGCGCACCTGCATGGGCGCGTACCTCGCGCCGGTGTCGCCATGACGAACGGCGAGCACGACGACCCCGAGCGCGACGCCTGGCTCAGCGCGGCCTTGCGGCATGCGCCGGATGCGCAGGCCGCGCCGCCGGCGCTCAGCGATGCGATCCTGCGCCAGGCCCGCGCCGCGACGACGGCGGCGCCCGCGCGCGCCGCCGAGCGCGGCGCCTGGG
>NZ_JBFUKR010000047.1:0-18760 GCF_056400745.1 Rhizobacter sp. P5_A1
GACTTCGAATTCCTTCACGCCGAGCGGGCCGAACTTCGCGAGCGAGGGTGCCAGCATCTGCACCGAGCCGAGCTGCAGCGCCTCGAGTTCTTCCTTGTCCTTGTAGAGCTGGCTGTTCGGGTAGACCTCGACCTTGACCTTGCCCTTGGTGCGCTCTTCGGCGAGTTCCTTGAACTTGATCGCGCCCTTGCCCTTCGGCGTGTCGGGGGCGACGACGTGGCTGAACTTGATGACGATCGGCGCCTGAGCCCACGTGATCGACGGCATCGCGACGTTCAGGGCAGCGATCAGCAACGCGATGCGCCGGAAGTGAGAGAGAGTCATGGTTGTCTCGTTGGAATTTCGCCGTTTGTCGGAAGCCACTGGCGCTGTTGGGTCGGCAGGCTAGGGGCTGCAAGCTTTCGACTGGCTTTCGGCTTTGCCGCGCGCGGGAAAGTCCTTAGATGCGCGAGCAACACGGGGTCCGCATTCGGGCGAACCGGGCGCCGTGGGCACGTAAGATCGACTGGCGCGGTTTGACGAGAACCGCCTGGCCGAAGAGCCGGTCGCTGGAGACTCGAGATGAACAGGCAAACCCTCACAAGCTTCGCGCGGCGCTTGCTGGTTTGCGCTTGTCTCGGACTTGCGTGCACCCTGTCGCGGGCCGCAAACGACCCGATCCGCATCATGGTGGCCGGCATCGAGAAGCAGATCTATCTGCCCGCCGCACTCGCCGACCGTCTCGGCTATTTCAGGGAGCAGGGACTGGACGTGCAGTTGCTCAGCGACACGTCGGGCGTCAACGCCGAGGACGAACTGCTGACCGGCGCGGTCCAGGGCGTCGTCGGTTTTTACGACCACACCATCGACTTGCAGGCCAAGGGCAAGTTCGTGCAGTCCGTCGTCCAGTTCAGCCAGGCTCCCGGCGAGGCGGAGATCGTGTCCGTCCGGGTGTCCGATGCCATGCGCAGTCCGGCCGACTTCAAGGGGCGCGTTTTGGGTGTGACAGGACTCGGGTCGTCGACCCACCTGTTGAGCCAGTACCTCGCGGCGATCCACGGTGTGAAACTCGCCGACGTACGCTTCGTCGCGGTCGGATCAGGCGCCGGATTCGTGGCGGCCATCCAGCAGGGTCGGATCGATGCTGGCATGACGACCGAGCCGACGGTTTCGCGCCTGCTGCAGGCGGGCGATGCACGCCTGATGGTCGATTTGCGCACACCGCAAGCCACCGAGAAGATCCTCGGGGGCATCTATCCGGGCGCCTGCCTGTACGTCACGACACGCTGGGCCGACGCGCACCATGGCGAGGTTCAACGACTCGTGAATGCGCTGGTCAAGGCCTTGCGATACATCGACAGTCACTCGGCGGGCGACATCGAAGCGCAGCTTCCTGCGGACTTCAGTCGCGGCGACTCGGCGCTCTACATCGCGGCATTGCGTGACAGCAAGTCGATGTTCATCAGAGACGGTGCGATGCCTCCGTCGGGACCAGCCACCGTGCTGAAAATCATGAAGGTCGTCAACCGATCGGTGCAGGCGAAGCCCATCGACCTGGGCCGGACCTACACAACCGCATTCACCTCGGCCGTACCCCGATGACGCGCATTGACTCGGAAGCTCGCGAGGTCTGATGCGCATACTGCTCGTCGAGGACAACAAGGCGCTGGCCGAGTGGCTGTGTCGAACACTGCGAAAGCAGCAATACACGGTCGACTGGCTCGACAACGGCGCCGACGCCGACTTCGCCCTGCGCGCTGACGCGTACGACCTGGTGATCCTCGATCTCGCGCTGCCCAAGATGGGTGGCCAGGAAGTGTTGCGACATCTGCGCGCACGCAACAACCGCACGCCGGTGCTGGTGCTGACAGCCACCGACACGATGCAGAGCCGAGTCAGCGAGTTGAACCACGGCGCGGACGACTATGTAGCAAAGCCCTTCGACGTGGAAGAACTCGAGGCACGCATTCGGGTGCTGCTGCGACGTTCGGCCCAGATCGTCAATCCAATCATCGAGTGCGGCGATCTCCTGTACAACACGAACACGCACGAGTTCACTCTTTCGGGTCAGGTCTTGGCGCTGGCACCGCGCGAACGGGCCGTGCTAGAGGTACTGGCGATGAAGATGGGCAGCACGGTATCGAAGACGGCGTTGGCACAGAGCCTCTTTTCCATGGACGAGAGCATGTCCGTCGATGCCATCGAGATATACATACATCGAGTGCGCAAGAAGCTCGAAGGCAGCGATGCCACCATCGTCACCCTGCGCGGCCTCGGTTACCTGCTGCGCCAAGTTCATCGTGGCCCCTAGCCTTCGGGTCAGGCTGCTGGCCTGGGTGATGCTGCCGCTCGCAAGCGCCGTGGCCATCGACGGATCGATCAGCTACAAGAATTCAAGCAACACCGCGTCGGTCATGCAGGACCGTCTGCTGTTGGGGTCCGCACGCATCGTCGCCGAGCAACTTCATTTCGAAGACGGCGGTTTCCAAGAGCACATCCCTCCCGCGGCGCTGGAGCTTTTCGAATCGAATGACGTCGATCGCGTGTACTACCGTGTCACGACCGCGGCGGGTCAGATGGTTGCGGGCTACGCGGAACTTGCCGTGCCGGGTGTGGCGCTTCAGCCGGAGGTTCCGCGCTTCTTCGACGCACAGGTGCGCAATGCGCCGGTGCGTGCCGTCGCATTCGTGCAGCCGGCGCTGACGGATTCGGGCATTCAACCCGTGCTCGTCCAGATTGCCCAGACCATGCGTGGCCACGAGAGACTGACCCGCAGTCTCTGGCTGCACGCCATGGTTCAGCAACTGCTGATCCTGGCGTTGGCCGCGATCCTGATCCTGTACGGGCTGCGCCACGGTCTTCAGCCTCTGATCAACTTGCGCGACGCGGTGCTCGCGCGCGAGCCCGGCGCACTGCAACCTCTGGAATTCAGGGCGATCCCTGCGGAGTTGGCGCCTTTGGTGGTCGCGATCAATGAGTACGCACAGCGGCTGAATCACTACACCAACGCTCAACGCAACTTCGTCCAGGACGCCGCACACCAGTTGCGCACGCCGCTGACGTTGCTAAGCACCCAAGTCAGTTATGCGGTGCGGTCGACCGACGCCGCCGGAAGTGCCGAATCGTTGGCCGCGATCCGGCAAACCGTGAATCAGTCCGTGCACCTGGTCAATCAGCTTCTCACCTTGTCGTCGGCCGAAGCGCACGGCCTGTCCGAGAGGCCGTATGCAGGTGCGTCGGTCGAGCTGGATGTGGTTGTAAGGCAAGTCTTGGAAGACCTGGCGGGGCAGGCACAGGCCAAGGAAATCGATCTCGGCTTCGAGATGATCGGGACCGCACCGCTGGTCTGCGGCCACCCTGTCGCGCTGCGAGAGATTGTCATGAATTTGGTCGACAACGCGATTCGATACATCCAGCGTGGCGGCATCGTCACCAGCAAGATCCTGGTCTCGAGTTCAAGCGTCACGTTGATCGTGGAGGACAACGGTCCCGGAATACCGCTGCCTGAGCGGGAGCGCGTCTTCGAGCGCTTCTACAGAGTGCACGATGGCGACTCAAGCGGATGCGGACTGGGATTGCCGATCGTCCGTGAGTTCGCGTCGCGGATGAACGCGACGGTATCGCTGCACACGCCGGAGTCGGGGCACGGCTTGGCCGCGACAATTCAATTCGTGCGGTCCGAGGCGGTTCGGCAACCCCAGCAGGGCTCATCGGACGATCGCGAGGTATCGGATTCGCGAGCCGCCGGCTGATCGAGCTTGTTCGCGATCCCTAGGCCCCTTGATTTGCTGTGCCCTGGCTACGAGATGGCCGCGGCCCCAATCCGGGACTGAGGCCCGTCAACAGCGTGCAGCGCCAGACCTGCACGTGCTCCGGCCCCCTGTCGTTCGCCGCAGCGTCGCGCTCGACACCGATCAGCGTGAGCGTGACGCCGTCGATCTCGACCATCCGCGCGTCGACCAGGCGTGGGAGGATCGAGCATGGCGTCCTGGGCATGCCGATGTAGACGATCAGGCGCGCCTCACGCATGACCAATCCATCGGGGCGGTCCCGATCGACCTTCACGATCAAGTCGCCGCGCATCGGCGGGTCAAGCTCGTCGGGATCGAGTGGATGGCCGCGCCGGCGCAGCCGAGTGACCTCAACTTCCATCGGTCGGCCTCTGTTCCACCGACGTCCGAACAAGGATGAGGCCAGTCAGTTCGCACCGACTGGCCAGGCACAAGCGGGCTTCGCTCAAGCCTTGCGACGGCGGGTGATGAAGGCCATGACACCGAGGCCGGCCAGCATCAGCGCGTAGGTCTCCGGTTCCGGGACTGCCGTCACGCTGCGGAAGTCGGCACTCCCGCTCACACACGACGGTCCCTGGCCCTGGGTGCATTCCGCCGGATGCGGCGGGAACAGGCCGCTGAACGACGAGGTCAGCAGGAAGTCGGCGTTGCCGCCGCCGAACAATGCCGGCACCGAGTTGGTATTGAAGTAGGCATTCGCGATGCCGCTCCCACTGGTGTTGACGTCGGCGAGGCCCGAGCCCGTGCCCGATGGCGTTGCTGAGCCAATGTTCAGGCCCGTGCCCGCGAAGGTGTTGCCCGCAGCGTCGATCGCATGGCCCGACAGGTTCAGGAACACCGTGCCATTGGTGGCGGCTGCCAGATCGGCGGCAGAGCTGCCGCTGGTGAATGCGTTGAAGTCATTGTCGGCGCCGAAGCCGAGATAGAAGGTGACCACTCCACCGCTGAACTTGATGTCGGTCGCCGAGATTGACGACACGACGTAATCGGTGAAACGGTAGGTCAGCTCGCAGCCGCTGCACAACGTGTTGACGGCCGTTCCGTTGATCGAGTCGACTTCGCCGTAGCCCGAGAGCGTCTGGCCCACGCCGGTGACGACGTTCTCGTAGACCTGTGCGACCGCGAAGGTCGCACCCAGGGGCACGTTGAGTCCGCCGATGTCGACGGCCAATGCGGCACCCGAACCCCCTAGCAGGGCGGCACCGACTGCGATAGAGAAAACTGTCTTCCTCATTTGAAACTCCTTGGGTAATTTCGGGGAGCACAAACCTTGTCCAACCTTCGGACAAGCAATTAAATCAAGGTGCCGATTCCGAAGCTGTAAGCGAACACGCCGCATCGGCACTCTCCCCCCCGATGAATGGTGCCGATTACAAATCTGCGGCGAACCGGCGACGCCGCGACATGTCGAATTTGTCCGATCGCAGCCGCGCGGTCGCCCTGCGGGCAGTACCCGTACTGACGACACCGGCTGTTCCGAACAGGAGCCGAAGATGACGTCCACCTCGTTCCCCACGCGGCGCAACAGAGCGCCTGCGCCGGCGCGCGACACCCGCCTTGATCGGATGGCCGAATCGGCTCCGGCGGGTCGCGAGCAATGGGTTGCCAGTTGCACTGCTCGACTGCTGGAGTTGCGTCCGCATCACGACCGGCTCGCGCTGACCTCGATCGCGAGCGAGATGTGGGTCGATGTCGGCGCTTTCGATCCGGTCATCGTCGCTGAGCTGGAGTGCGAGGCGTGGCCGCCTGAGCACTGAATCGGTGGCAACGCACCGATCAATTGGAAACCTCTCTCACACGAGGTAATGATCCAGCGCCAAGCGCCCAGTGACGACGGTAGGTGGCTTCGCGCGGCCCGCGCGAAACAGCATGCAAGGGCGGGCCCCGGGGTCACCGGCGAGTCGCGCCAATTGCTTCTGCAGCCGCCGCTTCACGTCGGCGCGAACCCAGCCGGGCGCAGGGGCCTGGTGCGCCAGCACCGTCGCCGCAGCCATCGGCTGCAGCGCCAGGCCCGCAGCCTGCGCCGCAAGCCACAAGCGCTGGAACCCGCGCCCGGCCCGAATAACGCCCATGTCATCGCGTTGGTCATCGACGACCAGCAGACCGATGTGCGGCGCCAACGCGCAGGGCAGATATCCGGCGCGCAAGCCCAGCGCGAGGTGCGCGCCGAGCCATGTCGACGCGCGCATCAGCGGCCAGTGGCGCAACAGCGCAAACGGGAGGCGCATCGGCGGCTCGATCTGCAATGCGGCGAGCGGCAGCCATTCATCGGTGGTGCGCCGCCAGCCGTTGTCGAAACGCACGGCGCCGAACAATTCGTGGTGCAGCGCGGGTCGCAGGAAGCGCTCTGTTTCCGCGATTCGGATGGTCTGGAGTGCGAGGCCGCGGCTGTCCGCATCGTCGAGCCACACGAGCCGCGCGCCGGGCGTTGCAGCGGCTGCGGCCGACAACTGCGCAAGGGTCTCGCCCGGCAGGCTCGCGTGGGCGTAGAAGCGGCGATTCGTGT
Organism: Rhizobacter sp. P5_A1; assembly: GCF_056400745.1. Taxonomy (NCBI): domain Bacteria; kingdom Pseudomonadati; phylum Pseudomonadota; class Betaproteobacteria; order Burkholderiales; family Sphaerotilaceae; genus Rhizobacter; species Rhizobacter sp. P5_A1. The sequence goes on from NZ_JBFUKR010000047.1 coordinate 6,277, forward strand.
GCCGGCCTTCGATCGCCCGGTCCAGCGGGTCAGGGGGCGGCGCCGGCGAAGCCCAGCGCAACTGCGCGATCAGGTCGGGCTCGGCAGGGTCCGGAAACAAGTCGGCCACGAGGCCATGCCCGAGATGCGCGGAGCGCAACGCGATGTTCTCCAGCACCGCACCATACGAAAGCAAGGCCAGGAACCGGCGATGCGGCAACGCCGCCCACGACGCGCGATCGGTGCTGGCCAGACTCACCGAGTCTTGCGCGACGCGAAAACGCAGGTAGTGCTTGTTCTCGGCCGACGGCGCGAGGATGCCGGCGCTCAGAATTCGACGCAGCTGCTGCAGCTCAGGCAACATCGGCTCAGGCGCCCCGCAACCGTCGCTTCGCAACCGCGAGCAGCAGGCGCTGCAGCGGATGGCGATTTCCACCGGGTCGCCAGGTGCGCCTGAGGCGGTTGCGGAACGCATCGAAATGCAGGCCGCTTGGCGCAGCCGGGACCTCGCCGCGCCCCAGGATCAGTTTGAGCACCTGAACGGCTGCGATGCCGCTGCACAGCTGCACGCCGATGACGGTCGAAGGGCCGCGCCGGCTGGCAAGGTCGACCCGCGAAGGATCGACGAGGTAGGACATCTGCAGCATCGCAGGCGACAGACCGACCAGAAACCGGAGTGCCTGCTCGTCCGCGGTATGGCCTTCGAGACGGAAGTACCCCTCGAACGTCATGCCGCCGGGCACGAAGTTCAGCAGCGCAGCGCCCATACCGAGCGGTGCCACGGTGGTCGCCGGGATGGCCATGGCAGCGCACAGCGCGAACACGCGGCGTCGAATGTCGAGCGCAAAGAAGTCGAGCCCGTCGAGATAGACATCGCCGTCGGCAAGAAACGCCTCCAGGTTGTCGGGATTCAGCCCCTCGTTGAAAACGCGGACATCGAGGTCCGGGTTGATGTCTCGCGCCATCGCCAGCATCACGTCGATCTTCGGGCGACTCAACGACGCCAGCGTGGCACCCACTTGCCGGTTGAAGTTGGCCAGGGCGTAGGTGTCGAAATCGGCGATCGAGAACGCGCCCACGCCCAGCCTTGCCAGCGTGAGCAGGTAGACGCCGCCGACCCCGCCGAGGCCGGCGATGCACACGCGCGAACCCTGCAGCCGACGCTGCTCCGCCTCGGTCACCCAGCCGAGGTTCCTCGAAAAGGCCTCGTCGTAGCTGAATTCCGGCGCCGGGTTCACGTCAGTCCGGCGTCAGCGCGCCGTACGCATCGAACGGGATGGCGGCGACCCGCCATGAAAGTAGGCCGCATCGGGTTGGTTTCGCATGAGTCGACCGACGATGCTGGCTTCTTCCTGAATCGAGAAGAAGTACGGGTACAAGGACCGCTCGACCAGCGAATACTCGGGCCTGCCGCCGTAACGTTCGATCTGGTCGTGTGCGTGCGAGAAGTCCAGGCTCAGCAGCACCGCAGGTGCGTTCACACGCCGGTTCAGGCGCCGCGGCCCGAGCGGCTCGAAGCCGAGCATGCGCTGGTAGTACCGGACATGCCGGGGGTTGACCTCGATCAGCAAGGTGTCGAAACCCATCGTGCGGTAGGCAAAGATGTAGGCGACATGGAACAAGGACGCCAGCACCCGCTTGGAGCGGACCACGCTGTCCACGGCCAGCTTGGTGAACTCGCAGATCCGGCGACCGGCTTCGCGCAGTCCATCGGTTTCAGTGCGGAAAGGGTCGTCGGCGTGCAACCCCGCGGGCGAGTCGAACCCGATCGTGATCGTGCCGATCATGACCTCGTGTTCGCTCGCCACGAGCGTGATGCGGGTCGGCAGTTGCTGCTCCGGCAACGGCGTGCTGCGGTAGCCGCGCCTGCCGTACATGCGGTTGATGAGAATGCTCGCCGAACTGCGCTGCCCGGATGAGTCGGCACTCCGAATCTTGAACAGGCGCTGGCTGACTTCGTCGTCGTGCACGCCAAGATCGGGGTCGGACTGGTCTTGGAGCAGCGACCTCAACGGAGCGTGTGCCTCGAAAGGCACACCGATGATCGTGTCGCGATCCAAAACTCTTCCTTCGATGCGGTGGGACGTGCTGATGCCACAGATGGGAGAACGCGCGCCAAACTGCCATGCAACACGCCGAGCAACACCATAAATATTCGCACCCTTGCCCCGGCTCGGCGCAAGCATTGGTAACGCTCGCGCCGGGGGCCGCGCCGGTCGCAACAAGGTAATGATTTCGGGGAGCGTAGGCCAACCGCTCCGAGTGTCTGGCCACCGGGGCGACGCGGCAACCCGCTAGCGCCCTGTCCCGCTGACACGCGAGCAAGGTCGATGAAGCTTCTCCAGGATCGAGTAGGCAGTGGCGGTCCAGCGAAACGTCCGGGAGTTCGTGTTGCGGTGGCTTACAAACCGGTCGATGCGTTGGACGAGTTGCTTGACGCCGGTGAACGAGCCGCGGATTGCCTTGTCGCGCGGTTCGCGTGCGCCGCACTGAGATCCATCACGAACGATTCGCGGGTTCGGAGTTGCGCGCGACGTCGCCGACAGGTGCAGGACTCCCCATGCATCTTCTCGGGCCAGCCCCCGAATCGAATGCACACTGGCTGCCCCGTCGGAGGAGGCAGAAGAACATGACCAAGAAGCTTGCGATCATCGGCGCCGGACCAAAGGGCGCGGCCATCGTCGCGAAGGCCGCGGCACTGCGTGCGGCGGGGCACCACCGCCCGCCTCCGCACATCGATCTCTACGAGAACAACCCGGTGGGCGCCGCGTGGCGAGGGAGCATCGGATACACGGACGGTGAACAGCCTCTGTGTACCCTGGCGGAGCGAGATCTCGGCTTTCCGTACGACACCATGACCTACGGTCCCCGCGTCGCCCAGGCGATGATCGGCGACTTCTCGTGGCAATCCTTTGCCATCAACGCATCGGGAGGCGCGCGCTATCGCGACTGGGTCGTCAATGGTCGCAATCCGCCGCGGCATCGAGAGTTCGCGGACTATTTGACCGACGCGGTGTTCAAAGCCGTTCACCAGGGTGCGACGTCCTTGGTTCGCAATGAAGTGAAGTCCGTGGACTTCGTTCTGGCAGCCGAAGTCGATACCGGTGATGCAACGCTTGCTGTCCGCCGAGCCGGACCCCTCCGTCCTGATCATCGGGGCGGGAGGCACCGCTGCTGCAATCGCGTACTGGTTCCTTCGCAAAGGCCTGACGACCCTGCCGATCACCATCGTCGGCCGCGAGGCGACCCTCTTCGCGCGCCACGACGGCCCGTTCGAAGACCGGCTTTTCACCGACGACGATGCCTGGAAAGCACTCGCGCCCCATGTCCGCGAGGCCTTTCTGTCCCGCACCACGGCGGCCGTGGTCTGGGACTACGTGCTCCGCAATCTGGTCTCCGACAACATCACCTACGAGTCCTATTCAGCCCGCGGCTACCGCAACGTGGGTCCGGGCGGTTCCGGCGAGCCGGACTTGCTCGAACTCGAAATGGACGCGCCGCCGGATGCCGCGTTGGCACAAGCGCACGCCTTGCTTCCTTCGCTCGGTCCACCCCCGATCTTCGTCGGCCCCCCTGCCCCACCGTTGAAGATTCTGCCCGGCACCGTCATCGTGGACGCGCGCGGCTTCGACCGATGGGGTTTCGCGGATGAGTTCTTTGCGGCGTCGAGCCTGCGACCCTTCTTCGATGGGCCGCGACGGCAGCAAATCCTCAGGGCGATCGCGCGTGACTTGAGCGTGCACGGGACGCTTTCGAACGGTGCGCCGTTTCCGGAGGGATTGCACGTGCCGGGGCTGGGAACCATTCAGGGGCCAGCGTCAACGAATCTGATGGGGTTGGGATGGCTCGCTGACCGGGTTCTCTCGAGGTATTGCTGAGCGAAGCGGCAGGAATTCCGTCTCCAGGACATCGCGGGCTTGACAGATGTGCCATATCGACATATATATGTCGATATAGAAACGTCCGAGGGGTACGACATGGCTGAAGACGCCGACACGATGGTCCTCCGATCCTTCCATCTGCCGCAGGGCATGGACGATCAACTGAGAGGACTGGCCTTTTCCCTTCGGTGTGCCAAAGCCGATGTGTTGCGATTCTTCATCGATCAGGGCCTGAGAAGCCTGACCGACCAATACGGGCCGGACTGGGCCTCCTGGAGCCGCGATGTCGTGGATGCCGTAGCGAGAGAAGTAGAGGCCGGTGGTGCCGCAGAGTCCGTCAAGGAAGGCATCCGCCGCGACATCGCGCGGATGGGTGAAACGCCGATGTACGCTGGGGCAACACGGCGGGCAAGGTCGTAGAGCTCGCGCACCGAATCGACTGCCTTCTTCTCCGCGATCGTGATGCCGAGCGACAGGGCCAACGCCGAAGCATGAGCCGTAGCCCTCAATCAACGGACCGGTGGCATGGCGGCCGATTCGGCATCGCCGCGGCAACGCACGGTCTGACCGCAAGCCTATCGCCCTTGACGCTCGGAACGCCGGGGCCGTAGACTCTGCGCTGCTCCGGGGTGCACGCAGTGCTGAGATGGCGAAGACGCCGAACCCGACGAACTTGATCCGGTTAATACCGGCGGAAGAAGAGCCGATTTGTTCTCCTTGGTGGCGGTCATGGCATGAAGCCCTGACTCGGCCCCAGGGGCACTTTCCGGAGCACCCACTCAACGGAAAGGTTGCCCCGATGAACGCCCCCGAAAAGTTCGACCCTGCCACCTTCGCCGAACGTCTGGCGCTGACGCGCGAGCCGTTCCCGGCCTCGAAGAAGGTCTACGCCCACGGCAACGTGCATGCCGATCTGCGCGTGCCGATGCGCGAGGTCCTGCTTTCCAACGGAGAAGCGATCGCGCTGTACGACACCTCGGGGCCCTACACCGAGGCCGCAGCCGCCATCGACGTGCGCCAGGGGCTCGCCCCGTTGCGCGCACGCTGGATCGATGCACGCGGGGATACCGAGGGCTATACCGGCCGTGCGCCGCAAGCGCTCGACGACGGCACCAAGCACGAAGCGCGCGAGGCCGAGCGGCTTGCCGCGCTGCGCCGCGAGGCCGCCGCGCTGCAACGCTCGCCACGCCGCGCGAAGACGGGTGCCAACCGCTCCGGCAACGTCACCCAGATGCACTACGCGCGGCGCGGCATCGTCACGCCCGAGATGGAATTCGTCGCGATCCGCGAGAACGGCAAGCGCGAGTGGATGGCCGAGTACCTGGCCGACGCATCGCGCGAAAAGCGGCTGCAAGGCAACCCGATGGGCGCGCAGATCCCGCGCATCGTCACGCCCGAGTTCGTGCGCGACGAGGTGGCGCGCGGCCGCGCGATCATCCCGGCCAACATCAACCACCCCGAGGTCGAGCCGATGGCGATCGGCCGCAACTTTCTCGTCAAGATCAACGCCAACATCGGCAACTCGGCGGTCACGTCGAGCATTGACGAAGAGGTCGAGAAGCTCGTCTGGGCGATCCGCTGGGGCGCGGACAACGTGATGGACCTGTCGACCGGCCGGAACATCCACACCACGCGCGACTGGATCGTGCGCAACTCGCCGGTGCCGATCGGCACGGTGCCGATCTATCAGGCGCTCGAGAAGGTCGGCGGCGTGGCCGAAGACCTGACGTGGGAGATCTACCGCGACACGCTGATCGAGCAGGCCGAGCAGGGCGTGGACTACTTCACCATCCACGCCGGCGTGCGCCTGGCCTACATCCACCTGACCGCGAACCGGCGCACCGGGATCGTGTCGCGCGGCGGATCGATCATGGCCAAGTGGTGCATCTCGCACCACCAGGAAAGCTTTCTCTATACGCACTTCGAGGACATCTGCGACATCATGAAGGCCTACGACGTGAGCTTCTCGCTCGGCGACGGCCTGCGCCCCGGTAGTGGTGCCGATGCCAACGACGAAGCGCAATTCGCCGAGCTGCGCACCCTCGGCGAGCTCACGCAGGTTGCATGGAAGCACGATGTGCAGACCATGATCGAGGGCCCGGGCCATGTGCCGATGCACCTGATCCAGGCCAACATGGAAGAGCAGCTCAAGCACTGCCATGAAGCGCCGTTCTACACGCTCGGGCCGTTGACGATCGACATCGCACCAGGCTACGACCATATCTCGAGCGCGATCGGCGCGGCGATGATCGGCTGGTTCGGCACCGCGATGCTGTGCTACGTGACCCCGAAGGAACACCTCGGCCTGCCGGATCGCGACGACGTGAAGGCCGGCATCGTCGCCTACAAGATCGCCGCGCACGCAGCAGATGTGGCCAAGGGCCATCCGACCGCACGGGCACGCGACGATGCGCTCTCGAAGGCGCGCTTCGAGTTCCGTTGGCACGACCAGTTCAACCTCAGCCTCGACCCCGACACCGCACGCGACTTCCACGACGAGACGCTGCCGAAGGACTCGAGCAAGGAGGCGCACTTCTGCAGCATGTGCGGGCCCAAGTTCTGCTCGATGAAGATCACCCAGGAAGTGCGCGACTACGCGGCGGCGCAAGGCCTGAGCGAAGACGCGGTCCTGGCGCAGGGGCTGGAGGCGAAGTCCGAAGAGTTCAAGCGCGGGGGCGGCGAGATCTACATCCCGATCCACGCTGCCCCGACCGAGAGTGCCTGAACGATGGCCAAGCGGCACGTCGGCATCGCCGGCGCGGGCCTGTTGGGCCGGCTGTTGGCGTGGCGCTTGTCCCGACTCGGGCACGCGGTCACCGTATTCGACCCGGCAACCGGTCCGCTCGATCGCGGTCGAGCTGCCGGCTGGACCGCGGCGGGCATGCTCAGTCCCTGGGCCGAGCTGGAGAGCGCCAACGCCCACGTGGCCGACCTCGGCCTGCGCTCGCTCGCACTGTGGGCCGACATCGTGAATCAACTGCGGCAGCCGGTGCACTTCCGGCGCAACGGCAGCCTGCTGCTCGCGCACCGCAGCGACCTCGGAGCTGCGCAGCGCCTCGTCAGCCTGCTGCGGACGAAGATGTCTTCAGGACATGCGCCACGCGCGCTGACAGCCGATCAGCTGCGCGAACTGGAACCCGCGGTGCATGGCCCGACCCACGCCTGGCTGCTCGAAGGCGAAGGGCAGATTCACACCGTACAGGCGATGCAATCGCTGGCCGACGCGGCCACACAAGGCGGGGTGTGCTGGCGCTGGCAGCAGCCTGTTCGTGACCTGGCGCCGGGGCGCATCGAAGGGGAGCGCTTCGACGCGGTGTTCGATGTGCGCGGCGTCGACGCGCGACCGGATCTGCCGGTGCGCGGCGTGCGCGGCGAGATCGTCTGGCTGCACGCGCCAGGCATCGAGCTCGGCCGCCCGCTGCGTCTGCTGCACCCGCGCTCTCGTGTGTACCTCGTGCCCCGGCCGGACGACATCGTCGTCGTGGGCGCGAGCGAGATCGAGTCCGAAGACCGCTCGCCGATCTCGGTGCGCACCTTGCTGGGCCTGCTCAGCGCGGCCCACAGCGTGCTGCCCGAACTCGCCGAGGCGCGTGTCGTGCGCACCGAAACGAACCTGCGCCCTGCCCTGCCTGACAACCTTCCTCACATCGACTATCAACCGGGATTGACCCGCATCAACGGGCTGTTCCGCCACGGCTGGTTGATCGCTCCGGCGCTGATCGAAGACGCGTTGCGAGAGACAGGGCTTCAGCCTGTGGCGACATCGTTCACACCCCAGGAGGTATCGGCATGAGCAACGACGACGACGCAGCCGCACTGACGCTCGATGTCGTCGTGAATGGGCAGGCGCACACGCTCGTCGCCTTCAGCACCCTGGCTGATCTGATCGTTCGGCTGGGTCACGTGCCCGAAGGCATCGCCACCGCGCTGAATGGCGAGTTCGTCGCGCGCAGCCAGCGCGATGAATACGTTTTGCGTGACGGCGACAAGGTGACCTGCTTCCAGGCCATCGTGGGCGGCTGACATGGACGACAGCAACGACGACTTCGTGCTCGGCGGCCTGCCGCTGCGCAGCCGCTTTCTTCTCGGCACGGCGGGCTACCCTTCGCCGCTGGTGTTGCGCGAGGCCATCGCGGCCTCGGGCACGCAGGTCGTGACGGTCGGGCTGAAACGCCAGCTTGCCGCGGGTGGCGCCGACAACGGCTTCATCGACATCATCCGCGCCAGCGGCGCGCGCCTGCTGCCCAACACGGCTGGCTGCCGTACCGCGCGCGAGGCGGTCACGCTCGCGCACATGGCGCGCGAACTGCTCGGCACGCACTGGATCAAGCTCGAAGTCGTGGGCGACGAGCACACGTTGCAGCCCGACCCGTGGGAGCTCACTTTGGCGGCCACCCAACTGGTCAAGGATGGCTTCGAGGTGTTCCCGTATTGCACCGACGACCTGGTGAGCGCTCAACGGCTGGCCGACGCCGGATGCCGCATCCTGATGCCCTGGGGTGCGCCGATCGGGTCGGGCCAGGGGCTGCTCAACCCGTGGGCGCTGCGCACCTTGCGCGCGCGCCTGCCGGAGCTGACGCTGATCGTCGATGCCGGCATCGGTGCGCCCTCGCACGCGGCGCACGCGATGGAGTTCGGTTTCGACGCCGTGCTGCTCAACTCCGCCGTTGCGCAGGCGGCCGACCCGGTGGGCATGGCGCGCGCGTTCGGCCTGGCCATCGAGGCCGGACGCCTCGGACATCTGTCAGGTCTGCTGACGCCGCAGGACATGGCGATTGCGTCGACCCCGGTCGGTGGCCGGCCTTTCGACCTGTGATGTCAACCGGCGAGCAAGACATGAGCGATTCGCCACGTCCCGTGGTCTGGAGCATCGCAGGATCCGACAGCGGCGGGGGCGCCGGCCTGCAGGCCGACCTGCGCACGTTCGATGCATTCGACCTGCATGGCTGCACGGCGGTCGCCGCGCTCACGGCGCAGAACTCGGTCGCCGTCGAGCGTGTCGAACCGGTGGCCGCAGGCCTGCTTGATGCGCAGCTCTCTGCGCTCGCCAGCGACATGCCGCCGAGTGCCATCAAGACCGGCTTGCTCGCCAGCCCTGAGAACGTGCGCTGCGTCGCTGCCTGGGTGGACCGGCTGCGGCGTGATCGGCCGATCGCGCTGGTCATCGATCCGGTGTGGCGCGCGACCACCGGCGCCGACCTCGCCAGCACGGCGTTGCGCGAGGCGATGTTGTGCGAACTGCTGCCACGGTCCACCGTCATCACGCCGAACCGCGCCGAAGCGGCCTGGCTGTTGGGCTGGGACGCGGCCGCGATGTCGGCTTCTTTGGCCGTGGAGCGGGCAGCAGCCGCGTTGCGCGCGCTGGGGCCTGCGGCCGTGGTCATCACCGGCGGCGATGCCGGCGGTCGACGCTCACTGGACTGGATCGACACGCCCGAAGCGAAGGGGTGGCTCGCACTGCCCCGGGTCGCCACACCGCACCACCACGGCAGCGGCTGCGTGTTCGCCGCCTCGATGGCCGCCGCGCTCGCGCTGGACTTCTGCACCGCGGACGCGGCCGTGATCGCGAAGATGAGCACCACGGAGGCGCTGCGCCGGGCCGTGCCGGCCGGGGGCGGCGCAGGGGCCGTGCGACCCCGGCGCGGCTTCGGTCTGCATGCCGAACTGATGCCTTCGCTGCACGCCGGCGCAGACGCCGAGCCCCAGGGCTTTGCCGCGCTCATCGACCGACGCCTGGGTCTCTACGCGGTGGTCGACAGCTCAGCCTGGGTCGAACGGGTGTTGAATGCTGGCGTACGCACGGTGCAATTGCGCATCAAGGAGGGGACCCGCGAACACTTGTCGCGAGAGGTCTCGCGAAGTGTGCAGGCGGCGCGCGGCGTGCAGGCGCAGCTGTTCATCAATGACCACTGGCAGCTGGCGATCGAGCACGGCGCGTACGGCGTTCATCTCGGCCAGGAAGACCTGGCAACGGCCGATCTGGAGGCGCTGCGCAACGCCGGGATGCGGGTCGGGCTGAGCACCCACAGCTATTGGGAAGTGTGTCGTGCTCACACCTGGACGCCGAGCTACATCGCCTGCGGCCCGATTCATGCCACCACCACGAAGGACATGCCCTGGCGCCCCCAAGGTCCGGGCAACCTGGCCTACTGGTGCCGCGTGCTGCGCGAACCCGTGGTGGCGATCGCCGGGATGGATGGCGAACGCAGCCATGAGGCGGCGCGGTGTGGCGCGGCGGGAGTGGCAGTGCTGCGCGGGATCGCCCAGGCCAGCGACGCCGGGCACGTCATCCAAGGCTTGCAGGCGGCCATCACTGCAGGGGGTTTGGCGACGCGCAGGTCAGTGCCGGTATTGCCGCGCAGCACCTACTCCGGTCTGCCATGGAACTGTCATGCACCGGATGGGCGAAGCAGCCTCGGCTCATCTCATGACCCTCAGTGAGATGAAGCCATGGACGTACGCAATGGGCGTGGCGCATCACCACGCTCGGCCTCGCGCGCGAGGCGAAGCGTTGCACCTTCGGCCACCATCTCACGCCCAGGTATCCTCCGCGTCCCAACACTTCGAGAAGCATCGATGAGCAGCACAACGACCCCCAAGACCACCGCGTTCATGAAGGCTCTCAAGCCGAGCCCCGAACTTGCGAGGGTCGTCGGCGCAGAGCCGCTGCCAAGAACAGAGGTCACCAAGCGCCTGTGGGACTACATCAAGGCGCACAAGCTCCAGAACCCGGCGAACAAGCGCAACATCCTCTGCGACGCCACGCTGAAGGCGGTCATGGGGAAGGACGAGGTGACGATGTTCGAGATGACCGGCCTTGTGGGGAAGCACCTGGGTCCGGCCTAAAAGCAACGCGGAGCCCCTGCGCGACAACCGTCGAGCCCGTCACAGCGTTAAAGGTTCGAGAAGGCTCCGTCGCGGAGGTTGTTTGAACTGCTCACACGTCATCAGATTCCAGTCGCTCTTCAACACCGGCAAGTCGCTCGTCTTTCCGTGCGACGCCGAAGGTCACGTGCCTCTGGACGAACTGAGCGAGCGCGCTCGCGAGAACTACCTCTATGCACGCGCTGTCGTGGGCCGGGAGTTCGCGTTTCCCGCCGTGGTCCTGGAAGACACGGAGCACTGACACGCAACGACGTCGACGCCTCCTGCCTCTCGAGGTGCGATGCGGGGCTCGGTCAGCTCTCGTCGATGCCGTCGTCGTCTTCTATTGACGGCTCCATGCTGCTTCGGTAGGCCGCCAGAAGTTGTTCCATCCGGTGCGGCGAAGCGGCAATGTAGCGCCGGCTGTAGTCGTGCACCAGTGCACCGGCTGCGGCGCGTGAATCTGCTGGGTCGATGTATGCGCGGGCGGCCGCGAACTCGTCCATGCTCGTCTCCAAAGGATGAAGTCGGGACGGGGAACATAAAGGCAATCGGCCCGGCACGGAAGGGAAGATACAAATGCTGACAACCGGACCGTGGCGCGACGGCGGCAACCTCCGCAGCCCCAAGCCAAACAAGCGACACAGCATGAACCCGACATGATTCGTCGTCGAACCACCTTGCAACGAGCCTGAAGTCGAACTTCACTGAGAGCTTGTCATGGGCCTGTCGAGCGACGCCTCCGTCACGTCGATCGAGATGCCGCCAGTCATGACTGCGTGCCCGTCCAATCCGATGATCGGAAACTTGATGCTTCGGAAGACACGTGCACCTTTCGGTGTGTCCACCTTCTCAATCGCCTGGCGACCGAATTGACGTAGGTGAAGCGGCCGTCGAGGTCTTTCATGTAGACGGCACCCGGCAAGTGCTGCATGAAGAGTCGAAAGCGAATCTCACTCTCCTGCCAGGCGCGTTCAGCCTCGGCACGAAAGCGTCGTTCATGGGAACACGCTCAACGCATGCGTCATGGCGGCGAGCAACCGCGCCTTGTCGTTCCGGGGTACGCAGTCGAACGCACCCTCGCGCAGGGCTTCGAGTTCCAGCTGCTCGTTGTGCCCCTCGCTGATGACGATGACTGGGACGTCAGGCCGGAGGCGACTCGCCAACTCCAGCGCTCGCATTTTTCGCAGCGTCGCCACACTGAACTCGGACAAGATCACGTTCGGCTCGAACCAGCGAACGCCGTCGCCAACTGTCCGCAGTGTGGAGAGTCGCACCCGTTTCACCCGGAACGGCTACGGACGCCACTGCGAACCCCGACAAAGTCGAACGTTCGAAGTGGGACGGTGGCAGATCTGAGTGCGCTGACGCTGCGCGACCTCGCGGGAGCGAAACCGCGAAGCAGCAGGACCTGTTGACTCTTCACAGCTAGGCCTGCTACCGCTCGCCCGAGTGTGACTCCGAAGTAGACGACCTGGTGCACCGCCTCGCCCAGTTCCGATCAAACTTGTCATGAGGCAAGGGGTTACGCAATCCGGCAAAGTGACGGTGGAACCTGGACACCGCATTGCAATGAAGACTCTGTTTCTCGTGAGGCATGCCAAGTCGAGCAAGGACGAACCGACCCTGTCCGACCGGGATCGGCCGTTGGCCGATCGGGGGCGCAAAGAGGCGCCCCAGATGGGCAAGCGCCTGGCCAAACGGAAGGTCAGGCCCGATCTGCTGTTGTCGAGTCCTGCGCTGCGCGCGCTGACGACGGC
>NZ_JBFUKR010000048.1:0-17832 GCF_056400745.1 Rhizobacter sp. P5_A1
ATGCTGCGCATCGACTCCGTTCCGGTGCTCGGTCCGAGGTCGCGCCGCCGAACTCGCTTCGTTCGCTGCGCTCACTGCGCTCAAACAGCCGCGGCGAGTCAGACCACGAAGCGCGCTGGCGCGCGCCGACCTCGGCCCTGTGCTCCTCACCGCCACAGAAATCGCCGCCAGCGGGTGCCGCCTGCCGCGAGTGCCACGGTTGGAGCCCTTCCCCAGGCACGCCACGACGGTTCTGCAAAGGCGCGTGCGGGCTGGGCGCGGCGCTTCGTGGGAGGCGCCGAGGAGCGGAGGGCTCGTGGCCGCGCGCGCAGCGCGCATCAACCACTGACTCGCCGCGGCTGTCTGAGCGGAGCGAACGAAGTGAGCGCAGCGAGTTCGGCGGCGGGCCGCGAGACCGAGCACCGCAGGGGAGTCGGCGCGCAGCGCCGACCGCCGAGGCGAAGCGCTGCGCCCAGCCCGCACGCGCCTTTGCCGCGCCGACGATCGCAGCGCCAGGCGAACGCGCAACAAGGGGATCGCCGAAGTGAACCTCTCGGCCCCCTTCGTCCGCCGCCCGATCGGCACGGTATTGCTGACCGTCGGCGTCGCGCTCGCCGGCATCGCGGGCTTCTTCGTGCTGCCGGTCTCGCCGCTGCCGCAGGTCGACTTTCCGGTGATCTCGGTCAGCGCGAACATCCCCGGTGCGAGCCCGGAGACGATGGCGACGAGTGTCGCGACGCCGCTGGAGCGGCGCCTCGGGTCGATCGCCGGCGTCAACGAGATCACCTCGTCGAGCGGCGTCGGCAGCGCGCGCGTGACGCTGCAGTTCGACCTGAGCCGCAACATCGACGGCGCCGCGCGCGAGGTGCAGGCCGCGATCAACGCGAGCCGCGTCGACCTGCCGTCGACGCTGCGCAGCAACCCGACCTACCGCAAGGCGAACCCCGCCGCGGCGCCGGTGATCATCCTTGCGCTGACCTCGAAGACGAAGACGCCGGGCCAGATCTACGACGCGGTGTCGAACATCATCAGCCAGCGCCTGTCGCAGGTCGACGGCGTCGGCGATGTCGAGATCGGCGGCGGCTCGCTGCCGGCGGTGCGCATCGAGCTGCTGCCGTTCGCGCTGAACAAGTACGGCATCAGCACCGAGGACGTGCGCGCCGCGATCCAGGCCGCGAATGCGAACCGGCCGAAAGGCATCGTGCAGGGCGACGGCCGCCGGCTGCAGATCTACACGCAGACGCCGGCGTTGAAGGCGAGCGACTACGCGCCGATGCTCGTCGCGTGGCGCAACGGGTCCGCGGTGCGGCTCGACGATGTCGCCGAAGTCGTCGACGGCGTCGAGGACACGCGCACGCTCGGCCTGTTCAACGGCGCACCGGCGATCATCGTGCTGATCACGCGCCAGCCGGCGGCGAACGTGATCGCGACCGTCGACGGCGTGCGCGCGCTGCTGCCCGAACTGCAGGCGCAGCTGCCGTCGGACGTGACGCTGAACGTGGCCTCGGACAGCACGAACTCGATCCGCAGCTCGCTGCGCGAGATCGAGCTGACGCTGATCATCTCGGTCGTGCTCGTCGTGCTCGTCGTCAGCGTGTTCCTGCGCAGCGTGCGCGCGACCGTCGTGCCGGCGGTCGCGACCGTCGTCGCGCTGCTCGGCACCTTCGGCGTGATGTACCTGTTCGGCTTCTCGCTGAACAACCTGAGCCTGATGGCACTGACGGTCGCGACCGGCTTCGTCGTCGACGACGCGATCGTCGTGCTCGAGAACACCAGCCGCCACATCGAGGCCGGCATGACGCGCATGCGCGCCGCGCTGCTCGGCGCGCGCGAGGTCGGCTTCACGGTGCTGTCGATCAGCGTCTCGCTGGTCGCGGTGTTCATCCCGCTGCTCTTCATGGGCGGGCAGACCGGGCGGCTGTTCCGCGAGTTCGCGGTGACACTGTCGGCCGCCGTGCTGATCTCGCTGGTGATCTCGCTGACGACCACGCCGATGATGTGCGCGTGGCTGCTGAAGCCGGGCGGGCAGGCCGAGAGGCCGCCGGGCAGATGGTGGGGTGGCCTGTCGCGCGGCGCCGAGCGCGGCTACGCGTGGGTGCTGAAGCGCTACGAGCACAGCCTGGACTGGGCACTCGCGAGCAAGGGGCTGGTGATGCTGATCCTGCTCGCGGTCGTCGCGCTGAACGTGTACCTGTTCTCAGCGGCGCCGAAGGGCTTTTTCCCGCAGCAGGACAGCGGCCAGCTGAACGGCGGCATGCGCGCCGACCAGAGCATCTCGACCAAGGAGATGGGCGCGAAGCTGCGCCAGGTCGTCGACATCGTGCACAACGACCCGGCGGTCGACACGGTCGTCGGCTTCACGGGCGGCGGCCGCGCCGGCGGCGGCTTCATGTTCGTCAACCTGAAGCCGCTCGGCAAGGGCCGCCACGAGAGCGGCAACGCGGTGATCGCGCGGCTGCGCCCGCAGCTCGCGCGCGTCACCGGCCTGCAGGTGTTCCTCGGCACCGTGCAGGACGTGCGCTCGGGCGGCCGCGCGAGCAGCTCGACCTACCAGTACACGCTGAAGAGCGACAACCTGAAGGACCTGCGCAGCTGGGCCTCGAAGCTGTCGGACGAGATGAAGCAGGCGCCCGAGCTGACCGACGTCGACACCGATCAGCAGGAGAACGGCGTGCAGACCAACGTCAAGGTCGACCGCGAGAGCGCGAGCCGGCTCGGCCTCACGTCGAGCGCGGTCGATGCGGCGCTGTACAACGCGTTCGGCCAGCGCCAGGTCGCGACGATCTACACCGAGCTGAACCAGTACCACGTCGTGATGGAGTGGGCGCCGCTGTACACGCGCAGCCCGGGTTCGCTGGCCGACATCTTCGTGCCCGCGACGCACACCGTCAGCAGCGGCGGGCAGGTCGTCGCGGCCGAGAACACCTCGGGCACCGGCACCGGCACCGGCACCGGCACGACGACGACCGGCACCTCGTCGACCACCGTCTCGCCGAACCCCGCACTGCGCAACGCCTCGACCGGCAACGTGCTCGCGAACACGCCGACGAGCCTGGTGCCGTTGTCGGCGGTCGCGAAGTTCGTCGAGGAGTCGGCCGCGACCTCGGTGAACCACCAGGACGGCGAACTCGCGACGACGGTCTCGTTCAACCTCGCCGAGGGCCGCACGCTGGCCGACGCGCGCGCCGCGATCGCGCAGGCCGAGGCCAACATCGGCATGCCGACCAACGTGCGCGGCGCGTTCGCCGGCACCGCCGCGAGCGCAACCGAGTCGCAGGGCCAGCAGACGCTGCTGATCGTCGCGGCGCTGGTCGTGATCTACATCGTGCTCGGCATCCTGTACGAGAGCCTGATCCACCCGATCACGGTGCTGTCGACGCTGCCGTCGGCCGGCGTCGGCGCGGTGCTCGCGCTGCTGATGTTCCGCATGGAGTTCTCGATCATCGCGTTGATCGGCGTGTTCCTGCTGATCGGCATCGTCAAGAAGAACGCGATCCTGATCATCGACTTCGCGCTCGACGCCGAGCGCGCCCGCGGCCTCACGTCGCTCGAAGCGGTGCGCGAGGCCTGCCTGCTGCGCTTTCGTCCGATCCTGATGACGACGCTGGCGGCGGCGCTCGGTGCGCTGCCGCTCGCGATCGGCTTCGGCGAAGGCTCCGAGCTGCGCCAGCCGCTCGGCGTCGCGATCATCGGCGGGCTGATCGCGAGCCAGCTGCTGACGCTGCTGACGACGCCGGTCGTCTACATGCTGCTCGACAAGCTGCGCCGGCGCGGCAAGGATGAGCGCCACCTGAGCCGGGGCCGCGACCCGACCGCCACACCCGCGGACGCCACATGAAAAAGAACCTGTTCGTGATCACGGTGCTCGCGCTGCTGTCCGCCTGCGCGGTCGGTCCCGACTACCAGCGGCCGAGCGCGGCTTCATCCGCGGCGTTCAAGGAGGCGCCGCAGGGCGAAGCCGGCTGGTTCCCCGCCGCGCCGGCCGACACGCTCGAGCGCGGTCCGTGGTGGGAGCTGTTCGGTGACGCCGAGCTGAACCGTCTCGTCGCGCAGGTCGAGGTCTCGAACCAGAACGTCGCGGCCGCGGTCGCGGCGTATGCGCAGGCACGCGCGCTCGTGGCGCAGCAGCGCGCGTCGCTGCTCCCGTCGGTTTCGCTCGACGCCAGCGCGAAGCGCAGCGGCGGCAACGGCGCGCTCGCGACCGGCAACACCTTGCAGGCCAGCCTCGGTGCGAGCTGGGAGCCCGACGTGTGGGGCGCGCTGCGGCGCGGTGTCGAGAGCGCGCAGGCGAGCGCGCAGGCGAGCGACGCCGATCTCGCGGCGGCGCGCCTGTCCGCGCAGGGCGAGCTCGCGACCGACTACTTCGCGCTGCGCGACGCCGACACCGAGCTCGACCTGTTGCGCCGCACCGTCGAGGGCTACGAGCGCGCCGCGACGATCACGCAGAACCGCTACAACGCCAGCATCGCGCCGCGTACCGACGTGCTGCAGGCGCAGACCCAGCTCGCGAACGCGCGCGCCGACCTGTCGAGCCTGACGAACCAGCGCGCGCAGCTGGAGCACGCGATCGCGGTGCTGATCGGCAAGGCGCCGGCCGAGTTCGCGCTGCCGCCGGCCGAATGGAACATGGCGGTGCCGGCGCTGCCGCTGGTCGTGCCGTCCGAGCTGCTGCAGCGCCGACCCGACATCGCCTCCGCCGAGCGCGCGGTCGCGGCGGCGAACGCGAACATCGGCATCCAGCGTTCGGCGTACTTCCCGAGCCTGGGCCTGAGCGCGTCGTACGGCAATGCCGCGAGCCGCGTCGGCGACCTGTTCAACGCGTCGACGAGCCTGTGGTCGCTGGGCCTGTCGGTCGCGCAGACGGTCTTCGATGCTGGCGCGACACGCGCCCGCGTCGAAGGCGCGCAGGCCGCACACGCCGCCGCGGTCGCACGCTACCGGCAGACGGTGCTGGCGGCGTTCCAGGCGGTCGAGAATCAGCTCTCGGCGTCACGCGCGCTGGCCGAGCAGGCGAGCCTGCGGCGTGCTGCATCCGAGGCCGCCGATCTGACCGAGCAGCAGCTGCTGAACCGCTACCAGGCCGGGCAGGTCAGCTACACCGACGTCGTCACCGCGCAAGCCTCGGCATTGAGCGCGCGCCGCACGCTGGCGCAGGTCGCTTCGAGCCGGCAGGCCGCGGCGATCGCGCTGATCCAGGCGCTGGGGGGCGGGTGGCACGCGCCCGAGTCCGTGGCGCGTTGATCGCGTCTTGAGCGCGATCGACAGCTTTTTCTTCAGTTAGCCCGGCACGCCACCGACATCAAACGCCTAACGCCGCCTTCATCGCGCGCGAATCGATCGGCTGCGGCCGCTGCGGCCAGGCCTGCACCAGCGCGAGCATGCGTGCATTGAGCGGTGCCGCGCGCCCTTGCGATTCGGCCAGGCGCACGACCTCGCCGCACAGCGCGTCGATCTCGGTCGTGCGGCCCTGCGCGAGGTCGTCGGCCATGCTCGAGCGCGCCTGCGGGTCGATGCGCAGCATGCGTGCGGCGATCAGCTTGAAGATCGGCGTCGGCAGGCGCAGCAGCGTCGGCACCCGATGCGGCGGCAGCGCGGCGACCTGCGCCGGCGCAATGCCCGCGCCTTGCAGCAGCGCGAGCGCTTCGCGTTGCAGCGCTGCGAGGCACTGGCGGTACCCGCGGTCCATCAGCTGTTCGCGCAGGGGCTTGCCCGACAGCGCGTTGACCGGGTTGTTCAGGTTCAGCAGCAGCTTGCCCCATTGCACCGCGCGCAGGTCGGCGTGCAGCTGCAGCGGCAGGCCGGCGCGTTCGAAGTCGGCGCGGCGGGCGCGCAGCGCGGGGTCGTCCTGCGCCGCGAGCGCGCCGGTCGTGCCGCGGTGGTAGCGGCCCGGCGCGAGCTCGGCGACGTTGTACGGCACCATGCCGGCGAGCCAGCGCAGGCTCGGCGCCGCCGCGTGGCCGACCGCGGCGTTCGACAGGCCGTTCTGCATCGAGACCACGGGCGTCCCGGGCGGCAGCGCGGCACCCAGCAGCGCCGCGGCCTCGGCGGTCGCGCCGCTCTTGACCGCGAGCAGCACCAGCGACGGCGCGAGGCCGGCCGGTACCTGCTCGTGCAGGCTCAGCGTGTCGGCCGGCAGGTGCTGGTGCCGGCCGTCGAGGTCGGTCAGCGTCAGGCCGTGGGCGCGCAGCGCCGCCAGCACGCGCGGCCGGCCGACGAACACGACCGGCATGTCCGCGGCCTGCAGGCAGCCGCCGAGGTAGCAGCCGATCGCGCCGGCGCCCATCACGAGGACCGGGCCCGTCACCACGCGTCCCGGTGGGCGCTGCGGGGCGTCGGCCCGGGGCGCTCGCGGTGGTTCTCGGCGCACGGCGCGAGCCGTTCGGTGATGTGGCGCATCGTGATCGTCTCCGGATTGAGTGCGGGTATGTTCGCTCGGAAGCGGCGGCGCGTGAACAAGGGGTTGCGCGGCCTCGAAGCGGGCGCCAAGGTCCACCGGAAGTATCGAAACACCCTAGGCGGCCAGCAAGGGGGGTCGGTCAGAATCGCTCGCTGTTTCTCGGAGTCCTGAATGGAAAAAACCTGGTTGAAGCAGTACCCCGCGGGCGTGCCGGCCAACATCGACGTCGAACAATACGGCTCGCTGGTGGCACTGTTGGACGAGAGCTTCAAGAAGTACGCCGGCCGCATGGCGTACAAGTTCATGGGCAAGTCCATCAGCTTCGCGCAGGTCGACGATGCCTCGCGCGCGCTCGCGGCGTACCTGCAGGCGCAGGGCCTCGAGAAGGGTGACCGCGTCGCGCTGATGATGCCGAACGTTCCGCAGTACCCGGTCGCGGTGGCCGCGGTGCTGCGCGCCGGCTACGTGGTCGTCAACGTGAACCCGCTGTACACGCCGCGCGAGCTCGAACACCAGCTGAAGGACTCGGGCGCGAAGCTGATCATCATGGTCGAGAACTTCGCGACCACGCTGCAGCAGGTGCTGCCGCAGGTGCCCACGAAGAAGATCGTCCTGACCGCGCTCGGCGACATGCTCGGCTTTCCGAAGTCGATGATCGTCAACTACGTGGTGCGCAAGGTGAAGAAGATGGTGCCGGCCTACGAGCTGCCGGGTGCCGTCGCGTTCAACGACGCGATCTCGCAGGGCCGCAGCCAGCCGTTCAGGCCGGCGAGCGTCGGCCCCGACGACATCGCGGTGCTGCAGTACACCGGCGGCACGACCGGTGTCAGCAAGGGCGCGGTGCTGCTGCATCGCAACCTGGTCGCCAACATCCTTCAGTCCGAGGCCTGGTACCAGCCGGCGCTGAAGAAGATCCCCGCCGGCCAGCAGATCGTGACGATCTGCGCGCTGCCGATCTATCACATCTTCGGCTTCAACACGAACATGATGCTGAGCGCCCGCATGGGCGGCGCGAACATCCTGATCGCGAACCCGCGCGACCTGCCGAACGTGTTCAAGGAGCTGAAGGGCGAGACCTTCCACAGCTTCCCGGCGGTCAACACGCTGTTCCAGGCGATGGCGAACCACCCCGATTTCGGCAGCGTCGACTGGAGCGGCCTCGTGATCTCGGTCGGCGGCGGCATGGCGGTGCAGAGTGCCACCGCGAAGCTCTGGCTCGAGAAGACCGGCTGCCCGATCGTCGAGGGCTACGGTCTCTCGGAGACCTCGCCGTCGGCCACCTGCAACCCGGTCGACAGCACCGCGTACAGCGGCAACATCGGCCTGCCGATGCCCAACACCGAGCTGACGCTGCTCGACGACGACGGCAACGAGGTGCCGCTGGGCACGCCGGGCGAGATCTGCATCCGCGGGCCGCAGGTGATGGCCGGCTACTGGCAGCGGCCCGACGAGACCAGCAAGGTCATGACCGCGGACGGCTTCTTCCGCACCGGCGACATCGGCGTCGTCGACGAACGTGGCTACTTCAGAATCGTCGATCGCAAGAAGGACATGATCCTGGTCAGCGGCTTCAACGTCTACCCGAACGAGGTCGAGGAGGTCGTCACGCAGATGCCGGGTGTGCTCGAGTGCGCGGCGGTCGGCATCCCCGATGCAAAGGCCGGCGAGGCCGTGAAGCTCGTGATCGTGCGCAGCAACCCGGGCGTGACCGACGCCGACGTGCGCGCCTACTGCGAGGCGAACCTGACCGGCTACAAGCGGCCGAAGCTGGTCGAGTTCCGCACCGAGCTGCCGAAGACCAACGTCGGCAAGATCCTGCGCCGCGAACTCAGAGACAAGGCGTGAGCACCGCGCTGCGGGGCTGCGGCGTGCGTTGTCTCACGGCGGCGGCGCATCGGTACTGATACATTCGGCGCTGTGCCGTCCGACCCGAAGCAGGTCGGGTGCGAGTCGTCAACGGGAACTTATCGGTGATCTGGGCCAAGACCGACGCGGGGCGAATCGAGATGCAGGCGCGCGCGCTCGTCAAGGAGCGCGCACAACGCAACCTGCTTCTCGTGATCGACGGCGTCAAGACCGAAGAAATGCTGCTGGCAAACCTGGCCGGCATCGGTGCCGACGACTTCGCCGCGCTGCAGTCCCTCGGGCTGATCGTGCCGGTGGCAGGCAGCGGCACGCGCAGCAGCACGTCGCCGGCGAACCGCGCCGCGGCCGCGGCGCCGGCCGAAGCCGCACCGCTCGACTACGCGCAGTTCACCGCGGCGCTGACCCAGATGATCTCGAAGGAACTCGGCCTGCGCGGCTTCGTGCTGACGCTCGCGGTCGAGAAGGCCGGCACGATCGAAGAGCTGCGCGCGGTCGCACAGCGCACGCTGGCGCAGATCGCCGAGCGCAAGGGCGAGGCGGTCGCCGCCGCGGCCCGGCGCACGCTGTACGGCAGCTGACCGCGCATCTCGCTCCCGGTTTTCTCGGGGCATTCCTGCCGCCATGTCGCTTCCCCCGGTCGCCATCGTCAGCGCGATGCACCAGGAGCTGCGCGCGCTGATGCCGTTGCTGCGCGAGCCGCTGTCGGTGCAGCTCGCGGGCCGTGACTTCCACCGCGGCCAGATCCACGGCCGGCCGGTCGTGCTGGCGCTCTCGGGCATCGGCAAGGTCGCCGCGGCGACGACCGCGGTGCTGCTGATGCACGAGTTCGACGTGGCTCAGCTCGTCTTCACCGGTGTCGCCGGCGGGCTGCGGCGCGGCGTGAAGATCGGCGACGTGGTCGTCGCGCGGCAGCTGCTGCAGCACGACATGGATGCCTCGCCGCTGTTCCCGCGCTTCGAGATCCCGCTGACCGGACGGTCGCGCTTCGAGAGCGACGCGGGCCTCGCGGACGCGCTCGCCGCCGCGGCGCAGCGCTGCCTCGACCGGGCCGACGTGCTGATCGGAACCCGGCACCTGACCGAGTTCGGCATCGACGCGGCACGGGTCCATCAGGGCCTGATCGTCAGCGGCGACCGCTTCGTCGCGAGCCAGGCGCAGGGCGACGAGTTGCGCGCGCTGCTGCCCGATGCGCTCGCGGTCGAGATGGAAGGCGCGGCCGTCGCGCAGGCCTGCGCCGATTTCAGCCGCCCGTTCGCGGTGCTGCGCACGATCTCGGACCGCGCCGACGACAGCGCGCACATCGACTTCACGCGCTTCATCGACGAGGTCGCGAGCGTCTACACGCGCGCGATCGTCGAAGACTGGCTGCAGCACGCTGCCGGGCACCCATGAGAGTGTTTCGGCTGACGTGGCGCGTGCTGCGCGCGCTGCTGCTCGCGCTCGCCGCACTCTGGTTCTTCCTCGAGGAGTTCGGCTGGCACCCGCTCGCGGCGTGGCTCGGCCGGCTGACGCGCTGGCCGCCATGGGCGCGGCTCGAGGCGCGCATCGCCAGTCTGCCGCCGCGCCCGGCGCTGCTGCTGTTTCTGCTGCCGGCGGGCGTGCTGCTGCCGGTGAAGCTGCTCGCGCTGCAGCTGATTCACGCCGGCGACCCGCTCGCGGGCCTGTCGGTGATCGTCGCAGCGAAGCTCGTCGGCACCGCCATCGGCGGACGCCTGTTCGTGCTGCTGCGGCCGCAGCTGATGCGCTTGCGGCACTTCGCGCGTGCGATGGCCTGGTGGCGCATCACGCGGCGCCGCGTGCGGCATGCGCTGCAGGCGTCGTCCGCATGGCGCGCGATGCGCAGTGCGGTGCGGCGCTGGCGCTTGCAGCTGCGCGGCCTGTTCCGCTGACGCGACCGGCGGATCGCTGAGGCACACTCGGCGCATGCCCCCACGCTTCTTCGTCGACCGGCCGCTGCATGCCGGTGAATCGTTCAGCCTGCCGGCCGGCCCGGCGCGCCATGTGCAGGTGCTGCGGCTGCAGCCGGGCGCTCCGATCACGCTGTTCAACGGCGCGGGTGGCGAGTGGGACGCGACGGTCCTGCAGATGGGTCGCAGCGATGTCAGCGTGCGGACGATCGCGCATGCGCCGGTCGAGCGCGAACTCGCGCTGCCGGTCACGCTCGCGCTCGGCATGCCGGCGAACGAACGCATGGACGGCCTGATCGAGAAGGCCACCGAACTCGGCGCGCACACGATCCAGCCGCTGCTGTGCGAGCGCTCGGTGCTGCGAGTGAACGGCGAACGCGCGCAAAAGAAGCTCGCGCACTGGCGGGGCATCGCGCTGGCCGCGTGCGAGCAGAGCGGGCGCACGCGCGTGCTGCAGGTGGCCGAGGTGCGCACGCTCGGCGAATGGCTTCGGGAGCTGCCCGCGGGCGGTGCGGCGCGCTGGCTGCTCGGCTTCAACGAGGCGCAGCCGATCGCGTCGCTCGCGCCACCGCGGGCCGGCATCGTCTCGCTCAGCGGGCCGGAAGGTGGCCTGGCGCCGGCCGAGGAAGCACTCGCGCGCGGCGCCGGCTTCGTGCCGGTCTCGCTCGGCGCGCGCGTGCTGCGCGCCGACACCGCGCCGCTCGCGCTGCTCGCGCACCTCGCGCTCGGTGCCGCCTGAGGCTGTCCGACGCTGTCAGCCCTTCCGCGCCGATCCGGCGACCAGGTCGAAGCGGAACAGCCGGCACTCGATCGGCCCGTTCCACATCGGCACGCGGCGCGATTCCTTCAGGCGCATCGCGCTCGGCAGTTTCATGTCGGGGCTGAGCACGTAAGCGGTCCAGCCGGCCGGGTGCCGCGTGTAGGCGCGCTTCCAGTGCGCGGCGAGGCGCGGGAAGAAGTCGCTCGGCGTGTCTCTGTCTTCAGCGGACGCGCGTGCCGCCTTGCCGCCGACCTCGATGCGCTCGCCGTACGGCGGGTTGATCATCAGCGTGCCGGGCAGACCGGCCGGCAGCTCCGGTGCCGGCCGCTCGAGCGCATCGCCGCCGTTGAACGTGATGGCGGCCTCGACCCCGGCGCGCTGCGCGTTGCGGCGCGCAAAGTCGACCATCCGGAACGACACGTCGCTCGCATAGATCGGCACGGCGCTCGCATGGATGCGCGCTTGCGCGTGGCTGCGCAGGCGTTGCAGCTCGGCGCGCTGGGCGTCGCCGGCGAAAGGCAGCAGGCGCTCGAACGCGAAGCGCCGCTTCAGCCCCGGCGCGATGCCGCAGGCGATCTGCGCGGCCTCGATCGCGATCGTGCCGGAGCCGCAGCACGGGTCGTGCAGCGCGCCGCCGTCGTCACGCGTGCCGCGCCAGCCGGCGGCGGCGAGCATCGCCGCGGCAAGCGTCTCCTTCAGCGGCGCGTCGCCCTTGTCCTCGCGCCAGCCGCGCTTGAACAGCGACTCGCCGGAGCTGTCGACATACAGCGTGGCCTCCTGTTCGCCGAGGTGCAGCACGATCTGCAGATCGGGATGGCGCGTGTCGACGCTCGGGCGCTCGCCGGTCGCGTCGCGCAGCAGGTCGCAGACGGCGTCCTTCACGCGCAGTGCCGCGAAGTTCAGGCTCTTCAACGGGCTGCGGTGCGCCGTCGTGTCGACGCGCAAGGTGTGCTGCGGCGTGATCCATTCGGTCCATGCGACGCTCAGCGCGAGCTCGTAGACATCGTTTTCGTCGCGGTACGAACCGTGCGCAACCTCGATCAGCACGCGCTGCGCCAGGCGGCTCTCGACGTTCAGCGTCATCACCTCGAGCGGATCGCCTTCGAGCGCGACACCGCCGCGTGCCTCGAACACGTGCGCCTTCGGCAGAATGCGTTGCACTTCGTCGGCGAGCAGCGTTTCGACGCCCGCGGCGCACGGCAGGAACAACGGCAAGCTCATGACAACCCCTCGCCCGCGGAGTACCGCGGTCGATCCCCCGAGGGGATGCGGCCCGGCGAGGGCCACGGAGGGGCCCCTTCGTGGCCCAAAGCGGCCCAGCGCTCGGTCCGCACGACTACATCGCCTTGCGCAGCTGCGTCGGCGCGATCTTCAGCGCGTCGCGGTATTTCGCGACGGTGCGCCGCGCGACCTGGATGCCCTGCTCGTCGAGCATCTGCGAGATCTGGCTGTCGGAGAGCGGCTTGGCCGGGTTCTCGGCCGCGACGATCTGCTTGATCAGCGCGCGCACCGCGGTGCTCGACGCATTGCCGCCGGCCTCGGTGTTCAACGACGAGCCGAAGAAGTACTTCAGCTCGAAGGTGCCGAACGGCGTGTTCATGTACTTCGCGGTCGTCACGCGCGAGATCGTCGATTCGTGCAGGCCGAGCTCGTCGGCGATCTCGCGCAGCACCAGCGGCTTCATCGCGATCGCGCCGTGCGTGAAGAAGTTCTTCTGGCGCTCGACGATCGCCTGCGAGACGCGCTGGATCGTGTCGAAGCGCTGCAGGATGTTCTTCATGAACCAGCGCGCTTCCTGCAGCCGCGAGTTCAGGCCGGCGCCGGCGCCGTTCAGCGCATCGGGCGCACTGCGCGAGCCGGGGCCGCGCTGCTGGCGGATCGCATTCGCGTAGAGGTCGTTGATGCGCAGCTTCGGCATCACGTCGGGGTTCAGCATGACCTTCCAGCCGCGGCCGGCCTTCTGCACGATCACGTCGGGGATGATGATGTTCGCCTCGGCGCGCGCGAACTGGCGCCCGGGCTTGGGCTCGAGCGCGACGATCAGGGTCTGCGCCTCGCGCAGCAGGTCTTCGTCGGCGCCGGTCACGGCGCACAGCTTCTTCAGGTCGCGCCGCGCGAGCAGCTCGAGGTGCTGCTTGCAGACGATGATCGCGATCGCCTGCGCCTCGCAGCGCCGCTGCGTGCGCAGCTGCAGGGTCAGGCACTCGCCGAGGTCGCGCGCGCCGACGCCGGTCGGCTCCATGCTCTGCAGGTAGCGCAGCGCGCACTGCAGGCGCTCGATCAGTTCGTCGCGCTCGCGCAGCGCGTCGTCTTCACCGGCGGTGAGCTGGGTCGCGATGTCTTCGAGCGTGTCGGCCAGGTAGCCGTCGTCGTTCAGCGACTCGATCAGCACCATCACCGCGGCCGCGTCGTCGGCCGTCAGCCGCAGGCTCGACAGCTGCTCGCGCAGGTGGTCCTGCAGGCTCGGGATCGCGGTGTCGCGGTCGGCGCCGTCGAAGTCGTCGCCGTCGGGGCTCGCGCTGCTCTTGCCGGGGGTTTCGCGGATGCCGTCGAAGTCTTCGCGTTCGGTGCCGTTCTCCCAGTCGTCGCGCTCGGTGCCGCCGAACTCGGCGGCGTCGAGCGGCGCGGCCGGCTCGTCGCCCCCGACGCCGTCGCTGCCGGTCTCGGCCGCGCGTTCGGTCTCGCGCTCGCCGACGCGCTCCGCCGGCGTCGTGCGCTCGACCAGCGGCTCGAACGCCGGGCTGCCGTCGTCGTCGGTCTCGAGGAAGGGGTTGCTCTCGAGCATCTGCTCGACTTCCTGGTGGAGCTCGAGCGTGGAGAGCTGCAGCAGCCGGATCGACTGCTGCAGCTGCGGCGTCAGCGCCAGGTGCTGCGAGAGGCGGAACTGCAATGTAGGTTTCATCGCCCTACATCCTGAAATGCTCGCCGAGGTAGACCTTGCGCACGTCGGCGTTGTCGACGATCTCGGTCGGCGTGCCCTCGGCGAGCACGTGTCCCTCGCTGATGATGTAGGCACGGTCGCAGATGCCGAGCGTCTCGCGCACGTTGTGGTCGGTGATCAGCACGCCGATGCCACGGTTCTTCAGGAAACTGATGATGCGCTGGATCTCGATGACCGCGATCGGGTCGACGCCGGCGAACGGTTCGTCGAGCAGGATGAAGCGCGGCTGCGTCGCGAGCGCACGCGCGATCTCGACGCGGCGCCGCTCGCCGCCCGACAGCGCCGGCGCCGGCGACGCGCGCAGCTTGTCGATCGAGAGGTCGTGCAGCAGCCCGCCGAGCAGTTCTTCGATCAGGGCCGGCTTCAGCGCCTTGCCGTGCTCGTCGATCTGCAGTTCGAGCACCGCGCGGATGTTCTCCTCGACCGTCAGCTTGCGGAAGATCGACGCCTCCTGCGGCAGGTACGACAGCCCGAGCCGTGAACGCTGGTGGATCGGCAGCCGCTCGACGCGCTTGCCCTCGATCGTGATCGCGCCGGCATCGGCCCGCACCAGCCCGACGATCATGTAGAAGCTCGTCGTCTTGCCGGCGCCATTCGGGCCCAGCAGGCCGACGACCTCACCGCTGCGCACCGCGAGGTGCACGTCCTTCACGACGGTGCGTGCACCGTACGACTTGCGCAGGCCGACCGCGTCGAGCCGGTGTGCGCGGCCTGCAGCGTCGTCCCTGGCGGCGACCAGGTTCACCGCTTGTCCTTCGGTGACGATGCCGCCGAGGCGGCGCCGAGCGCCGGGCTGAGCTTCAGCGGTGCCGACGCAGCAGCGGATGCCGCGGCGGCGGTCTCGGCGGCGGCCTCGCTGCCTTCGCGTGGCGAGAGGATCGCCGTCACGCGACCGCCGGGATTCGCAGGGGTCGGCTTCGCGCCGCCGGCGACGGTCGTCTTCTCGGTCGTCGCGTCGTAGCTGATCATGTTGCCGGTGATCTCGTCGGCCGGTATCGCGCCGCGCAGGCGCCGCCACACGGCGTTGTTGATGAACTTGACGACATCGGCGCGGCCGTCGTATTCGAGCCGCTCGGCCTCGCCTTCGATGTATTCGTCGACGCCGTCGCGCTTCTGGCGGAAGGTGGCCGGCTTGCTCGCGGCGCCGAACGCGACCGCGGTGTAATAGCCGCTGGGCAGCTGGCGCACCTCGACCTTCGCTGCGCGGATCACCATCGTGCCGCGACTGATCACGACGTTGCCGCTGTAGACGACGACCTGCTTCTGCAGATCGATCTGGCCGCTTTCGTCCGCGGCGATGTTGATCTTCTGCAGCCGGTCGGCGCGTTCGGCATGCGCCGGGGCGGCCATCGAAAGGCCCAGCGCGAGCGCGCCGAGCACCTGCGACCAGCGGGTGCGCGATTCGGCGCGGGCTCGGGGGAATGTCGTGTGGGTCATAAGGGCATGAAACTTGCAGGCAATTCTAGCCCACGGCGTTCCATGCCGGCCGCGCCAATCGGTCAGGCCGTCGCGTCGGCCGGAGCCTTCAGAAGGTGTCGCAGCAGCGCGTCGACGCTGCGGATCTCGGCGCCGAACGGCAGTGCCCCGACGCCCCGAAAGAACAGCCCCTTCTTCACGTCGCCGCGCAGCGCGGCAGCCAGCTGCGTGTCGATGCAGAACTGGCCCCAGGTCTCGAGCCCGTCGCGCAGGCCGCATTGTGCGAGGCAATCGAAGGCGAGCGTGCAGCGGGGCTTCTCGTGCGCGTGGCGTTGCAGTGTCGCTTCCGCTTTCAGGTAGTTCCTGAGCCACGGTGTCGCGACCGCGCGCGCCGGCAAGCCGGCGACGCTCGTGAATTCGACCAGGTCATCCTCGCGGGCGCGCGCCAGCACATGCTTGAACTCGATGTTCGCATCGCACTCCTCGGTGACGGCGAACGGAGTACCGAGCTGCACCGCGGCCGCGCCCAGCGACTGCAGCCGCGCGATGTCGTCGAAGCAGCGCACGCCGCCGGCGGCGATCACGGGGATCTCCTTCTCGACCCCGAACCCGCGCAGGAACGCCAGCACCTGCGGAATCACGGTCTCGAACGCGAAGCGCGGGTCGTGAAGGTCGCCGATCCGCGCGGCGCCGAGATGGCCACCGGCGAGCCCGGGATGCTCGATGACGATCGCATCGGGCAGGCGCTTCTTGCGCTCCCACTTGCGCACCAGCAGCTGCACGCCGCGCGCATCGGACAGGATCGGCACCAGCAGCGCGTTCGGATGGTCGCTCGCGAGCTCGGGCAGATCGAGCGGCAGCCCGGCGCCGACGACGACCGCATCGATGCCGCACTCGAGCGCGCGCGTCACCGACGGCGCGTATTCGCTGACCGCGCGCATCACGTTGATCGCGAGCAGGCCCCGGCCACCGGACAGTTCGCGGGCCGCGCCGATCTCGCGTTCGAGTGCGACGAGGTTGGCGGCGTCGATCTCGGTCTTGGCAGTCGCGGTGGCCGACCTGCCCGCCGACAGGTGCTGCGTCCGTGCCATCAGGTCGGGGTGATGCCGGCGCAGGTCGACCGACGAGATCGTGCCGAGCGCGCCGAGCCGCGCGACACTGCCGGCCAGGCGATGGGCCGAGACGCCGACCCCCATGCCGCCTTGCACGATCGGCAGCAGCGTCTTGTCGCGCAGGCGCAGGGGCGTCAGGCCGTGGGTGGCGAGCGCGGCTCGGAGGGTGTCGGCGGTCGCGACGGGATCGTGGATGGCGGTCATGCGAAGCGGCGGTCGGGCGACCACCGCGCGGGGTTGAGACCGCTGCACCATACGGACGAACGTGGGTCGGGCGCTTGACGCCCGTCAACGCGGCGCGCTTTTGTCGCCCGCGCGGCCCTAGCCGGGCTTGCGCAGCCGCTGCAGCAGGAAGTCGGCCACGCCCAGCGCGCGCTCGTTGTCGCCGGCCAGCGTGCCGGAAGTGAAGAAGCGACCATGCACGCCGAGCGCCGGCACGCCGTCGATCTTGTAGCCGTCGACGAGCTGGTTCGCCTGCTTCAGCTTGGCCTGCGTGCCGAACGAGCCGTAGGCTTCGACGAGCTGCGCGGCATCGATGCCGTTCTTCGTCGCGAAGGCCGAGACCTCGGCGGCGCTGTCGAGCCGCTGGCGCTCGCCGTGGATCGCGTAGAACACCTTGCGCTGCATCGTCGCGACCAGGCCCAGCGCATCGAGCGCGTAGAACAGGCGCTGGTGCGCGCTGTAGGGCTCGGCGCGAAATGCGACCGGCACGCGCCGGAACGCGACATCGGCCGGCAGCCGCTTGACCCAGGCCTCGAGCACCGGCTCGAATGCGGCGCAGTGCGGGCAGCCGTACCAGAAGAACTCGATCACCTCGAACCTGCCGGGCTCGGCGCCGACCGGCACCGGCTGGCTCAGCCGGATGTAGTGACGTCCCTCGATCGGGCCGCCCTGGGCCGTGGCGGCGCCCGGCATCGCGAGCGCCGCGGCGCCGGCGCCGAGCAGAGTGGTCGAGAACTGGCGTCGTTTCATGAGGGGGACCGGTGGCGGCCTCGAGTGAGCGGGTCAGACAGAGTCGGTTTCATCGAGCAAAGTTCAGGCCCGCGGTGCTCGCGGGTGCCTCCCGCGCGCTAACGCTGCACGCGCACCAGCGCGGCCTCGATGCCCGCGCTCGCGAGCTTTTCTTTCGCCGCCTCGGCATCGCCCCGCTTGTCGAACGGGCCGATGCGCACGCGGTAGACGACGCGGCCGCCCTGGTCGCGCTCGCTCACCTTGCCTTCGAGCCCGAGCATCGCGAGCTTGGCGCGCTGCTGTTCGGCGTCTTCGGTGCGGCCGTAGGCGCCGGCCTGGACCAGGTAGCTGAAGGGGTCCGCGCCGGCACCCGATGCGCTCGCAGTGATCTTCGGCGCGGGCTTGTCGGCCAGGATCGCGGCCGGGTCGCGTGCGCCGCCCGGTGCCGAAGCGCGCGGCAGCGCCGGCGCTGGCGCTGGCGGCGTCACGCTGCCGGTCACGGC
>NZ_JBFUKR010000049.1:0-16798 GCF_056400745.1 Rhizobacter sp. P5_A1
GGTCGGTGCTGCGCACCGACTGCACTGCGCTGCTCGGTCCGGGGTCGCGCCGCCGAACTCACTGCGCTCACTTCGTTCGCTGCGTTCAGACAGCCGCGGCGAGTCAGACATTGAGGCACGCGCTGCGCGCGTGCCGACCCCGGCCCTGCGCTGCTCGTCGCCACAGAAATCGCCCGCACCGGGTACCGCCTGCCGCGAAGCCCACCCGCGGCGGCGTTCCCGGAAGAGACGCCTCGACGGTGGTGCAAAGCCGAGAGCGGCCAGGCCGGCGAGGGCATCAAGAAGCCAGCGCCGAGCAGCGCAGCGCAGCAGGGTCGGGCCGCTTGCGGCCCAAGTCCGCATGTTTGAGGCCCGTACCCGGGCCGAGTTTGCGGACTTGCCCTGCGGAGCGAGCAGCGCAGGGCACCCCGACGCAGTCGGGGCGCGGCTTCAGCCCTCGACGGCCTGGCCGCTCTCGGCTTTGCCGCTCCTACGAGCGAAGGCCCGGGTGTCACTTGATGCTCCCTTCAGCCCAGGCGCTTGCCCGACGCCGCGTCGAAGACGTGCGCCTTGTCGGCGTCGATCGCGAGGTAGACGGTCTCGTCCGGCTGCGCGGCGGTGCGGCCGTGGATCACGACGACGAACTGCGCATCGCCGATCTGCAGCAGCAGTTCGGTCTCGGCGCCGGTCGGCTCGACGACGATGACCTTCGCGGCGATGCCCTGGCCCGCGGGCGCGAGGTGCATGTCGCCGGGGCGGATGCCGTAGTGCACCGCCTGGCCGTTGCTGCCGCCGATCTGTGCCGGCACCGGCCAGCGCGTGCCGGCGGCCTCGACCTCGGCGGCGACACCCGAGCCGCGCAGAGTGCCCTCGATCACGTTCATCGCGGGAGAGCCGATGAACTGCGCAACGAACAGGTTGCCCGGACGGTCGTAGAGCTCGAGCGGCGTGCCGATCTGCTCGATGATGCCGTCGTGCATCACGACGATGCGGTCGGCCATCGTCATCGCCTCGATCTGGTCGTGCGTGACGTAGACGGTGGTGGTCTTCAGCCGCTGGTGCAGCGCCTTGATCTCGGCGCGCATCGCGACGCGCAGCTTCGCGTCGAGGTTGCTGAGCGGCTCGTCGAACAGGAAGACCTTCGGGTCGCGCACGATCGCGCGGCCCATCGCGACGCGCTGGCGCTGCCCGCCCGAGAGCTCGCGCGGATGCCGGTCGAGCAGCTTGTCGAGGTTCAGGATGCGCGCGGCATCGTCGACGCGCTTTGCGGTCAGTGCGGCATCGGCGTTGCGCAGGCGCAGGCTGAAACCCATGTTCTCGCGCACCGTCATGTGCGGGTAGAGCGCATAGCTCTGGAACACCATCGCGATGTCGCGGTCCTTCGATTCGAGGTCGTTGACGACCTTGCCGTCGATCGAGATCTCGCCGCCGGTGATTTCTTCCAGGCCGGCGAGCATGCGCAGCAGCGTGCTCTTGCCGCAGCCCGAGGGACCGACCAGCACGACGAACTCGCCGTCCTGGATGTCGAAGCCGATGCCGTGGATGACCTTGATGGGGCCGAAGGCCTTTTGGATGTTCTTGAAGCCGACCGATGCCATGTTCGTTCTCGCTCTGTTGTCGTCAGCTCTTCACGGCGCCGGCGGTCAGGCCGCCGACCATGTAGCGCTTGAAGGCGTAGTAGATCGCTGCCGGCGGCAGCGCGTAGATCAGGCCGGTGGCCATCAGCAGTTCCCACGGCGAATCGTCGGCCGACAGGAAGTTGCCGAGCGCGACCGCGAGCGTGATGCTGGTGTCGTTCGACAGCAGCAGGAACGCGTAGAGGTATTCGTTCCAGGCCAGCAGCAGCGCGTAGGTGCCGACCGCCACCAGCGACGGCACCATCAGCGGCAGGTAGACGAGGCGGAACAGCTGCAGCGGCGAGGCGCCGTCCATGCGCGCGGCCTCGTCGAGCTCGTAGGGCAGCTTGTCGGAGGCCTGCTTCAACACCCAGATGCAGTAGGGCGAAGCGATCGTCACCATCGCGAGGATCAGCGCCCACTGGCTGTTCAGCAGCCCGTAGTTGCCCATCGTCTTGTACATCGGCACCGCGAGGAACGCGGCCGGGATGAAGTACGTGAACAGCGCCAGGTTCATCACCGAGCGGCCGCCCTTGACCTTCAGGCGGCTGATCGCGAACGCGGCCGAGGTCGCGACGAACAGCGTGATCGCGGCCACCGACACCGCGATCAGCACCGAGTTCCAGAGCTGGACCCAGAAGTGGTCGAGGTAGAAGTGCTGCCGGTTGAACACGATCGCGAAGTTCTGCAAGGTCGGGTGATCCGGCCACAGTCGCCCGGAGGTCGCGCTGTCGCGTGGCGAGATCGAGAACAGCACCAGGTGGTAGACCGGAATGATGGTCCACAGGAACAGCGGGATGCCGATCAGCAGCAGTTTGGCCTCGGTGGTGACGGCCTTCCAGGTCTTGGCCTTCATTTCGAGAGCCTCTTCATCATGAAGTAAACCAGCGGCAGAACGAGCGGGAGCGCGACGACGATCGACGCCATCGACAGGTCGACCTGGTCGAGCCGCAGGTAGCGGATGCCCAGGGTCGCAAGCACGTGCGTCAGGTCGGCCGGGCCGCCGCCGGTCAGCAGGTAGACGCTGTTGAAATCGCCGAGCGTCCAGATCATCGACAGGATCAGCGAGGTCACGTAGAGCGTGCGCATCGACGGCCAGGTGATGAAGCGGAACTTCTGCCAGTTCGTCGCGCCGTCGACCGACGCGGCCTCGTACTGTTCGGCGGGAATGGCCAGCCGACCGGCGATCAGGATCAGGGTCCAGAAGGGCAGCGATTTCCAGACGTGCATCAGCATCGAGAAGCTCAGCGCCAGGGTCGGGTCGTTGAGCCAGTTCGGGCCGTCGGCGCCGGTGAGCCTGAAGATCAGCGTGTTGATCACGCCCCACTCCGGGTTCAGCATGAAGCGCACCGACAGGATCGTCGGGATCGACGGCAGCGCCCAGGGCAGGATGAAGATCAGCGACAGGATCTTGATCCACCAGCGCTGGGTCACGAAGAAGCCCGAGAGCACCATCGCGATGACCATCTTGATGTTGATCGCGACGATCAGGAACACCAGCGTGTTGATCACGCTGCGGAAGAAGATCGGGTCGTCGAAGAGCTTGACGTAGCTCGCCGGGTGCCGCGCCAGCCACAGGCCGTAGCCGACCGGGTAGAGCACGAAGATCAGGAACACCAGCACGTAGGGCAGCACGAGCATGCGGCCCCAGAACTGCCAGCGGTCGGGGGCGCGGCGCGGCGCGGTGGAGGCGGCCGCGAGGGCGGCGCTTGCGTTGGAGGCCATGTCGGAGCTCGGTGAGAAGGCGGGCAGCGCGCATCGGCGCCGCCCGCCAGCGGGTCAACCCATCACTGCGCCACTGCCTTGATGCGCGCGATCATCTCGTCGGTGGCCTTGTCGACCGGCACCTTCTCGTTGAGGATGCGGTTCATCGCCTTGGCCCAGACGTTCTCGTTGTTCAGCACCGTGAACTTGTAGTTCTTCGTGAATTCGAACGGCACCGTCCCGTTCATGAACTGGTTGTAGACCGCGAGGCGGTGCGGGTCGGACTTCCAGAACGGGCTCTGCTGCGCGTTCTTCGTCACCGGGAACCAGCGGCCGAGCGAGCCCTCGACATACGGCGTCAGGTTGGCCTCGTCGAGCATGAAGCCGACGAACTGCTTGGCCGCCGCCTTGTTCTTCGCGTCCTTGAAGATCACGCCGGTCTTCACCGCGGCACGGTAGACCATCTTGCTGCCATCGGGCTTGCTCGGGAAGCCGGCGGTGGCGATCAGTTCGGTGTAGTTCTTCTTCGCGGTCGCGCGCTGCGCTTCGGTCAGCGCCGCGTTGTTCATGTCGTCGAGCCACTTCGCGGCGATCGAGATCGTCGCGTTGTGGGTCATCATGATGGTCTTGTTGTGGAACGCGACGTTGTTGTCCGGGTCCTTCCAGCTCGTGCTCGAAGGCGGCGTGCAGCCCTTCGCGTAGACCGAGGTGTAGTCGGTCAGCGCGCTGATCAGGCCGGCGCGCACGGCCGGGTCGTCGACCAGCAGCTTGCCGCTGTCGTTGACGAGCTTGACGTTGTACGCGTCCATGAAGGTCAGGAACGAATAGAACGAGTCGCTCGAATCCACACCCATCGGGAAGCCGGTCGCGTAGGTCCGGTTGCCGGTCTTCTGGCGGTACGCGGGCTGCACCTTCTCGCACCAGAAGCTCCAGTACTCCTTCCAGGTCTTCGGGATGTCGGCCTCCTTGAAGCCCGCATCGCCGAGCATGTCCTTCCAGTACTGGATGTGCATGGTCTGCTGCTTGATCGGGAATGCGTAGTACGCGCGCGACTTGCTCTGGTCGTTGTAGAGGAAGGTCGTCGACAACGCGGCCGGCTCGAAGCGCGCGCGGATCGGGTCGATCACGCTGGTGATGTCTTCGAGCTTGCCGTCGTAGGCCCACTTCGCGGTGACCTGGAAGTCGTAGACGTCGGCGTAGGCCACGTCGGGCGGGCTGCCGGAGTCGAGCGCGGACACGGTCTTCGGGATCATGTCCTGGATCGGGTACTGCGACAGTTCGACCTTGATCTTCGGGTGCTTGGCCTCGAACTTCTTGATCGCCGCGAACAGGGCGTCGTCTTCGGACTTGTAGAAGCCCTTGACCCACCAGACGGTGAGCTTCTCTTGGGCCATCACCGGGGCGGCGCCCAGTACGGTGGCGCCGGCGATCAGGCCGGCGATCCAGGTCTTCAGCTTCATGCGCTTGTCTCCTCCGGTGGTGCCGGAATGGTTGCCTATCGTGTGATCGTATGATGTTTGAATCGGATCGGCCTGCGGACTTTCCCGAGGCCATGCGCCACATCGAGCCACATCACGTCACAGCCGGACACTCATCGGCACTCGGGCACCGGCGTCAGCACGGGCCTGCCGCCGAGCCTCGCGTCGAGGTTGTCGAAGGCGAGCTGCGCCATCGCGCGCCGCGTCTGCGCGGTGGCGCTGCCGATGTGCGGGGTCAGCACGACCTGGTCCATCTCGCGCAGCGCCTGCGGCACGTTCGGCTCCGACTCGAACACATCGAGCGCGGCGCCGCCGAGCGTGCCGGCCTGCAGCGCGGCGACCAGCGCTGCCTCGTCGATCACCGAGCCGCGCGCGACGTTGACGACGCAGCCGGTCGGGCCGAGCGCCTCGAGCACCTGGGCATCGACGAGCTTGCGCGTGCCCGCGCCGCCGGGCGTGATCAGCACCAGAAAGTCGCTCTGTGCCGCCAGCGCCGCGGCGCTCGGAAAGTACGCGTAGGGCAGCGCCGGCTTGGCGCTGCGCGCGGTATAGGCGATGCGCATGCCGAACGCGGCCGCGCGCTGCGCGATGGCCTGGCCGATGCGGCCCATGCCGACGATGCCGAGCCGCGCGCCGGACATCTTGCGACCCAGCGGCAGCGGGCCCTTGGCCCATTCGCCCGCGCGCACGAAGCGGTCGGCACGCGCGATCTGGCGCGACCACGCGAGCATCAGCGCGATCGCCAGGTCGGCCACGTCGTCGTTCAGAACGTCCGGCGTGTGTGTCACGACGACGCCTTGCGCCTTCGCGGCCGCGACATCGATGCCGTCGTAGCCGACCCCCATCACCGAGATCACCTCGAGCGCCGGCAGCTGCGCGATCAGTTCGGCACCGACCTTCGACTCGCCGCTGGCCGCGATCGCGCGGATCTTCGGCGCGACGGCCGCGAACGCCGCCGGGTCGGACTCGTGCAGGCGCTGGTGCACGATGTACTTCGCCTGCAGCGGCTCGAGCAGGAACGGCGGCGGGTTCGCGACGGAGAGGATGTCGATGTCTGGCAAGGTGGGCTCCCGGGTTTTCGACGAGGCAGGGTCAATCGTCGTACCATATTATGTCGAACCACCCGCCACCGCCACACCGGGAAACCGAGCAGCCCCATGAGCCAAGATTCGAAGCCGAAGAAGAAGCCCTCTGAACTGAGAAGCCAGCAATGGTTCGGCCGCCAGGACCGCGACGGCTTCGCGTACCGCAGCTGGGTCAAGGGCAAGGGCGTGCCGCACGACCAGTTCGACGGCCGCCCGGTGATCGGCATCTGCAACACCTTCAGCGAACTCACCCCTTGCAACTCGCACTTCCGCACGCTCGCCGAGCAGGTGAAGATCGGTGTCTACGAGGCCGGCGGCTTCCCGCTCGAGTTCCCGGTGATGTCGCTCGGCGAGACGCTGCTGCGGCCGACCGCGATGCTGTACCGCAACCTCGCGTCGATGGATGTCGAAGAGAGCATCCGCGGCAATCCGGTCGACGGCGTCGTGCTGCTGATGGGTTGCGACAAGACCACGCCGTCACTGGTGATGGGTGCGGCGAGCGTCGACCTGCCGACGATCGGCGTCAGTGGCGGCCCGATGCTGAACGGCAAGTGGCGCGGCCAGGAGCTCGGCTCGGGCACCGGCGTGTGGAGCATGAGCGAACAGGTCCGCGCCGGCACCTTGAAGCTCACCGACTTCTTCGATGCCGAGAGCTGCATGCACCGCAGCCACGGCCATTGCATGACGATGGGCACGGCCTCGACGATGGCGAGCATGGTCGAGGCGCTGGGCATCGGGTTGCCGGGCAATGCCGCGTACCCGGCGGTCGACGGCCGGCGCAACGTGCTGGCGCGCCAGGCCGGGCGGCGCATCGTCGAGATGGTGCACGAAGACCTGAAGCTCTCGCAGGTGATCACGCGCGAGGCCTTCGAGAACGCGATCAAAACGCTGGCCGCGATCGGCGGCTCGACCAACGCGGTGATCCACCTGGTCGC
Organism: Rhizobacter sp. P5_A1; assembly: GCF_056400745.1. Classification (NCBI taxonomy): domain Bacteria; kingdom Pseudomonadati; phylum Pseudomonadota; class Betaproteobacteria; order Burkholderiales; family Sphaerotilaceae; genus Rhizobacter; species Rhizobacter sp. P5_A1. Next base: position 6,798 of record NZ_JBFUKR010000049.1, read on the forward strand.
GATGGCGCGCCGCATCGGCGTCGAACTCTCGATCGACGACTTCGACCGGCTCGCGAGCGAGCTGCCGTGCCTCGTGAACCTGCAGCCCTCGGGAAAGTACCTGATGGAAGACTTCTGCTACGCCGGCGGCCTGCCGGTCGTCATGAAGGAGATTGCGCAGCACCTGCACCTGGGTGCGATGACGAGCAGCGGCCGCACCGTCGGCGAGAACATCGCCGATGCGCAGAACTACAACACCGAGGTGATCAAGCCGCTTGGGCGACCGTTCAAGGAGAAGGCCGGCATCGCGATCCTGCGCGGCAACCTGGCGCCGCGCGGCGCGGTGATCAAGCCCAGCGCCGCGACGCCCGCGCTGATGGTGCACACCGGCCGCGCGGTGGTGTTCGAGGACATCGAAGACTTCCACGCCCGCATCGACGATGAAGACCTCGATATCGACGAGACCTGCGTGATGGTGCTGAAGAACTGCGGCCCGAAAGGCTACCCCGGCATGGCCGAGGTCGGCAACATGCCGCTGCCGCCGAAGGTCCTGCGCCGCGGCATCACCGACATGGTCCGCATCAGCGACGGGCGGATGAGCGGCACCGCGTACGGCACGGTCGTGCTGCACACCGCGCCCGAGGCCGCCGCGGGCGGGCCGCTGGCGGTGGTGCGCAACGGCGACCTGATCGAGCTCAACGTGCCGGAGCGCCGGCTGCATCTGCACATCGACGACGCCGAACTCGCGCAGCGCCTGGCGGCGTGGCAGAAGCCCGCGCCGCCGCTCGCGAGCGGCTACTGGAAGCTCTACGTCGACACCGTGCTGCAGGCCGATCAGGGGGTGGACCTGGACTTCCTCGTCGGCAAGCGAGGCGCGTTCGTACCGAGGGACAACCACTGATGGCGGGTTGGCGACCGCTGATCGCGATCGACTGGGGTACGTCATCGCTGCGCGGTGCGCGCCTCGCCGAGGACGGCACCGTGCTCGAGGAGCGCGCGTTCGCGCGCGGCATCCTGACGGTGCCTGCGGGCGGCTTCGCGGCGGTCTTCGACGAACTCTTCGGCGACTGGATGGCCCCAGCCGATGCGCTGTGCCTGATTGCCGGCATGGCCGGCAGTCAGCAAGGCTGGATCGAGGCGCGCTACTGCGCCTGCCCGGCCGGCCGCGCCGAAGTGGCGGCGCGACTCGCGTGGGTCGTGCCCGGCCGGATCGCGATCGTTCCGGGCCTGAGCTGCGAGCACGACGGCGTGCCCGATGTGATGCGCGGCGAGGAGACCCAGGTCTTCGGCGCGCTGCATCTTCTCGGGCTCGACCACGGCACGCTGGTGCTGCCTGGCACACACAGCAAGTGGGTGCGGGTCGAGGGCGGGCGCATCGTCGACTTCGAGACCGTGATGACCGGCGAGTTCTATGCGCTGCTGCGCCAGCACTCGATCCTCGCGCGCACGCTGCCGGCGGATGACGGCGCGCTGCACGATGACGCATTCGACGCCGGCGTCGCGCATGCACTGCGCAGCGCCGGGTTGCTGCAAGCGGCGTTCAGCGTGCGCACGCTGGCCTTGTTCGACCTCCTGGCGCCGGCGCTGCGGCCGAGCTACCTGTCGGGCATCGTGATCGGCGAAGAGCTGCGCTCGCGCGCGCTGCGCGGCACCGAGCAGGTCGTGCTGATCGGCGCGCCGGCGTTGACGCAGCGCTACGCGCGGGCGCTCGCGTCACGGGGCGTGCGCAGCGAGGCCGTCGGCGCGCGGGCCGGCTGGAGCGGGCTGCACGACATCGCGGGCACAATTCGCCGATGAACCCGAACCCATCGTTCACCGACGCGATCGCGGCGCTGCCGCTGATCGCGATCCTGCGCGGGCTGCAGCCCGGCGAGGCGCTGGCGGTCGGTCACGCGCTGGTCGATCAAGGCTGGCGGCTGATCGAGGTGCCGCTGAATTCGCCGCAGCCGCTGCGCAGCATCGAGGCGCTGTCGGCCGCGTTGCCGGGTGCCCTGGTGGGCGCCGGCACCGTGCTGACGACGCAGCAGGTGCGCGAGGTGCACGCGGCGGGCGGTCGGCTCGTCGTCGCGCCGAACTTCGACGCCGAGGTCGTGCGCACCGCGGTGCAGCTCGGGATGGTCTGCCTGCCGGGTGTCGCGACCGCGACCGAGGCATTCGGCGCGCTGGCCGCCGGTGCCCATGGGCTGAAGCTGTTCCCGGCCGAGCTGATCACGCCGGCCGTCGTCAAGGCCTTGCGCGCGGTGCTGAGCGCCGACACGCTGCTGCTGCCGGTGGGCGGCATCACGCCGTCCGGCATGGTCGCCTATCGCGCGGCCGGGGCCGACGGCTTCGGCCTCGGATCGGCGCTGTACAAGCCCGGAATGAGCCCCGCCGAAGTCGGTGCGAACGCGCGTGCGTTCATCGCCGCGTGGCACGGCCTGACCGCAGTCTGACGTGCGCGCGGCGCGGCCCGCGCTAGCGCGCGCTGCGCGAACTCGTTGCGGCCGTGAACATGCCGAGACCGATGTAGATCGCGGCCGTCAGGTACCGGCCCGATGCGCGCGCGCGGTTCAGGTTGCCAAGCGCCGGCGCCGCGGCACCGGCGAGCAGCACGTAGGCCGTGTCGGTGCACGCCGCGATCGCGACGAAGGCCACGCCGAACAGCACGCTTTGCGCCATCGCCGGCAGCCCTGGGTCGATGAACTGCGGCAGGAACGCCGCGAAGAAGAGCGCGGTCTTCGGGTTCAGCAGCGCGACGAAGAAGCCGTCGCGCAGGATCACGCGCGGCGAGGGTGGCGCTTCGCGAGGGGCGTCGGCCGTCGGCGCCCATGGCGCGCGCAGTGTCCTGAGGCCCAGGTACAGCAGATACGCCGCGCCGGCGTACTTGACGATGTCGAACGCCAGCGTCGACACGGCCAGCAGTGCGGCCAGCCCGAGCGACGCAGCGAGCGCATTGCCGAGGTTGCCGAGCGCGACGCCGGCAACCGACGCGAGGCCCGCGCGCCGCCCCTGCGCGAGGGTGCGCGTGACGATGTAGAGGACGCCCGGCCCCGGCGTCGCCGCGAGCACCAGGCTCGCGATCGCGAACGCGGCGAGAACCGGCCAGGTCGCAACCGTGAAGCTCATCGCGCGCCGGCCATGCCGACCACAAAAGCAATCACGAACACGATCGCGAAGAACGCGACCGTGACACCGACCGCGATCAGCAGCGGCCGGGTCCAGCCCCTGCGCGGATACGCGGCGCCGAACTTCTCCTTCACATAGCGTGCCTGTGCGCGCCCGCTCGAGAAGTACCAGACCAGCAGCAGGATCAGGCCGACGCCGCGCGAGGCGCCGTCGAGCGCCTTCGAATCCGGCAGCATCGCCGACATGCCGGCCAGCGCCAGCAGCAGCACGAGCGTCGCGATGGCCCAGGCCTTCGCGCCGGCGGCCTTCGCGGGTTCGCCCAGCGCGTCCCAGTTCTTCATGTGCAGGATGGCGCCGAACACCGGGCTGAACAGCAGGCTCCAGTTCGCCGCCGCGTTCGGGTTCCAGATCCGCGGGGCCGACTCGCGATGCGTGACATCGGCGACGTGGGCGGTGGGCGGTGCGTACGGGTTCGTGGGGCTCCTGCTCTCGAACATCTTCTTGTCTCCCGTTGGAACCTGATCTCAGGCGCGGCCCGACAGCGCGAGCTTGACGCCGAACGACACGAATATCGCACCAACCGCGCGGTTCAGCCAGCGCGTGAACGGCTCGGCGAGCCTGACGCGCCGGCCCGCCGCCGCCGCAAAGAACACCAGCGCGTGGCCCCACAGCATGCTGTTCGCATTGAAGATGCAGCCCAGCGCGACGAAGGCGAGCGCCTTGCCCGACGATGCCGGATCGATGAACTGAGGTACGAACGCGAGAAAGAACAAGGCCACCTTCGGGTTCAGCAGGTTGGTCAGAAAGCCCTGCGCGAAGATCGTCCGGTAGCGCAGCGCCGGCGCCGGCACGGCCTGCATGGCATCGCGCGCCGCTCGCCCGGCCAGCAGCAGGCGAAGACCGACGTACACCAGGTACGCCGCGCCGAGGTACTTGATGACCTCGAACGCCGACGCCGAGGTGGCGAGCACCGCCGACAAGCCGAGCGCCGCCGCGAACACGTGAACGAAGGTGCCGGTGCCGACGCCCAGCGCGGCCGCCGAGCCGGCGCGCCAGCCTTGTCCGGCACTGCGCGTGGCGATCAGCAGCGAGTCGGGCCCGGGCACCATGTTGAGCAACAGGCCCGAGACGACGAACAGCGGCAGGTCCTGGGTTCCGAACATGGGTCGTCAGTCACCTTGCAATTTGCGCGCGCAGCCCGCGCGATGCCTTGGCAGGCTTTGGCTAGCCTCGCTTGTCGCCGAGCACCAGCAGGAGGCCCCCGACCACGATCGCTCCGATGCCGACCCACATTGGCACGCTGACGGTCTTGTTCTCCTTCACGGAGAGTTCGATCGGGCCGAGTTTGACCGCTGTCGTGTCCTTCGTGTAGCTGAAGCCGCCGTAGAGCAGGGCGAGCGCTCCGGCAACGATCAGCGCGATCGCAACGACCCTCGTGATATTCATGGCGTGGCCTCCCTGGTCGATGGCATTTTGCGCCAGCTTCAAGGGTCGTGCGCCTGGCGCACCCACCGGCTTGAAGTCGACGTTGGCTCATGTGCGCTGAATTTCGCGGTGCATCAGCAACTCCCCCGGCGCCACCCGTTGCTCGACATGCTGTCCGGGCGACGCGAGCGAGAAGGCCAGGCGCTCGAGCAAGCGCAACGACCGCAGATTCTCGCGCTTGAGGATGGCGCACAGGCTGCGCACCTGGTAGTGCTCGACAAGCTCGGAAATCATGGCCTGGACCGCTCGGCGCGCGAGGCCGCGACCCCAATGCACGCTTGACAACTCATAGGCGATGGCGGCGGCGCCGTTCGGGCGCACCGTGGCTTGAACATAGCCGACGAGCTCTGCCGTTGGAAGCCGGATGACCCAGTTGAGCCATTGGTCCTGCCCGTCCGAGGAGCGCCTCGATTCGAGTTTGGCGAACCGAGCGCGCAGCCATTCCAGGGAGGGCGGCGGCGCATTCTCGTACTCGTAGATCGCCCGGTCGCTCAGGACCACGAACATCTCCTCGGCGTGCGCCGCCGTCTGTGGCTCCAGCGTGAGACGGGGGGTCTCGATGACGCGCATGCGCGCTCTAACGTCTGACATGAGTGGACAGCGCAGGACGTGGAGCGGAGTCGGTCCGCCCGATGGCGGGGTTGGATGCCATTCTCACCGCAGCGCCTTTCTCAGGAAGACGCGGCGAAAGCCTTCTTCTTGACGCCGCCCATACTCGACGTAGCCCACCTTGATGTACAGCGCGATGTTCTCAAACATCTTCTCGTTCGTGTAGAGATAGAGCGAAGCATGGCCCCGTGCTGCTGCCTCCGTCTCGGCATGAATGAGGAGTGCTTTGCCGACGCCTTGACCCTTGTGCTTGGGAACGACAGCCACGTTCTCGACCAAGAGACCCTCCGGCGTTTCGCAGAGCACGAGAATTCCGGCGATCTCGCCCGCGATCTCCGCAACCACGACATGCTCGGTTTCTACGATCGTGGCGTAGTCTTGAAGCATGGGCCAGGGCTTTCGACCGATTCTTGGAACCCAGTGGGAGTAGGCGGCGTTGACGCAGTCGGTCACGGCCGTCGCATCTCCGGAGCAGGCGCGGCGCAGCTGCAATGAAGGGGAGCTCTGCTCGACCGGGTGATGCATGGCAGCGAACGTTCGGGGCTTGACGGGAATCGCCGGCGGCACGTAGATTGCCCAACTGGCAGTGAACCTCGGTGACATGCTTGAGATGGACAACATGCTCAACTCATTGCTCCGTGCCTTGATACGGAGCACGATTGACATTCGATCGCTTCGCTACTGCGATGCGGAAGCCGCCGACGCGGGCAAGCCGAGCTTCTGAGCTGTCTTGTTTACCGCCCGCCCCGCAACTGACGCCCCGTGTTCGACCGCGCTTGCGGCCTTTTGAACTCCGCGCTTGACCGCACCCTCCACCTTCGTTGCTACGGCCGAGGCCTGACTCGCAGCAGAGTTGGCGACTTCCGCCGGACCTGCCGAGGCTGACACCGCCACCGCTGCGAGCAGGCTGGCGACTGCAAAGACTCGAAGGCTCTTGGCCACATTGGACTCCTGCGAGAACTTGAGAACCGTCGATGATAGTTGCCTGACCAAGTCGACGTTTATGACGGGATCGCGAAAGGCGAACGGGACGAGGTTCTGGGCCATGAGTTCGCGCTCAGGTGAGTTCCAGGGGCTGCCTGCTTTGTGGATTGCGGGGCCTAAGGAAGGTCTGAACAAGTGCATGCTTCTTGCATGGTCGATGGCGGTCATTTATGGAGCGCGCAACCATGAGCCAGATCAGTTTTTCGGACGCGGAGTACGCCGGCAAGCGCAAGAAGACGCGGCGCGAAGTCTTCCTCGATGAGATGGAAGTGGTCGTGCCGTGGAAGGCGCTGCTGGGCCTGATCGAGCCGCACTACCCGGTGGCCGGGCGTGGCCGCAGGCCGTATCCGCTGCAGTCGATGCTGCGCGTTCACCTGATGCAGAACTGGTTCGCGCTGAGCGACCCGGCGATGGAAGAGGCGCTGTACGAGATCGCCTCGCTGCGCGCGTTTGCACGACTGAGTTTGGGCGAGGCTATCCCCGACGAGACAACCATCCTGAACTTCCGCCACCTGCTCGAAGCCAATGACCTGGCTGACGACATCCTCAAGGCGGTCAATGCGCACCTGTCGCGCAAGGGCCTGCTGCTCAAGCGAGGCAGCATCGTGGATGCGACCATCATCGCGGCGCCGAGCTCTACCAAGAACGCCGAGGGCGAGCGTGACCCCGAGATGCATCAGACCAAGAAGGGAAACCAGTGGCACTTTGGGATGAAGGCGCACATTGCCGTCGATGCCCACAGCGGTCTGGTGCACACGGTCACCACCACGGCAGCCAACGAGTCGGACGTCGAGCAGATCGTCGATCTGCTGCATGGCAAGGAACAGCACGTGTGGGCTGACTCGGGCTACCGCGGCGCGCAGGCGCGCATTGACCGGGAGGATCTGCAATGGCACATCGCTGCTCGCCCGAGCGACATCGCTAAGCTGCCTGACGGGCGCCGCAAGGCGGCGACTCAGAAGCGCGAGCACCGCAAGGCCAGCGTGCGAGCAAAGGTCGAGCATCCGTTCCGGGTCATCAAGCGCCAGTTCGGGCTGGCCAAGGTTCGCTTCCGCGGGTTGGCTAAGAACACTGCGCACGTGGTGACGCTGTTCGCGCTCTCGAACCTGTGGATGGCGCGGCGACAGTTGATTGCAATGGCGGTACTCCGTCCGCGAAGCGCATGAACGCCGCGCAGCGCGGCGAAGGCCGCTGGAAACGACCCCGCTTGAGCCCGAACTCTTGGGTGCAGCGGCTGAACGAGTCAAACGCGCTCGCATCTTCACGTTGTTCAGACCTTCCCTAACGCATGACATGAGGGGCCGCTGGAGGCCGCGGGCCGAAAGCTGTCCGCTCGATGGAAGGGCTACGAACCAGTTGCAGCACGGATTGCTTTGCGGGTCCAGGCCAGTAGCGCTTCCTTCGATTCCAGTAGCTCTTCAGGCGCAGCGAAGTACGTTCGGACTTCGACGCGCCGAGCCTTGGTTAGATAGGAAAAAGGTTTCGAACCCTTCGCGACGAATTCCGGTCTGGTTTCATCGTCAACCCGAAGGTAGAGCGTGTTCCCCATGATCATGGCGAACTGCTGCCCGCCGTGCTTCAGCGCGTGGCCGCCAAAGAACGTGCCGTCGCTGAGATTTCCAATGGGCGACAACAACTCCCGAACATGACTGACGAACTCTTTGCTTGCGCTCATCAGTTGATGATACGGCCCGCCGACGCAAGGAGTCCCACGGGCGAGGGCAGGGGTTAGAGCCCCTGTGCGTATGCATTGGGAACGAACCGCTCCATGAGCGTTTGCGGGCGGATTGGGGCCGTGAAGCCGAACTTTGCGTACAGCCCGTGTGCCGTGCTCGTGGCAAGCATGAACCGGCGCAACCCTTGCAGTCTTGGATGCCCCATGACCGCTGCCATCAGCTGCGCGCTGTAGCCTTTGCCACGATGCTCCGGCAGAACGAAGACATCAACGAGGTAGGCGAACGTCGCGTAGTCAGATACGACCCGCGCGAAGGCAACCTGGGACGCGCCGATGAAACCGCCGAAGTTCAATGAGTTCTTGACTGACTCGCGCACGGTTTCGAGGGGAATGCCTTTGGCCCACGCGGACTCCACCGACAGAAACCTGTGGATGAGCGCAACGTCTTGCTCTTCGGCGGCGGTGGATATTCGGAGCGGTTCCATGCTGGGCTCTTTGACATGAGCGGCATGCCGCTCGATGGGAATGCGAAGGGACTTCCGACCTTCGGGCAACGGCGACGAAGCGCCAAGATTGGTGGTGTTCGAAGTCATCAATCTGAAGCCTGTGAAAGGGGAAGTCCGTGGAGCAGAGTACACGAGGTCAGGCCGTTCGCGTAGGGGTCGATCTAGCCAAGCGCGTGATCCAGGTGCATGCGGTGGACGCGGCCGAGCACATGCTCACCAGCCGCGCGTTGTCGCGGGAGAACTTCATGCCCTGGTGCGCGAAGCTGCCCGCAGGGGGCATCGTGGCGATGGAGGCCAGCTCGAGCGCGCACCACTGGGCCCGCAAGCCGATCGCGCTCGGGCTGGACGCACGCATCATCTCGGCGCAGCTGGTCAGCCCGTACCGGCGCGAGGGAGCGAGCGGCAAGAACGACGCCAACGAAGCGGCGGCGATCTGCGAGGCGGCCTCTCGAGCGCGCATGCGCTTCGTGCCGGTCAAGTCGGTCGAGCAACAGAGCATGCTGTGCGTGCACCGGCTGCGCGAGGGGCTCAAGGAAGACCGCACCCCGTGCATCAACCGCATCCGCGGCCTGCTGGCCGAGTTCGGGCTGGTTCTCGCGCAAGGCTCACGCGAGCTGCAAGCCGCGCTGAGCGACGTGCTCGAGGACGCGGGCAATGAGCTCGGCACGCTGGCGCGGCTGCGAACTACCTGAGTCCTGCACCATCTGATCGTCCGATCCGGCCCCATCCCCTTCCTCGCACGACGCAATCCAGACCGCCAATGTGTTGACTACTTCGGAAGTCCCTGTAAAGGGTTAGGCCGCACTCGGGCCGCTCGGCGGCTGCGCTTGCCCGGCAGCGAGGTTCCGGTACCAGCCTTCACCGTTGCAAACCTTCCCAGGACCAGGAAGGAATGCGCAGGTCACTTGGCACTTTGTCCGCGCTCTCGGGGTAAGAGGCCATCGAGTTGGTAGTGGCCCAAGCGAAGTATTCGTGGAGCACGCCGCGAAGTACGTGGTCGGTGACTCCCACATCGTCCAGTGCGCGGTCGAAGCACTCGATAGCGCGACGATCCATCTCCTCGTGCGATCCGTTGCCACTGTGCATTCGAACTACCGAAGACTCGCTACCGTACCGTTGACTGTAGGTCGGTGGTCCACCCCATGCCTCACCCCAGTAGGCGGCCAGCCGCTCGGTATGCCGCGGATGGAAGCCATGACTGAAAGCGTGCGCCACGATCTCGTCAGCCATGACGCGCTGATGCCAAGCATGAGCAAGATGGAGGACGCCTTCCGCGCCTCCAATCGCTTCGAACAGGCTTGCATCTCGCATTGCTTGCTCCTCGCCGAACGGCATGACGCGTTGTGTGCGGCCTAACGTTTGACATGAGCGGCGGCTTGCAGACGGCGAAGCCGGCTGGAAGACGTCCGCTCGATGGGAATGCGAAGGGACTTCCCACCTTCGGGCAACGGCGACGAAGCGCCAAGATTGGTGGTGTTCGAAGTCATCAATCTGAAGCCTGTGAAAGGGGAAGTCCGTGGAGCAGATTACACGAGGTCAAGCGGTTCGCGTAGGGGTCGATCTCGCCAAGCGCGTGATCCAGGTGCACGCGGTGGACGCGGCTGAGCGCGTGCTCACCGGCCGCGCGTTGTCGCGAGACAACTTCATGCCTTGGTGTG
>NZ_JBFUKR010000050.1:0-14377 GCF_056400745.1 Rhizobacter sp. P5_A1
CGCCCGCGCTGGCGCCCGCGGCCAGCGCGCCGCCGGCGGCGCCGTTTCGTGCGCCGGCGCCGGCACCGCAGGTCGGCGGCCTGCAGGGCTTCGAGCTGAAGGAAGTGCGCTTCACGCCGACCGAGGCGATCGGCGCGGCCGAGCTGCAGGCGGTCGCGGCGCCGTACCTGAACCGGCGCGTCGAGGCGGCCGATCTCGCAGCGTTCGCGAAGGCGCTGCAGCAGCTCTATGTCGATCGCGGCTTCGGGCTGGTCGCGATCGCGCTGCCGTCGCAGAACCTGACGCAGGGCACGCTGAATGTCGCGATCGTCGAGCCGCGCTTCGGCCGCGTCACGCTCGTGCAGGGCAGCGAGCCGCCGATCGGCGAGGCGCGTGCCCGCGGCCTGATGGCGCATGCCGGCGTGCAGGCGGGCCGGCCGCTGAACCTGAAGCAGCTCGACCGCGCGATGTTCTCGCTCAACGACCTGCCCGGCACCGGTGCGAAGGCCACGCTCGCGCCCTCGGGCGACGAAGGCGTGTTCGACCTCGTCGTCGAGACCGAGGCGCGCCGCGCCTGGGACATGGCGCTCGATTTCGACAACCACGGCAGCCGGTCGACCGGCACCGACCGGCTCGGCGCGCTGCTGCGCTGGAACGATCCGCTGCGCATCGGCGACAACCTCGACCTGCGGCTGCTCGTCTCCGAACGCGCCGGCCTCACCCTCGGCCGCCTGGCCTACGAAGCGCCGCTGGGGTACACGCCGTGGCGCGCATCGATCGGCGTCTCGCGCGTCGAGTACGCGCTCGGCGGCAGCTTCAGCGCGCTGCAGGCCAACGGCATGGCGACCGTCCGGGACGCCGGCGTCTCGTACCCGCTGATCCGCTCGCGCGGCCGCAACCTGATCGTGCGGCTGGGGGTCGAAGACAAGGCGCTCGAGGATCGTTTCGACGCGCTCGCGCTGCGCACCGACAAGCGCATCCGCAACCTCGTGGCCAGCGCCGCGTTCGAGGATCGCGACACGCTGTGGGGCGGCGGCTTCAGCGGCGCCTCGTTGCAGGCGCAGGTCGGCAGGCTGCGCATCGAGACCGAGAACGTCCGCGCCGAAGATGCCGCACTCGGCGACCAGGCCACGCACGGCGGCTTCGGCAAGCTGAACGTGCAGCTCTCGCGCCTGCAGTCGCTCAGCGAACGCGTGCTGCTGTACGCCGGCCTGACCGGCCAGTGGGCGAGCAAGAACCTCGACGGCGCCGAGAAGCTCACGCTCGGCGGCGCGCGCGCGGTGCGCGCGTACCCGACGGCCGAGGCGCCCTCCGACGAAGGCGTGATCGTCAGCACCGAGCTGCGCTGTTTCGTCAACCCGTCGTGGACCGTGTTCGGCCTGTACGACTGGGCCAAGGGACGCTTGCGCAAGCGCCCCGACGAAGGTGCCGACAACACGCGCGTGCTCGACGGCGTCGGCATCGGCGTGTACTTCAACGATCCGCGGCTGTTCACGCTGAAGGCCACGCTGGCCTGGCGCGGCCGCGAGCGCCCGCAGTCGGAGAGCGGCAACGACAGCCCGCGGCTGTACGTGCAACTGCAGCGGCCGTTCTGAGGAGTCTTGTCATGACCGCCACATCGCCTCGATCGACTCGTCGCAATCCGCGCCCTCGCCTTCTTCCGCTCGTTGCCGCGATCGGCGCGCTCGCCGGTCACGGCGCCGCGTGCGCGCAGTACGTTCCGGCGACGACCCTGCCGTCGACGCCGACCTTGCGCGCCGGCGCCGCCACGGTGTCGACGAACGCCGGCACGTCGACGCAGACGATCACGCAGACCACGCCGCGCGCGGTCATCGACTGGAGCAGCTTCAGCATCGGCCGCGATGCCACGGTGCAGGTCGCGCAGCCCAGCGCGCAAAGCGTGCTGCTGAACCGCGTGCTCGACTCCAAGCTGCCGGTGGCGAGCTTCATCGAAGGCACGCTGAACGCGAACGGCCGGGTCTTCCTGATCAACACCGCGGGCATCCTGTTCGGGCCCGACGCGCGTGTGAACGTCGGCGGCCTGCTCGCGTCGACGCTCGACCTCGTCGACGGCAACCTGCCGGCCGCGACCACCGCGTTCCTGACCGCCGGCAGCGTCAACCTCGCCGCCGGCGCAGCGAGCGCGATCTACGTGCTGCCGGCCAGCGGCACCCAGCCGCAGATCCAGGCCGCGCCGGGCGGCGAAGTGCTGCTGGTCGGCAACTACGCGCTCGGCTTCAACCAGAACCAGATCGCGCAGCTGACACCGGCCCTGTTCCCGTTCATCGGCTCGGTCACGCATGCCGGCAACATCGCCGCGCAGGCCGGGCGCGTGCACCTCGCGGCAGGCGATTCGGCCACTGTCGCGCTGCCGGTCGGTGCGAGCGGCTTCGTGACCTTGTCGAACATCGGCGCCGCGCCGCGCGCGGTCGCGGTCATCACCGGTGCGAACTCGAGCATCACGAACCCCGGCGGCTCGGTGACGCTCGAAGCGGTGTCGCAGCCGACGCTCGCCAGCGGCTCGTTCGACAGCGGCTTCCTGACCTTCCCGGCGGGCCTCGCGGCGGTGATCGCCGACGGCACGCTGTCGGCGCGCAACGAGACCGCGCAGCCGACCTCGCGCATCGACCTGCGCGCCGCCGGCGGGCTCGCCGAGGTCGCCTTCAGCGGCACGCTCGACGCGCGCGGCTCGAACGCCGCCGCGACCGGCGGCAGCATCGGCATCGCGGCGCAGTACATCGGCGCGCAATCGCTCGGCACGCTCGCCACCACCGCGCTGCTCGACGCCAGCGGCGCCGCCGGCGGCGGCAACATCACGCTCGGCGACAGCGGCACGCGCCTGCTGCAGATCGCCGACACCGCCGTGCTGCGCGCGAATGCGACCACGGCCGGCGACGGCGGGCGCATCAGCGCGTTGGCCACCTACTTCAACCCGACCCCGCCGGCCACGCCCGTGGCCGGCACCGACTACGGCGTCGCGAGCATCGGCGGGCGCTTCGAGGCGACCGGCCTCGGCAGCGGCCACCGCGGCGGCAGCATCGAGACCTCGGCGGCGGCGCTGAACATCGCCAGCGCGCGCGTCGGCGCCTCGGGCCAGGGCGGCGCGAGCGCGGGCCAGTGGCGCATCGACCCGTACGACGTGACGATCAGCAACGCCGCGCCGACCGCGGTCGACAGCTTCACGCCGACCGCGCCGGGCGCGAACCTGCGCGCCGCCGACCTCGGCAACGCGCTCGACACCGGCACGGACGTGTTCGTCGGCACCGGCAGCGGCGGCCCGCCGAACAGCGGCACGATCACGCTGCTGGCCGATGTCGCGGTGCAGCGCAGCGCCGGCAGCGCACCGGTCACGCTGACGCTGGCGGCCGCGAACGCGGTCGTGCTGAGCGCAGGTTCGCGCATCGCGTCGAGCGCCGGCCCGCTCAACGTCACGCTGACGGCCGACACCGACGGCAGCGGCTTCGGCGGCATCCGCAGCACCGGCGGCAACACAAGCATCGCCACGCGCGGCGGCAACGTCGCGCTCGGCGGCGGCGTCGACCCCGCCAGCGGCTACGCACGCGGCAGCGCGCTCTACGACGCCGGCGTCGACCTCGACGGCGTGACGATCGACGCGCGCGGCGGCGGCGCCGCCGGCGACGTGAGCCTGCGCGGGCAGGGCTACATCGGTTCGGGCTACGACACGCCCGGCGTGCGCCTCGCGAACACGCGCATCGACGCCAACCACGTCGGCATCCTCGGGCGCAGCGGCGACAGCAGCGGCGTGCAGTTCAACGCCGGCACGCAGATCGCGACCGGCAGCGGCACGATCGACGTGCGCGGCATCGCCGACCCGGCCGGCAGCATCGCGAGCAACGGCTCGTTCGGCGTCACGGTCGCGAGCCCGACGCAGCTGCTCACCGGCAGCGGCTCGCTGTACCTGGCCGGCCGCGGCGGCAGCGGCGGCCTCGTGCTCGATGGCCTGCTCGTCGGCAGCGCGGACAACGCCGGCGGCCGCATCGTCATCGCTGGGCAGACGACCGGCGGCAGCGCCGCGGGCGTGCGCTTCAGCCTCGACGGCGGCGGCTTCGAGGTCCGCGGCGCTTCGGGCGCGAACGCCTTCAGCGGCGCCGACATCGTGATCGGCGCGAAGGCCGCCGCGGGCGCGGCGAACGCGTTCGACCTCGGCCCCGGCGCCGCACCGCGCGTGCTGACGCACGGCCACCTGAACCTGCGCCCGCTCGGTGTCGATGCCAGCGGCAACACCGTCGAAGACACCGCGACGCCGATCTACATCGGCAGCACACCGAGCTTCGCGACATCGCCGCCGACCAACTTCATCGTCGACACGGCGTGGCTGACGCCGGTCGGCGCGAGCGCGGCCGGTGTCGACGCCGATGCCGGCGTCGTGATCGGCTCGCGCCTGCAGAGCGGTCGCATCACGCTGGCCGACGCGGCGCCGGTCGGCAGTACGGCGCTGCGCCTGAGCCTGCAGAACGAGGCGGCCGGCTCGGGCGGCATCGCGCTGGGTGCCGCGCTCAGCGCCGACACGCTCGGGCTGCTGAGCGCGGGCGACATCACGCAGACCGCCGCCGTGGCGGTGAACCAGCTGCTGCTTCGCGCCGCGTCGGCCAGCAGCGTCGATCTGTCGAATGCCGGCAACCGCATCGGCACGCTGGCCTTCGATGCGCCGCGCGCGCTGACCGTGCGCACGCAAGGGACGCTGACGATCGGCAGCGCCGCGGCCGCGGGGTTCGACAACGCCGCCGACGTGTTCACGACCGCCGCGATCACCGGCAGCCGCGCCGGCGATCGCGCGCTGCTGCAGTCGCTCGATGCCGACCTCGTGCTGGCGCAGCCGATCGCGCTGACGACCGCGGGCTCGCAGCTCGACCTGGTCGCGGCGAACCTGTTCCAGAACCCGTCGAGCGCGGCGCTGGCGAACGGCGCCGGCGGCGCCTGGCGCATCTGGTCGCAGACCTGGCAGGGCAGCGCACGCGGCGGCCTCGCCGGCACGGCGCCGGCGGCCAACCTGTACGGTTGTGCGTTCGGCGACAGCGCGAGCTGCAGCCTCTCGGGGGCCCCGATTCCCGCGGCCGGCGACCGCTTCCTGTACCGCGACCGGCCGACGCTCGCGGTCGCGGCCGACAACCAGGCCGCGCTGTGGCACCAGCCGCTGCCGCCGCTGACCTATGCCGCGAGCGGGCTCGTCAACGCCGACCCGCTGGCCGAGGTGCTGAGCGGCGCGCCGAGCACCACGGCGACCGCGACCAGCCCGGTGCAGGCCTACCCGATCGACGCCGGCACGCTGGCCGCGCGCAACGGCTATCGGCTCGCCTACACGCCGGGCGTGCTCGACATCGGCGCGCCGACGGCGGTCGCGCTCGGCGCCGAACGCACGTTCGACTTCGCGGGCTTCACCGAACGCCAGCGCTCCGACCTCTACGGCATCAACTTCTCGCTGCCCAACATCTGCACCGCCGCGTCGTTCCTCAGCGACGTGCGCGAGCCCGACGCGCCGGGCGCACCGCCACTGACCATCGAGTGGGCGCGCGTGCGCAACCAGCCGCAGCTGACGAGTTGCCTGAACGAGCGCGATGCGAGCGAGTGCGCCGGGTTCTAAGCGATGTGACTTTCGGCAGCTGTCGCGCGTGCCTGCGCTGCCTACAGTGCAAGCACACGCGAAGGCCGCATCTGTTGACGAGATCGAGCCCGACCACCTTTCAACCGCGCGAGACCCACGCACATGGCCGACATCGACGTTGACGCCCTGCTGGCACCGGTGAACGACACCGCGCCGTGTGGCGACGACCTGGAATACGACCCGGCGTTCCTCGCGCTCGAGGATGCGTCGCGCGGCAAGCCCGAGCAGCAGTTCGGCGATACGCTGATCGCGGCGCAGGAGCCCGACTGGCGCGAGATGCGTGCGCAGTCGATCGCGCTGTTCGCGCGCACCCGCGACCTGCGCGTCGCGATGCAGCTGCTGCGCGCCGCGACGCGCCTGAACGGCAGCAGCGGCTTCGCGTCGGCGATCCAGGTCGTGCGCGGCCTGCTCGAACGGCACTGGGAGCACGTGCACCCGATGGTCGAGGTCGGCGACGGCAGCCACGACGCGACGATGCGCCTGAACGCGCTGGCGCCGCTGGCCGATGCCGGCCCGGTGCTTGCCGACCTGCGCGCGGCCGCGATCGGCACGCAGCGCGGCGGCCTGACGATGCGCCAGATCGAGCTCGCGCTCGGAAAGGCCGAACCGGGTCCGGGCGAATCGGTGCCGAGCGCCGCCGGTGTCGAGCAGGCGCTCGGCGACGCCGCCGCGCAGGTGCCCGGCGCGCTCGATGAACTGATCGCCGCCGACGCCGCGGTGCGCGCGATCGAGGCCGTGATCGACCAGCGCGCCGGCGCCTCCGAGGGCCCGGATCTGCGCGGGCTGCGCGCGTTGACCCAGTGCATCGCGCAGGCGGCGCGCCAGGCGCGTGGCGAGAGCGCCGAGGCCGCCGCCGACGGCAGCGCGGCGCCCGCCCCGACGACGACACCGGGCGCCGCGACCGGCGCGATCGCCGGCCGCGACGACGCGATCAAGGCGCTCGAACGCGTCTGCGAATGGATCGAGCGCCACGAACCGACGAACCCCGCGCCGCTGCTGATCCGCCGGGCGCAGCGCCTGATGACCAAGAGCTTCATCGACATCATCCGCGACCTTGCGCCCGACGGGCTCAAGGAGGTCGAACGCATCGCCGGCGTCGAAAGCGCCTGACGCCGCACGCACACGCAAACGCACGCCGAACCGCTTCTCCACCGAGCCCCGAAAGGATCTCCGCCATGGCCACCAGCAGTCAGAAGTTCATCGCCCGCAACCGCGCGCCGCGCGTGCAGATCGAATACGACGTCGAGCTCTACGGCGCCGAGAAGAAGGTGCAGCTGCCTTTCGTGATGGGCGTGCTGTCCGACCTGTCGGGCAAGCCGAGCGAGGCGCTGCCGCCGGTGGCCGACCGCAAGTTTCTCGAGATCGACGTCGACAACTTCGACTCGCGCATGAAGGCGATGAAGCCGCGCGCCGCGTTCCAGGTGCCCAACACGCTGACCGGCGAAGGCAACGTCGCGGTCGACATCACCTTCGAGAGCATGGACGACTTCTCGCCCGCGGCGATCGCGCGCAAGGTCGACGCGTTGTCGAAGCTGCTCGAGGCGCGCCAGCAGCTGTCGAACCTGATCACCTACATGGACGGCAAGACCGGCGCCGAGGAGCTGATGTCCAAGGTGCTCGCCGACCCGGCGCTGCTCGGCAGCCTCGCGGCCGCGAGCAAGCCGGCCGCCGCCTGACCACGCACCCGAGGAGCACACACCATGGCCGAAGCATTCATCCCCGCGTCCGCCCTGATCGGCGTCGAATACCAGGGCGGCGACTTCGCGGCGCTGCTGAACAAGGAGTTCAAGCCGAAGAGCGACGAGGCCAAGTCGGCCGTCGAATCGGCCGTGCTGACCCTGGCGCAGCAGGCGCTGTCGCAGACCAAGCTGATCGGCAGCGACGTGATCGTCTCGATCGAGTCGATGATCGCCGAGCTCGACCGCAAGCTCACCGAGCAGATCAACCTGATCCTGCACCACGTCGACTTCCAGCGCCTCGAAAGCGCCTGGCGCGGCCTGAGCCACCTCGTCAACAACACCGAAACCGACGAGATGCTGAAGATCCGCGTGATGAACGTCTCCAAGGGCGACCTCGCGAAGACGCTGAAGCGCTACAAGGGCACCGCGTGGGATCAGAGCCCGGTGTTCAAGCGCATCTACGAAGAAGAGTACGGTCAGTTCGGCGGGCAACCGTTCGGTTGCCTGATGGGCGACTACTACTTCGACCAGAGCCCGCCCGATGTCGAGTTGCTCGGCGAGATGGCGAAGATCGCGGCGTCCGCGCATGCGCCGTTCATCTCCGGCGGCAGCCCGACGCTGATGCAGATGGGCTCGTGGCAGGAGCTCGCGAACCCGCGTGACCTGAGCAAGATCTTCCTGACGCCCGAGTACGCCGCCTGGCGTTCGCTGCGCGACTCGGACGACGCCAAGTACATCGGCCTGGCGATGCCGCGCTTCCTCGCGCGCACGCCGTACGGCGCGAAGACGAACCCGGTCGAGGCCTTCAACTTCGAGGAAGACACCGCCGGGGCCGACCACGCCAAGTACGCGTGGGCGAACGCCGCCTACCCGATGGCGGTCAACATCAACCGCTCGTTCAAGATGTACGGCTGGTGCTCGCAGATCCGCGGCATCGAGTCGGGCGGCGCCGTCGAAGGCTTGCCCACGCACACCTTCCCGACCGACGACGGCGGCGTCGACATGAAGTGCCCGACCGAGATCGCGATCAGCGACCGGCGCGAGGCCGAACTCGCGAAGAACGGCTTCATGCCGCTGATCCACCGCAAGAACTCCGACTTCGCGGCCTTCATCGGCGCGCAGTCGCTGCAGAAGCCCGCCGAGTACGACGACCCCGACGCAACCAGCAACGCGAATCTCGCGGCGCGCCTGCCCTACCTGTTCGCCTGCTGCCGCTTCGCGCACTACCTGAAGTGCATGGTGCGCGACAAGGTCGGCTCGTTCAAGGAGCGCGCCGACATGGAGAAGTGGCTCAACAAATGGATCATGAACTACGTCGACGGCGACCCGGCCAATTCGTCGCAGACGACCAAGGCGCAGAAGCCGCTCGCCGCCGCCGAGGTCATCGTCGAAGAGATCCCCGGCAACCCGGGCTACTACAGCAGCAAGTTCTTCCTGCGGCCGCACTACCAGCTCGAGGGCCTCAGCGTGTCGCTGCGGCTGGTGTCGACGCTGCCGTCGCAGAAGGCTGCCTGAGCACCGCCTGAACCGCATCCATCGCAAACCAAGGAGAGATCAACATGAGTATCGACTGCCATCTGAAGCTCGACGGTGTCGAGGGCGAATCCACGCACAAGGACCACAAGGGCGAGATCGGCGTGATGTCGTGGAACTGGGACGTCATGAACGAGTCGAGCGTCGGCGCCGGTGGCGGCTCGGGCAAGGGCAAGGCCAAGCCCGGCGAGCTGAGCTTCGCCCACCTCTACGACAAGTCGTCGCCGGTGCTCGCCAAGTCGTGCGCATCGGGCAAGCACTTCAAGGATGCCGTGATCACCTGCCGCAAGGCCGGCGAGGGCCAGCTCGACTTTCTGAAGATCACGCTGAAGCAGGTGCTCGTCAGCGCCGTGAAGCCCAGCGCGATGTCGGGCGGCGACATCAGCGAGCAGGTTCACCTGAGCTACGACGACATCGAGTTCGAATACAAGGCGCAGGACGACAAAGGCAAGCTGGGCGGGGCCATCAAGTTCGGCTGGAACGTCTCGACCACCGAGACACGCTGAGCGCGCGTCAGGCACGAGGAGCAGGCCATGCCGTTTCGCACCCCCAGAACGACCTCGTCCGGCGAGCAGATTCACTTCTACAACATCGACTATGCGATCGGCTGTACCGGCTGGAACCATCGTGTCGACGTCAAGCTGGTGCAGGCACTGCTGCAGCTTTACTTCTACGAACTCGCGGGCATGAACGAGGGCGGCGACCCGCCGTCGGGGTATGAGTCGCTGGTGGTCGACGGCTACTGCGGCCCGGTGACGCGCCTGCACTTGACGCACTACCAGCAACAGGCACACAAGCGCGGACATCCAGTGCTTCTCGATGGCCGGTTCGACCCCTTCCACGGCGGCATGAGCCGCTCATCGATAGCCAAGGTCCAGTATCAGCTTGAGGCGCTGAACGCCCGCTGCGACATCTACTGTTTTCAGCAGAGGGTGGACTGGTTCGGCAAGCTGATGGAACGGCCTTACGTCACCGGACACGCCGACCTGGTACACGCCCTGTGCGGCCCACCTCGAAAAATGGCGCAGCAGTACTGCTACCGTCGCTGACAGGGACACCGCGATGCTCGATCCCGATCTTCATCTCGGCAGCAGCGCCGATGCCTATCTGTCCGTCGTCGGCAAGAAGCAGGGACCGCTGAAGGGCGAGGCGGTCGCGCCCGGCCACGAGGACGAGATCGGTGTGATCGCGTGGCGCTGGGCCGTCAGCGCACCGACCGCGGCCGGCTCGGCGCGCGCCACCGGGCGCCGCGTCTACGACCTGCTGCGGGTCGACAAGTACGTCGATGCGAGCAGCACCAGGCTGATCAACGCGCTCGCCAGCAACGAGGAGTTGCGCAGCGTGACGCTGAGCCTGCGCAAGGCCGGCACCGACGACGAAGACTTCTTCGCCGTCAAGCTCGAACGCGCGCGCGTGGTCGGCAGCGAGCTGCAGTCGAGTCCCTCCGGCGGCTTGTACGAAACGGTGGCGTTCGCCTACCAGAAGATCCAGATCGACTACCACCCGCAGCAGCGCACCGGGCAGCGCGGCGCCGCGACCTCGTTCAGCGACGAGCTGGAAGAGGACGCTTGATGGACCGCGAGGCAGATCGTGGCCAAGCGCCTGGTGCTGCTTGACTTCCGCCTCACCGGGATGGTGACGGACGACATCGGCGAGGTCATGCAGGTCAGCGTGCGCACGCCGATTCGTGACGCGTTCGGGCGTGTCGCAACGCGCGCGCGGCAACTCGGTGGGCTCGACGACCTGCTCGTCTGCTGTCACGGCTTCGAGGCCGTTGTCGAAGACTTCGACGGCGCTGTCAGCTTCATGTCGGGCGGCTTCGGCCTGCAGCTCTGCGACGAGGACCTGACGCTGCGCAACGTCGGTGTCACCGCGGTGCTGAACGGCGCGCCGCCGCTGGTCAATCGCATCGTCGTGTTCTCGTGCGCCGCGGCTGACACGCACCGTGCCTCGAAGGCAGTCGGTGGCGACGGCATGCGGTTGATGGGCGAGATCGCGCTGACGTCCGGCGCCCGCGTGATCGCGGCGCGCGCGACGCAGATGTACGCGCAGATCCCCAGCCTTGCGCAGTCGCTCTTCAACGCCGGCTCGCTGAACGACTGGCGCATCGACTTCGGCGAGTGGGAAGGCGATGTCTTCGAGTTCTCGCCCGCCGACGGCCGCGCCCGCAAGCTGAAGCCCGACCAGCACCCGCGCTTCGCCTTCTGATCATGAGTGCTCACGACCGCCTCCAACCGGCGCTGCTCGATCGCCTGACCGACGACCACCGCGCGATCGCCACCGAGGCCGACGACCAGCGCGTGATGACCAAGCAGCAGATTCGCCAGGCGGTGCTGCGCGACCTGTCGTGGCTGCTCAACGCGGTCCAGCCGCTGGCCGCGCTGGCCGAGCGCTTCCCGGCGGCGGCCGATTCGGTGCTGAACTACGGCCTGCCGCCGATGGCCGGCCAGCTTGCGTCGCGCATCGACGTGGGCCTGCTCGAGCAGGGCATCCGCAGCGCGATCCTGCGCTTCGAGCCGCGCATCCTCGCCGACACGCTGGAGGTGCGCGCGATCGAGTTCGCCAGCGTGATGGCCACGCACAACATCATCGAGTTCGAGATCCGCGGCTTCCTGTGGGCGCAGCCGGTGCCGCTCGAACTGCTGCTGCGCACGCAGCTCGATCTCGAGGCCGGCCAGGTCGAGATCAAGGACGCGAGCGGCGCGACGCTGCAACGTTAGAACGCCATGGACCCTCGCCTGCTGCGCCTGTACTCCGACGAGCTGACCCACCTGCGCGAGGTCGGCGCCGAGTTCGCGCGCGAGTTCCCGAAGATCGCGTCGCGGCTCGCGATGGACGGCGTCGAGGTCAGCGACCCGTACGTCGAGCGGCTGCTCGAGGGCTTCGCCTTTCTCACCGCGCGCGTGCAGCTGAAGCTCGACGCCGAGTTCCCGCGCCTGATCCAGCACCTGCTCGAGGTCGTCTACCCGAACTTCCTCGCGCCGGTGCCGTCGATGATGATCGCGCAGCTGGTTCCCGACGCCACCGACCCGAACCTCGCGCAAGGCGCCTGGGTGCGCCGCGCGAGCGCGCTGCACAGCGAGCTCGCGCGCGGCCAGAACACGCTGTGCGAGTTCCGCACCGCGCACGACGTGCAGCTCTGGCCGATCGAGATCCGCAGCGTGCAGTTCTTCAGCCACGCGCCGGACCTGCCGCTCGCGCACCTGCCCGCCGCGGCGCGCGTCAAGGGGGGGCTGCGCATCAAGCTGCGCGCGCTCGGCGGGTTCGCCTTCGACCAGCTGCCGATCGAGCAGCTGCCGCTGTACATCAGCGCGCCCGACGACGTGGCCTACCGCCTGCACGAGCTGGCGCTCGGCGCGTGCGTCGGCAGCTGGGTGCGCAGCGAGGGGCCGCAGCCGAGCGCGAACTGGCGCGGCGCCGCGAGCGTGCAGCCGATCGGCTATGCCGAGGACGAGGCCTTGCTCCCGACCACCTTGCGCGGCTTCAGCGGCTACCGATTGCTGCAGGAATACGCCGCGATGCCGCAGCGCTTTCTCGGCTTTCGCATCGACGATCTGGCTGCGCGGCTGGCGCGCGTCGCCGGCGGCGAGGCCGAGATCGTGCTGCTGTTCGGGCGCGCCGATGCGGCGCTCGAGCCGCTCGTCGAGGCGGCCTCGCTGGCGCTGTTCTGCACGCCGGCGATCAACCTGTTCCCGAAGCGCCTGGACCGCATCGCGCTGACCGGCTCGGCCTGGGAGCACCACGCGGTGCCCGACCGCACGCGGCCGATGGACTTCGAGGTGCACGGCATCGAGAGCTGCACCGGCTACGGCACCGGCGCGGTCGCCGAGCAGCGCTTCCTGCCGCTGTACAGCAGCGTGCACACCGAGTCGCACGCGCACGCCGCGTACTACACGCTGCGCCGCGAATCGCGCATCCTGTCGGCGAAGCAGAAGCAGCAGGGGCCGCGCTCCTCGTACATCGGGCAGGAGGTGTTCCTGTCGCTGGTCGACGCGCGGCAGGCGCCGTACCGCGAAGACCTGCGCCAGCTCGCGCTGACCGCGCTGGTCAGCAACCGCGACCTGCCGACCTTCCTGCCCGCCGGCGGCTCGGCCGGCGCCGAGAGCTGGCGGCTCGACGCGCCCGGCGCCACCGCGAAAGTGCGCTGCCTGCGCGGGCCGACGCGGCCGCAGTTCCGCCAGCCGCAGGGCGATGTCGGCTGGGCGCTGGTCAGCCACCTGTCGCTGAACTACCTGTCGTTCGCAGGCGACGACCCGGTGCGCGCCGCCGCCGCATTGCGCAGCCTGCTCGCGCTCTACGGCCCGGTGCAGGACGCCGGCTGGGACAAGCAGGTCGAGGGCCTGCAGGCCCTGAGCGCGCGCCAGGTGGTGCGCCGCCTGCCCTTCCCCGGGCCGCTGACCTTCGGCACCGGCGTCGAGATCACGACCCAGGTCGACGAGCTCGCGTTCCAGGGCAGCAGCCCGTTCCTGCTCGGCTGCGTGCTCGAGCGCTTCTTCGCGCGCCACGTCGCGCTCAACACCTTCACCGAGGCGGTGCTGCGCACGCCGAACCGCGGCGAGGTGATGCGCTGGCCGGCACGCTGCGGCGAACAGGCACTCGCATGAAGGCCGCCGACGCGACACCCGAGGCGGTCGCCGATGCGGCCGCGCTGGCGCGCCTGTTCGATGCGCTCGCCGCGGCCCCGCATGCGCACGACTTCTTCCACACGCTGCGCCGCATCGACACGCTGACGCCGCAGGCACCGCGCCTGGGCCGCGCGCTGCGCGCCGGCCTCGAGCCGGTGCGGCTCGGGCAGGACCCGGAGCTCGACTTCGCGCCCGCCGCGCTCTCGTCGTTCGCGCCGCAGTCGCATGCGCCGCCGCGCCTGGGCGTGCGCTTTCTCGGCCTGTTCGGGCCGCACGGGCCGCTGCCGCTGCACCTGACCGAGTACGCGCGCGAGCGCGAGCGCCACCACGCCGACCCGGGCTTCGCGCGCTTCGCCGACCTGTTCCATCACCGCGTGCTGAGCCTGTTCTACCGCGCATGGGCGCAGTCGCAGCCCTGCGTGCATGCGGACCGCCCGGACGACGACCAGTTCGCGAAGTGGCTCGGCGCGCTGTTCGGCACCGCGCCGGCGCCGTTCCGCGGCCGCGACAGCGTGCCCGACACCGCGAAGCGCTTCAACGCCGGCACCTTGAGCCGCGGCGTGAAGAACGCCGAGGGCCTGGAGGCGCTGCTGCGCCTGCACCTGCGCATGCCGGTGCGCGTCACGATGTTCGTCGGCCACTGGATGCGCCTGCGCCCGCAGGACCGCACGCGCCTCGGCCTCGGGCACGCCGCCGAGCCGAGCGCGCAGCTCGGCCGCAGCGCGGTCGCCGGCTCGAAGGTCTGGGACCGGCAATACAAGTTTCGTGTCGGCATCGGCCCGCTGACGCTGGCGCAGTACGAATCGTTCTTCCCCGACGGCCGATCGCTGCCGGTGCTGCGCGACTGGGTGCGCCAGTTCGTCGGCCTCGCGCTGGTCTGGGACCTGCGCCTGTGCCTGGCCGCCGCCGAGCTGCCGGCGGCGCGGCTGGTGCGGCGC
>NZ_JBFUKR010000051.1:0-14340 GCF_056400745.1 Rhizobacter sp. P5_A1
GGGCCGTCGCGCGCGAGCTTCTGGCGCCGGCGAGCGGCCCGGGCGCGACCGAGCGGCTGCTCGCGCGCGTCGCGCTCGAATGGGCCTGCCTCGCGCCGGCGCCGTCGACCGATCGGCTGTTCGCCGCTGCGCCGCCGGCGGCCTGGATCGTCGTGCAGGCCGGCGGTGCCGACGCGCTGACGACACGCCTGATCAGCGATGCCGCCGCGCCTGCGCTGGTGCTCGACACCGACCCGCCCGACGACGCCCCGTTCGCCGGCCTCGGCACGAGTCCGCCGCCGGCCTTCGCCCTCTGCGATGGCTTCGAGCACGAAGCGCAGTGCGCCGCCGCGCAGGTCCTCGCGCATGTGCAGCGCGGCGAGCTGCCGATCGCGCTGGTCGCGCAGGATCGGGTGCTGGTGCGCCGCATCCGCGCACTGCTCGATCGCCATCGGCTTCGGCTGCTCGACGAGACCGGCTGGACGCTCTCGACGACCCGCGCCGCCGCGCTGGTGATGAGCCTGCTGCAAGCGGCGCGGCCCGATGCCGGCACCGACGCCTTGCTCGACTGGCTCAAGGCCGGCACCGACGACGAGGCCGCGCTCGGCGCGCTCGAGGCGGCCTGCCGGCGCGAGCAGGTGGCGCGCGTTGCGGGGCTTGCGCGGGCCACGCTCGAACCTGCCGCGGCCCGCTTGTGGTCGGCCGCGTCGGCCGTCCTCGCAGGCTTGAACGCGGTGCGCCGCCAGCCGCTCGGCGCATGGCTCGCAGCGCTGTCGAACGCATTGCAGGCGAGCGGTGCGATGGCTGCGCTGCAGGCCGATGACGCCGGCCGGCAGGTGCTGGCCGTGTTGCGTCTGGGGCCGCTGGCCGCGAACGCCGGCGCGTGGGCCGCCGGTGCGGCGCAGCTCGTGATCGGCCTGGTCGAATTCCGCAACTGGGTCGACGGCGTGCTGGAGCAGGCGACGTTCCGGCCCGCGGCCGGCTTCGACGACACGCCCGACGTGATCGTCACGCCGCTGGCCGGCGCGATGCTGCGGCCGTTCGCCGCGATCGTGCTGCCGGGCGCCGACGACAGGCGCCTCGGCGCGCCGGGCGCATCGAACTCGCTGTTGAGCGATGCGCAGGCCAGCGCGCTCGGCGCGACCAGCAGCGTGGATCGGCGTCGATCCGAGCTGCTCGCGTTCGTGCAGCTGCTCGCGACGCCGCGGCTGACCCTGCTGCGCCGCCGCGTCGACGGCAACGACCCGCTCGCCGACAGTCCGCTGGTCGAGCGCCTGTCGATCGCGCTGGCCGCGCGCGGCGCGGCGCTGGCGGCATGGCACGACCCGCGCATCGGGATCGAGGTCGCCGCGACGCCGATCCGCATCAGCGCACCGAGCGCGCCGGCGCTGCTGCCGGCGCGCCTCTCCGCCAGCGCCTGCGAGGCGCTGCGCGCGTGTCCGTACCGCTTCTTCGCGCTCAACATGCTGCGCGCCCGCGAGGACGATGAGCTCGAACGCGAGGTCGAGAAGCGCGACTACGGCACCTGGCTGCACGCGGTGCTGTACGAGTTTCACCGCACGCGCGAGGCGCCGGCCGATCACGTCACCGAGCTCGCGCGCCTGATCGCGCTGGTCGCCGCGAGCCAGGCCGCGCACAGCATTGCCGATGCCGACTTCCTGCCCTTTGCCGCATCGTTCGAGAGCTTCGCGCCGCGCTACATCGCGTGGCTGCACGAACGCGATGCCGACGGCGCGCGCTGGCTCAGCGGCGAAGACGAGATCGGGCTGCAGCTCGACGCGCTCGGCGGGACCGAGTTGCGCGGCATCGTCGACCGGATCGACGCGCGCCGCATCGGCGCGCAGGCCACGATCGATCTGATCGACTACAAGACCGGCAGCGCCGCCGGCCTGCGCGAGAAGGTCCGGCAGCCGCTCGAAGACACGCAGCTGGCGTTCTACGCTGCATTGGTGCGCTCGCGCACCGAACTGCCGCTGACCGCGCGCTACCTCGCGCTCGACGGCAGCCAGCGGCTCGAAGAGATCGAGCACGAGGGCGTCGAGGCGAGCGCGGCGGCGCTCGTCGAGGGCCTCGCCGACGAGCTGCGCCGGCTGCGCGCCGGCGCCGGCATGCCGGCGCTCGGCGTCGGCTCGACCTGCGATCACTGCGCGGCGCGCGGCGTCTGCCGGCGCGATCACTGGGCGGACACCGCCGCATGACGACCGCCGCCTACCTCGCGAACGGCCAGCCGCTCGCGCGCGATGCGTTCTACGCGCTCGCCTGCGATCCGCAGCGCAGCGTCGTCGTCGAAGCCTGCGCCGGCGCCGGCAAGACCTGGATGCTGGTCTCGCGCATGCTGCGCGCGCTGCTCGATGGCGCGCAGCCGCACGAGATCCTCGCGATCACGTTCACGCGCAAGGCCGCCGGCGAGATGCGCGCGCGCCTGAACGAGTGGCTGCGCGAGTTCGCTGCGCCACACTGCAGCGACGCGGTGCGCGAGATGGCGCTGATCGAGCGCGGCATGTCTGCGGCCGAGGCACGGCGCCTCGCGCCGCAGCTCGCGACGCTGCACGAACGCGTGCTGTGCGCCGGCCGGCCGGTCGAGATCCGCACCTTCCACGCGTGGTTCTCGCAGCTGCTGCGCGCAGCGCCGCTCGAGCTGCTGAACGAGCTCGGCCTGCAGCAGGACATGGACCTGATCGAGGATCTCGACGACCACCGCGGCGAGGTCTTCCGGCGCTTTCACGCCGCGCTGCTCGCGGATGCGGCGCTGCGTGCCGACTATGCCGCGCTGGTCGCGCGCCGCGGCCGCAGCCAGGCACGCAAGTGGCTCGAGGCCGTCTGGAGCAAGCGCGTCGAGTTCGAGCTCGCCGACGCAGCCGGCGTGCTCGAGGGCAGCGTGCCGCCACCCGCGCTCGCGCGGCCCGGTGAGCATCCGGCACACGTGCTGCTCGGTGCCGTGTGGCAGGCGTCGTTGCGCGAACTGGCGCTCGCGCTCGGGCTAGGCGGCGCACGCGCACAGGACGCTGCCGCCGGCCTCGTGCTCGCGCTCGAGCAAGCCGATGCGCAGGCGCGCTTCGACAACGTCTGGGCCGCGCTGTTCACGAAGGACGACACGCCGCGCCGTCAGCTCGGCCAGGTCGCGGCGCTGGCGCCGCTGCAGGACGAACTCGCGGCCATCGCGGCGCAGATCCACCAGCTCGATGCGCATGTCGAGCACCTGCGGATGGCGCGTCTGGCGCGCGTGCTGCTGACCGAGTTTGCCGCGTACAAGCGGGCGCGCGGTCTGGCCGACATGTCCGACCTGGAGCGCTGCGGTCTCGCGCTGCTGCGCGACGCGACGCTCGCCGGCTGGGTCCAGGAGCGGCTCGATGCGCGCATCCGCCATGTGCTGATCGACGAGTTCCAGGACACCAGCCCGCTGCAATGGCACGCGCTGCACGCCTGGCTCGCCGCCTACGCCGGCGCGGGCGGTGGGGCGAGCGGGCAGCGACCGCCGGGGCTGTTCATCGTCGGCGATCCGAAGCAGAGCATCTACCGTTTCCGGCGCGCCGAGCCGCGCGTGTTCGAGGCGGCCCAGCGCTTCGTCGTCGACGCGCTGGGCGGCACGCTGCTCGCCTGCGACCACACGCGGCGCAATGCGCCGCAGTTGCTCGCGCCGCTGAACGCGGTGTTCGATCAGGCGCAGCAGGCCGGCGAATTCGGCGGCTTTCGCGCGCACACGACCGAGCTCGGCAATGCGGCGCAGGCGGGCCTGTTCGTGTTGCCGCGCGTGCCGCGTCCGCTGCGGCCCGAGCGCGGCGACCGAGGCGCGGGCGCCGAGCCCGCGCCGTGGCGCGACAGCCTGACGACGCCGCGCCACGAGCCCGAGGAAGTGCTGCGCGAGCAGGAAGCGGCACGCGTCGCGCAGGCGATCCAGGCGCTGATCGCGAACGAAGCGGTCGCGCCGGGCGACATCTTCGTGCTGAGCCGCAAGCGCCAGTCGCTGCGCCTGGTCGCGCAGGCGCTGCGGCACGTGCACGTGCCTTATGCGGCGGCCGAAGACGCCGCGCTGATGGATGCGCCCGAGGCGCGCGACCTGGTCGCGCTGCTCGACCTGCTGGTCTCGCCGCGCCACCGGCTTTCGCTCGCGCAGGCGCTGCGCAGCCCGCTGTTCGGCGCCAGCGACGACGACCTGATCGCGCTCGCCGCGCGCGCGCAGCACGCCCACGGCGGCGACTGGTGGCGTGCGCTCGTGGCAGGCGCCGACGGCGCAAGCGCCGCGCTGAGGCGCGCCGCCGAGCTGCTGCCGCGCTGGCGCGCCGCGGCGATGGCGCTGCCGCCGCACGACCTGCTCGACCGCGTCGTCTTCGAAGGCGAGCTGCGCGAGCGCGTGGCCGCGACCGTGCCACCGGTGCAGCGAGCCGCCGCGCTCGACACGATCGATGCGGTGCTCGCACAGGCATTGACGCTGGATGGCGCGCGCTATGCGACGCCGTACAACTTCGTGCGGGCGCTGAAGCGGCGCAGCGTCCGTGCGGCCGCGACCGCGCATGCCGACGCGGTCCAGCTGCTGACCGTGCACGGGGCAAAGGGCCTGGAGGCCAAGGTCGTCTTCGTGATGGATGCCGATCCCGAGCCGACGAATCCCGAGACTGCGACGCTGCTGATCGAGTGGCCGGTCGAGTCCGAACACCCGCTGCGCTGCGCGTTCATCTACGCCGAGGCCGCGTGCCCGCCGTCGCTGGTGCCGCTGCTCGATGCCGAGCGCGCGGCGCGCCGGCGCGAGGAGCTCAACGGCCTGTACGTGGCGATGTCGCGTGCGAAGCAGCGGTTGGTGTTCAGCGCGACCGAGCCGTCGCGGCGCGTGCCGGGCGCATCGTGGTGGGATCGGATCGCGCCGCTCGCGGTGGTGCTCGCGCCCGCCGTGGCGATCGCGGCGCCGGAATCGTCGACGCTGCCGCCGGCGCGGCTGACAACCTTGGCGCCGCTCACGCGGCCCGGCCCGATGGTGCGAGCGCCTGCCGCGCCGTGCGACCCGCGCGAGTCGGATGACACCGACGCGACCCGCCTCGGTCAGGCCGTGCACCGCGTGCTCGAATGGGCCGCCGCCGGTGCAGCGCCCGACGCGGGCTGGGCCGAGCTGGCGCAGGCCGCCGCGGCCGAGTTCGGCGCCCCGCCCGCGGCCGTCGCGCAACTCGCGGCGACGATCCGCCACAGCCCCGACTGCGCGCGCTTCTTTGGCGGCCCGCAGCTGCGCTGGGCCGGCAACGAGGTGCCGGTCAGCGATGCCGGGGACCTGCTGCGCATCGACCGGCTGGTGCGCCTCGACGACCCGGGCGGCCCGGTCTGGTGGGTGCTCGACTACAAACTGCAGCACGCACCGCAGCAGCTCGAGGCCTATCGCGCCCAGCTGCTGCGCTACCGCGACGCGGTGCGCCGCGCGCAGCCGCGCGACGAGGTGCGCTGCGCCTTCATCACCGGCGCCGGCCGCATCGTCGAGATCCCGTGACGGGCTTGTCGCAATCCCGCCATTTGGCGGGTGATGCGCCGGTTGATCGACGCACCGAAGCGGGGCCTCGCGGGTTTCAATCCTGTAACTTCATACGTTCCCGATGGTCGCCAACGCCTTGCCTCACGCCCCAGCCCAAGCCGAAGCCGCCCATGCCCACCCCACCCGCGCGTTCGGCCGCTTCGAGCTGCGCGGGCTGCTGGGCAAGAGTGCCGGCACGATGGTCTGGCTCGCCTTCGATCCGCGCAGCGCCACCGAGGTGATGCTGACGCTGCCGCGCGTGCAACCGACCGAACCACTCGCGCTCGAGCAGTGGCAACGCGACGTGCGCCTGGGCGCACGTCTGGATCACCCGAACCTCGCCCGTGTCACCGAGATCGGCGTGCAGGACCAATGGCCGTTCGTCGTGGTCGAACGCCGGCACGGCGTCACGCTCGGAGAATGGCTCGCGCAGCACCCGAATCCGAAACCGGCCGAGGTGGTGGGCTGGGTCTGCGACCTGCTGCGCGGCCTCGCGTTTGCGCACGAGGCTGGCGTCGCGCACCTCGATCTGCAACTGCACAGCCTGTTGATCGACGAGCGCGGCGGCGTCACCCTGATGGCGCTCGGCACCGCCGGCGACGCCGCGCGCCTCGCGCAGGAGGCCGCGCGCGCCAGATCGCACGACCGCACGATGGCCATGGACCCCGGCGAGCTGCGCGCGCAACGCGCGGCCGCCGCGCGCGACCTGCTCGCCAGTGGGGTGCTGCTGCACCGCTTGCTGACAGGGCAGCCGGCGCTCGACCAGCCGGACGTTGCGCTCGTGCTCATGCGCATCGCACCGCTCGGCCGCGAACTGGTGCGGCTGCCGTGGAGCACGCCGCTGCCGATCCCTGAAGCGCTGCGCGCGATCGCGAACCGCTGCACCTCGAGCCAGGAACGCCTGCGCTACCAGAGCGCGCGTACCCTGCTCGGCGCGCTGACCGGCTGGCTCGAAGCCCAGTCCGAAGACGGCGGCGGGCCGCTCGGCCTGTTGCTCGACCGATTGCACAGCGTCGGCCACCTGCCGGCGCTGCCTGGCCTGGGGGCACGCGTCGCGCGCGTGACGAGCCTGGAAAGCCAGCGCACCGACGAGATCGCCGACCAGGTGCTCGACGACATGGCACTGAGCTTCGAGCTGCTGCGCACCTTGAACTCGGCGCAGGTCCAGGGCACGCAGGTGCAGGGCAACGGGCCGGTGCTGACCCTGCGCCGCATCATTTCGCTGATCGGCGTCAACGGCGTGCGGCTGGCCGCGAACACCTTGCGCCCGTGGCCGGGGCCGTTGTCGGAGCCACAGGCCGCCGCGCTGCAGACCACGCTCGAGCGCGTGCGCCTGGCCGGTCACACCGCGCAGGCGCTGCGACCGGCAGGTTATGACGCGCAGGTCGTCTACCTGATCGCGGTGCTGCAGAACCTCGGCCGGCTGATGCTGCGCTACCACTTCGCCGACGAGGCCGCGCAGATCGAACAATTGACCCGGCCCAGCCCGGCGAACCGTGAGGCCGGCACGCCGGAACAGCCCGGTCTCGGCGAGGAAGCCGCGGCCTACGCGGTGCTCGGCATCGACATCGAATCGCTCGGCAGCGCCGTCGCGCGCCAGTGGGGCCTGGGCGACGACGTGATGCACATGGCACGGCGCCTGCCCGCCGACGCGCCGGTGCGCAAACCCGACAACGATGCCGAGGTGCTGCGCCTGACGGCCAGCGCCGCGAACGACGCCGTCGACGCGATCACGCTGTACGGCGGCTCACGTGCCGTGGCCGCGATGGGCCAGATCGCGCAGCGCTACGCACGCGCGCTGACGATCAGCGCGCGCGATGTCGGCGACGCGCTGCAGGCCGCGCGCGAGGCCTTGCGCAAGGGCGTGCCGATGCCGGCTCCGCGTCGCGGCGACGCGCCGGCGGATGCGAGCGTCCGTGCGCCGTCCTCGTCGGCGGCCGAATGATCGTCGGTCGCTTTGAACTGAAACGCGTGCTCGGGGAGGGCGCGCAGGCCAGCGTCTGGCTCGGCTTCGACAGGCGCCTCGAGCGCGAGGTCGCGGTCAAGCTGATGCGCGCCGCGGCCGCGGCCGATCCGGTCGCGGTCGGCGAGTGGCTGCGCGAGGCACGCAGCGTGAGCCGCCTGACGCATCCGAACATCGTGCCGGTGTTCGAGGCCGACGTGCACGGCCAGCAGCCCTACCTCGTGTTCGAGTACGTGCCGGGCCCGACGCTGACCCAGCACCTGAAGGCGCGCGGCGCGCTGCCGGCGGTCGAAGCCTGCTCGATGATGCTCGGCGTGCTCGACGCATTGCATGCCGCGCACGGCGCCGGCGTCGTGCACCGCGACCTGAAGCCGTCGAACATCCTCGTCGACAAGGTCGGGCGCGCCCGTGTGATGGATTTCGGCATCGCGGCACGGGTGAACGACCCGGGCAACCTCGACCAGGTCGTCGGCACGCCGGGCTACATGTCGCCGGAGGCGACCCAGGGCGGGCTGCCGACCGCGGCGATGGATGTTTTCTCCGCCGGCCTCGTGCTGGTCGAGATGCTCAGCGGCCGGAAGCTCGTCAACGAGCGCGAGCCGTTTCGCGCGATGCATCGGGTCGCGAACGAAGACCTCGCGCTGCCCGCGCAACTGTCGTCCGAGGTCGACGACGCCCTGCGCGCGGTGCTGCGCCGCGCGCTCGAGCGCGACCCGGCACAGCGCTGGCCGAGTGCCGCGGCGCTGCGCGACGCGCTGCAGGCCTGGCTCACGCCGGCACCGGTTTCGGCCGACGCGACGCCGCCCGGCCCGGGCCACAACGGCACGCTCGACTTTTTGCTGCGGCGCATGCGCCACAAGAGCGACTTCCCGGCGCTGTCGGACTCGGTCGCCCGCATCCAGCGCGTCGCGAACTCCGAGAACGAAAGCCTGGCGAGCCTGTCGAGCGAGATCCTGAAAGACGTCGCGCTGACGAACAAGCTGCTGCGCCTGGTCAACACGGCGCACTTCTCGAACGCGGGCGGCAACATCAGCACGGTCTCGCGCGCGGTCGCGCTGATCGGTTTCGCGGGCATCCGCAACCTGGCGATGAGCCTGGTGCTGCTCGAGCACATGCACGACAAGGCGCACGCGAACCAGCTGAAGGAGGAGTTCCTGCGCTCGCTGCTCGCCGGCATGCTCGCCAGCGAGCTCGGCGGCCTGGTGCGCGCGGGCGAAGAGGCCTTCATCGGTGCGATGTTCCAGAACCTCGGGCGCCTGCTGACCGAGTACTACTTTCCCGAAGAGGCGCGCCAGGTGCGGGGCATCGTCGCGGGCAGTGGCCAGGCCGGAGCGGTCGCGACCAGCGAGGACGCCGCGTCGATCGGCGTGCTCGGCCTGAGCTTCGAGGCGCTCGGCCTCGGTGTCGCGAAGACCTGGGGCCTGCCGGCGTCCTTGCAGAGCTGCATGCGCAAGCCGAGCGGCGAACCGCCGCTGCGCGCGCCGCACGATGCGACCGAGCAGCTGCGCTGGGTCACCTTCGCGGCGAACCAGATCACCGATACCTTGCTGCGCACCGAACCCGAGCACGCGAAGGCGCGCGTCGCCGATGTCGCGAAGCGCTACGCACGCACCCTGGGCGTCGGCACGGCCGAGATCGAAGCCGCCGCCGAGGTCGCGCAGCAGCGGCTGGTGCAGATGGCCCATGCGATGAACCTGCAGGTGTCGCCGCAGTCGCCGGCGCGACGCCTGTTCGCCGCGGCCACGGCGCGTGACGCGCAGGCGACCGCCAAGGAACACGACTCGTTGGTCCCGCACTCGTTGCAGGCCACGGTGACCGTGCAGATGCAGGCGCCGCGCAGCAAGCTCGACAACGCGAGCGATGTGCTGGCCGCCGGCATCCAGGACATCACCAACACGATGGTCGAGAACTTCAAGCTCAACGACGTGCTGCGCATGATCCTCGAGACCATGTACCGCGCGCTCGCGTTCCGCCGTGTCGTCTTCTGCCTGCGCGACGCGAAGACCGAGACGCTGACCGGCCGCTTCGGCCTCGGCGAAGGCGCCGAGGCGGTCGCGGCCGGCTTCAAGGTGCCGCTGAAGACCGGCGCCGACCTGTTCACCGCCGTCTGCGTGAAGGGCGCCGACACGCTGATCACCGATGCGACGATCGCGCACATCAGCGCGCGCCTGCCGGCCTGGTATCGCACGAGCGTCAACGCGCCGGCCTTCCTGCTCCTGCCGATGCAGATGAAAGGCGCGCCGTTCGCGCTGATCTACGCCGACAAGGCGCAGCCCGGCGGCATCGACCTCGGCGAGAAGGAGCTTTCGCTGCTGCGCACGCTGCGCAACCAGGCGGTGATGGCGTTCAAGCAGGCCGCCTGAGTCGGCGCAGCCGCGCACCCGCATTCGGGGGAGTGTCCGGCTCGCGCCGGCGGCGTAGATTCGTGACCGATCACCCATTCGGCTTTCCGAATGTGGGCTGCGGCACACGAAGGAGGGCCCCATGCTGAGCGCAGTTCTCGTTGTTGTCGGTGCCGTCGCGGCCTGGTTGCTGGTCGATCGCCTGGTGTCATGGCGCAACACGCGGCGCGACGATGCGGGATCGGAGTTCGGGCCGAACCGGACGTTTCACTCGACCGGCTGGGAGCAAACGATGCCGCCGCTGGAGGCAAACGACGCGGGGGTCGAGCCGCCGCGTCGGCAGGCCCGGCAACGGACGGTGGCCTGACAGGCCGGCATCGACGAAAGAAGGTTGACGAGCCTGATCTCGGCACTGGTCGCAACGGTTGGGGCTGCTTCGTTCCCGACCTGACCCGGTTGGCCGCGCTTCCATGCGAGGAGGCCCGTCGATGCGTATTCTAGGTCACGCGACGATGCCCGCACGGCGGGCGCGGCCGATGCCCGCGTCGGCCTTTCAGAGCTGACTCTCGGGCACGAAAAGCGACAGCAGCATCAGCCGCAGCCGCAGCCACAGGCTGGTGTCGGGGTCGACATCGAGCTCCTCCGGGCTGTCGGCGTCGACCGCGACCCAGCGCACGCCGAGGCCGCTCGGCCGCAGCCTGACCTGGTAGACGCCGGCGAGCGCGTCGAACCTGAAGGCCGCCAGCACCATCTCGGCCAGCCGCGGGCTGACGACGCGCACGCCGATCTCGGTGTTGATGCTGGTCGAACGCGGATCCAGGTTCATCGAGCCGACCAGCACGACCTCGCGGTCGATGAAGCCGAGCTTGGCGTGCAGCCGGCCGGTCGACGAGCCGAGCAGGCCGCGCAAGGTGCGGTCGAGCTTGAGCCGGTTCGAGCTGAGCTCGTAAAGATCGACGCCCATCTTCAGCAGCTCGATCTGGTGTCGCTCGAGGCCGACGCTGACCAGCGGCTCGTCGCTGACCGCGAGCGAGTTGGTCACGACGCGCACCGTCACGCCGTCGGCGCGCAACTTCGCGAGGCGCGCCAGCGCGTCCTTGCCGGGGATGAAGTAGGGCGAGAACAGCACCGCCTCGGAGTGCGTGTCGCTGAGCTGCAGCAGGAAGCGGTGCGTCAGCGTGTCGTCGATCGCGATGCTGTTGTTCGCCGGGTCGATCTTGTTCGGCGAATCGGCGAACGTGAAGCTCTCGGCGGCGATGAACTGCAGGCTGCGCTGGGCCAGGCCGGTGCTGAACGCCGGCGCGCCGAAGAAGTCGGGCGCCATCGGCACATCGGGTCGCGCGTCGGCGCGGGTCACGTCGTCGAAGACGGCGCGGGCCTCGTCGTCGGGCAGCGGCTCGCGTCCGGAGGCGCGCGTGATCGCCTGCACCGGGTAGACCGGTGGGCTGTTCCAGTACAGGTCGAACCACCGGCTCAGCTCGGGCACGGCGCTGCCGCTGAGCAGCAGGTCGAAATCGATGAAGTTGCCGAGCCTGCCGCGCAGGAAGTACTCGTCGGCCAGGTTGCGCCCGCCGACGATCGCCATCGCGCCGTCGGCGATGAAGAGCTTGTTGTGCATGCGGTGGTTCAGACGCTTGAAGTCGAGCCCGAGCGCCAGCAGCCGCCGAGTCGATGAATCGCGCGCGGTGACGAAAGGATTGAACAGGCGGACCTCGATGTTCGGCGTTGCCGCCAGGCCGAGCAGCAACCGGTCCAGGTCGGCCGTGTAGAGGTCATCGACGAGCAGGCGCACGCGCACGCCGCGCGCCGCCGCGTCGCGCAGCGCGCGCAGGATCGGCCGGCCGGTCGAATCGTCGGCGACCAGGTAGTACTGCAGGTCGAGCGAGCTGCGCGCGTTCTCGATCATCGCCAGCCGTGCGTCGAGCGCGTAGCTCGCCTGCAGCAGCGGCCAGACGCCCGATTGGCCGGGCGGGATCTGCGCGTCGGCGGCCGCCACGACGAGCGGCGCGTCGGCGTTCGCGGCAATCGCTCGCGACGGCGTGCGCTCGACCTGCGGCAGCACGCCGGCGCAACCGCTCAGCAACGCGGCCAGCAGCGCGGCAAGCCACCAGAGCGGCCGCGAACCGACGGGGAAGCGCATCAGCGCAGCTGCAGATCGTCGTTGCCGAAGCGGATGTTCAGCGGATCGATCAGCAGCTCCTTCGGGCCGGTCTCGACCTGGCCCGCGATCAGCGCGGCCACGCCCTGCGCCTGTGCGACCTCGACGCAGCGCTGCGCGTCGGCGGCCGCGACGAAGATCGCGAAACCGGCACCCATGTTCAGCGTGCTGTAGGCCTCGCGATCGTCCTGCTGCGCGTGGCGCTGGATGAAGCTCAGCACCGGGGTCACCGGCGGCAGCGTGTGGATGCGGTAGCGATGCTCGGCCGGATGGCGCAGCAGCTTGCGCCAGCCGTGCCCGGTGATGTTGGCGCAGTAATGCGGCGTGATGCCGGCCTGGTGCAGCGCCTCGGTGACCGGCGAATACAGCACCGTCGGCACCAGCAGCGCATCGCCATAGGTCAGTCCGGGCGAGACCTCGGTGAGGTAGCCCTGCGGCAGCCGCTCGACCAGCTTGCGCGCCAGGCTCAGGCCGTTGGCATGGATGCCGCTCGAGCCGAGCAGCACGATCGCGTCGCCCGGCGCGAGCTTGTCGCCGACCGAGAGCCGTTCCTTCGGATTGATCAGCCCGGTGCACGCGGCCGCCAGATCGATGCGACCGGCCTCGACGATGCCGGCCAGCGCCGGCGTCTCGCCGCCGCCCCAGGCGACGCGGCAGGTGTCGCAGGCGCGTTTCCAGCCGGCCACCAGTGCCTGCGAGCGCTGCGCGTCGGCGAACCAGTCGGAGCCGCCGGCGGCCCAGTAGGCCTGCACGACCAGCGGCGTCGCGCCGACCGTGATCAGGTCGTTGATCGCCATCGCGATCGTGTCCTGCGCGATGCTGTCGTAGTAGCTCTTGCCGGTCAGCGCGAACATCTCGTCGGCGACCAGCGCCTTCGAGCCCAGGCACTCGACGATGCTCGCGAGGTAGAACGGGCCGACGTCGACGACGTAGGCCGATTCGCCGCGCGAGGCCGCGACTTCGCTGAAGCCGTGTGCGCCGAGATGCCCGGCGGTTTGCGCCGCGGCGCGTTGCGCGCTGACCTTCAGCGGATCGATCAGGTCGTAGTTGACGCCGGCTTGTTCGTAGCTGAGCGTCGCGCTCGGGAGGATCGGGTTCATCGCGGGGTGGCCGGGTGGGGCTGGAAGGGGAGCCGGGATTATCGGCCCTCGTAGAATGCACAGATGTCCTATGTCGTCCTCGCCCGCAAGTACCGGCCGCCCAATTTCGATGCGCTGGTCGGCCAGGAACACGTGGTGCAGGCGCTCTCGAACGCGCTGTCGCAGCAGCGCCTGCATCACGCCTATCTGTTCACCGGCACGCGCGGCGTCGGCAAGACGACGATCTCGCGCATTCTCGCGAAATCGCTGAACTGCACCGGCGCCGACGGCACCGGCGGCATCACCGCGCACCCCTGTGGCGTCTGCAACGCCTGCCGCGACATCGACGCCGGCCGCTTCATCGACTATGTCGAGCTCGATGCGGCCTCGAACCGCGGTGTCGACGAGATCTCGCAGCTGCTCGACCAGGCGGTCTACAAGCCGGTCATCGGCCGCTTCAAGGTCTACATGATCGACGAAGTTCACATGCTGTCGACGACCGCGTTCAACGCGATGCTGAAGACGCTGGAAGAGCCGCCCGAGTACCTGAAGTTCGTGCTCGCGACGACCGATCCGCAGAAGGTGCCGCCGACCGTGCTGTCGCGCTGCCTGCAGTTCAACCTGCGGCCGATGGCACCGCAGACCGTGCAGCTGCACCTCGCCGACGTGCTCGCGAAGGAGCGCATCGCCGCCGATGCCGGTGCGCTGCGCCTGCTGGCGCGTGCCGCGCGCGGCTCGATGCGCGATGCCCTCTCGCTGACCGATCAGGCGATCGCGTTCGGCGCCGGGGCGCTGGCCGAAGAGGGCGTACGACAGATGCTCGGCGCGGTCGATCGCGGCCACGCGGTGCGCATCGTCGAGGCGATCGCGGCGAGCGACGGTGCGGCGCTGGTCGGCGCGGTCGATGCGTTGCGGGGCCTCGGGCTCTCGGCGGCCGGCACGCTCGAAGAGATGGCGGCGCTGCTGCAGCAGATGGCGGTGCTGCAGGCGGTGCCGCGGGCGCTCGATGCCGGCGATCCCGATGCGCCCGAGGCGCAGCGCCTGGCCGCGCTGCTCGCGGCCGACGAGACGCAGTTGCTCTACAGCATCGCGCTGCACGGTCGCGCCGAAATCGGCCTCGCGCCCGACGAGTACAGCGGCCTCGTGATGGTGCTGCTGCGCATGCTCGCGTTCCGGCCGAAGGGCGAGGGCGTCGTGGCGTCCGGGGCGGGGCCGCTCGCATTGGCGGCAGCGGTGGTGGTGGCCTCGCCGCGGGTCGCGGCGGCCGCCGCCGCGGTACCGCGCGCCACCACGGCGAGCGAGGCCGCCACGACCGCGCAGCCCGCGGT
>NZ_JBFUKR010000052.1:0-13001 GCF_056400745.1 Rhizobacter sp. P5_A1
ATCCTTCACCGCACAACCGCCGCATTTACGTCGCCTGGCCCTTGGCCACGAGAGCTTTGCAGTCACTTGCCTGCTCGCCCTGGCCGGCGCCGCCTCGGATGCGGTTCGTGTACCTCGGCTCACGGTTTACGCTCCACGCTTCCTCTCCACGCTCGGTCGCCCTCACGCAGTTGCGCTTCACTTGCCTCGCTGTGGCCAGCTCGGCGGAGGACTTGCACCTCCAAGATCGCGCCCATGCTGGGCGCACAAAAAAAGGGCGACCGAAGTCGCCCTTGGGGTCAGCGTCGTGCCTGCTTATTCAGCAGCCGCGTCGCTCGCCGCATCGATCTGCGCCAGCTGCACGGCGGCCAGTTCCTCGGCCTCCTGCATCACGATCGCCTTGCGCTCGGCATCGTCCATCGCTTCCTTGGCCTTGCGGGCGTCGTGGAAGGCCATGCCGGTACCGGCCGGGATCAGGCGGCCGACGATCACGTTCTCCTTCAGCCCGCGCAGCTCGTCGCGCTTGCCCATGATGGCAGCCTCGGTGAGCACGCGCGTGGTCTCCTGGAACGACGCCGCCGAGATGAA
Source organism: Rhizobacter sp. P5_A1 (assembly GCF_056400745.1). Lineage (NCBI taxonomy): Bacteria > Pseudomonadati > Pseudomonadota > Betaproteobacteria > Burkholderiales > Sphaerotilaceae > Rhizobacter > Rhizobacter sp. P5_A1. The sequence goes on from NZ_JBFUKR010000052.1 coordinate 568, forward strand.
GCTGTCGGTCGACAGCGACGCCTTGGTGATGCCCAGCAGCACATCGCTGTGCGTCGCCGGCAGCTTGCCTTCCGCGATGGCCTTGTCGTTCTTGCCCAGCAGCTCGGAACGCTCGACCTGTTCGCCCAGGATGTAGCTCGTGTCGCCCGGGTTGACGATCTGCACGCGGCGCAGCATCTGGCGAACGATCACCTCGATGTGCTTGTCGTTGATCTTCACGCCCTGCAGACGGTAGACGTCCTGCACTTCGTCGACGATGTAGCGCGCCAGTTCCTCGATGCCCAGCAGGCGCAGGATGTCCTGCGGATCGGCCGGCCCGTCGACGATCGACTCGCCCTTGTTGACCACCTGGCCCTCGTGGACCACGATGTTCTTTTCCTTGGGCACGAGCTCTTCGTAGACCTTGCCTTCCGGGTCGGTGATCTGCAGGCGCACCTTGCCCTTGGTCTCCTTGCCGAACGACACGGTGCCGGTCATTTCTGCCAGCGTGCCCTTGTCCTTCGGCGTGCGGGCTTCGAAGAGTTCGGCGACACGCGGCAGACCGCCGGTGATGTCGCGTGTCTTCTGGCCTTCGACCGGGATGCGCGCGAGCACTTCGCCCGGCAGCAGGTCCTGGCCGTCGCGGATCTGCACCAGCGAACCGACCTGGAACGCGATCGTCACCGAGTGATCGGTGCCCGGGATCTTGACCTCGTGGCCCGATGCATCGAGCAGCTTGACCTGCGGACGCACGACCTTGGTCGCACCGCGGCGCTTCGGGTCGATCACGACGAGCGTGGACAGACCCGTCACTTCGTCGAGCTGCTTCGCGACCGTCAGGCCTTCCTCGACGTTCTCGAACCTCGCCTTGCCGGCGAACTCGGTGATGACCGGGCGGGTCAGCGGATCCCAGTTCGCCAGCACGGTGCCAGCCTTGACCTGCTGATCGGCCTTGATGCTGAGCAGCGCGCCGTACGGCACCTTGTGACGCTCGCGCTCACGGCCGTGCTGATCGGAAATGATGATTTCGCCGGAACGCGAAATCACCACCAGCTCGCCCTTGCCGTTGGTCACGTAGCGCATCGTCGCGTTGAAGCCGACGATGCCGTCGCTCTTCGCGTCGACGCTCGATGCCACTGCCGCACGCGACGCCGCACCCCCGATGTGGAAGGTGCGCATCGTCAGCTGCGTGCCCGGCTCGCCGATCGACTGGGCCGCGATCACGCCGATCGCCTCGCCCATGTTGACGAGACCGCCACGACCCAGGTCGCGGCCGTAGCACTTTGCGCAGATGCCGAAGCGCGTCGCGCAGGTCAGCGCGGTTCGCACCTTGACCTCGTCGACACCGGCCGCCTCGAGCGTGTCGAGCACGTCCTCGTCGAGCATCTCGCCGGCGCCGAGCAGTTGCTCCTGCGTCTCCGGGTGCTGCACTTCGACCGCGGTGACGCGGCCGAGGATGCGGTCGCGCAACGACTCGATCACTTCGCCGCCTTCTACCAGCGCGCGCATGTTCATGCCGTTCTGCGTGCCGCAGTCGTCCTCGATGACGACCAGATCCTGCGTCACGTCGACCAGGCGTCGCGTCAGGTAGCCCGAGTTGGCGGTCTTCAGCGCGGTGTCCGCGAGTCCCTTGCGGGCGCCGTGGGTCGAGATGAAGTACTGCAGAACGTTCAGGCCTTCGCGGAAGTTCGCGGTGATCGGCGTCTCGATGATCGAGCCGTCAGGCTTGGCCATCAGGCCGCGCATGCCGGCGAGCTGGCGGATCTGCGCGGCGGAACCGCGCGCACCCGAGTCGGCCATCATGTAGATCGAGTTGAACGACTCCTGATCGACGGTCTTGCCGTGACGATCCACTGTCTTCTGCTTCGACAGCTGGCTCATCATGACCTTGCCGACTTCGTCGCCGGTCTTGCCCCAGATGTCGACGACCTTGTTGTAGCGCTCGCCGGAGGTCACGAGGCCCGAGACGTACTGCTGCTCGATCTCCTTGACTTCCTTTTCGGCGCGTTCGATCAGGCCGTGCTTTTCCTTCGGCACGAGCATGTCGTCGATCGCGATCGAGATGCCCGCACGCGTGGCCAGGCGGAAGCCCGACTGCAGCAGCTTGTCGGCGAACACGACCGTCTCCTTCAGGCCGCACTTGCGGAACGAGACGTTGATCAGGCGCGAGATTTCCTTTTTCTTCAGCGCCTTGTTGATGTTGCTGAACGGCAGGCCCTTCGGCAGGATCTCGCTGAGCAACGCGCGGCCGACCGTGGTGTCCACGAGCGCGGTGTGCGGCACGAACTCGCCGCTGTCCTTGTCCTTCGTGTACTCGGTCAGGCGCACGCTGATCTTCGAGGTGATCTCGACCACGTCGTTGTCGAGCGCGCGCTGCACTTCGCCGATGTCGGAGAAGATGATGCCTTCGCCCTTGGCGTTGATGCGGTCACGCGTCGCGTAGTACAGGCCGAGCACGACGTCTTGCGACGGCACGATCGACGGCTCGCCGTTGGCCGGGAACAGGATGTTGTTCGAAGCCAGCATCAGCGTGCGGGCTTCCATCTGCGCCTCGATCGACAGCGGGATGTGCACGGCCATCTGGTCGCCGTCGAAGTCGGCGTTGAACGCCGCGCAGACCAGCGGGTGCAGCTGGATTGCCTTGCCTTCGATCAACACCGGCTCGAAGGCCTGGATGCCCAGGCGGTGCAGCGTCGGAGCGCGGTTCAGCAGAACCGGGTGCTCCTTGATGACTTCTTCGAGGATGTCCCAGACCACCGGCGTGCCGGATTCAACTTCCTTCTTCGCCGCCTTGATGGTCGTGGCAATGCCCATCGCCTCGAGGCGCGAGAAGATGAACGGCTTGAACAGCTCGAGCGCCATCAACTTCGGCAGGCCGCACTGATGCAGCTTCAGCGTCGGGCCGACGACGATGACCGAACGGCCCGAGTAGTCGACGCGCTTGCCCAGCAAGTTCTGGCGGAAACGACCGCTCTTGCCCTTGATCATGTCGGCCAACGACTTCAGCGCGCGCTTGTTCGCGCCGGTCATCGCCTTGCCGCGACGCCCGTTGTCGAGCAGCGAATCGACCGCTTCCTGCAGCATGCGCTTCTCGTTGCGCACGATGATCTCGGGCGCCTTCAGCTCGAGCAGCCGCGCGAGGCGGTTGTTGCGGTTGATGACGCGGCGATACAGGTCGTTCAGGTCGGAGGTCGCGAAGCGGCCGCCGTCCAGCGGAACGAGCGGGCGCAAATCCGGCGGCAGCACCGGCAGCACTTCCATCACCATCCACTGCGGCTTGATGCCCGACTTCTTGAAGGCTTCCATGACCTTCAGGCGCTTCGAGTTCTTCTTGACCTTCAGCTCGGAGCCGGTCATGTCGTTGCGCAGCTTGTCGATCTCGACGTCGAGGTCGATCTCGGCGAGCAGCTTGTGCACGCCTTCGGCGCCCATCAGCGCGACGAATTCGTCACCGAACTCGGTGCGCTTCGCGTCGTAGTCGTCTTCCGACATGATGCTGAACTTCTTCAGCGGCGTCATGCCCGGATCGACGACGACGTACGCTTCGAAGTACAGCACGCGCTCGATGTCGCGCAGGGTCATGTCGAGCACGAGGCCCAGGCGCGACGGCAGCGACTTCAGGAACCAGATGTGCGCGCAGGGCGCGGCCAGGTCGATGTGACCCATGCGCTCGCGGCGAACCTTGGTCTGCGTCACTTCGACGCCGCACTTCTCGCAGATCACGCCACGGTGCTTCAGGCGCTTGTACTTGCCGCACAGGCACTCGTAGTCCTTGATCGGCCCGAAGATCTTCGCGCAGAACAGGCCATCGCGCTCCGGCTTGAAGGTGCGGTAGTTGATGGTCTCCGGCTTCTTGACTTCGCCGAACGACCAGGACCGAATTTTCTCGGGGGAAGCCAGTCCGATCTTGATGGCATCGAAGTGCTCATCAGGGGTGAACTGGCGGAACAGATCAAGCAAACCCTTCATGTTCTGTTTCCTTCTCTTTAGTTGCGCTCGAGTTCGATGTCGATGCCCAAGGAACGAATTTCCTTGACCAGCACATTGAACGATTCCGGCATGCCGGCTTCGATGGCGTGTTCGCCCTTGACGATGCTTTCGTAGACCTTGGTGCGACCGTTCACGTCGTCGGACTTGACCGTCAGCATCTCCTGCAGCACGTAGCTCGCACCGTAGGCTTCCAGTGCCCACACTTCCATTTCACCGAAGCGCTGGCCACCGAACTGGGCCTTGCCGCCGAGCGGTTGCTGCGTCACGAGCGAGTACGGACCGGTGGAACGGGCGTGCATCTTGTCGTCGACCAGGTGGTGCAGCTTCAGCACGTGCATGTAGCCGACCGTGACGGGGCGCTCGAAAGCGTCGCCGGTGCGGCCGTCGTGCAGCGTGGCCTGGGTGCGCGTCGCGGTCAGGCCCTTGGCCTTCGCGATGTCGTCCGGGTAGGCGAGCTTGAGCATCGCGCGGATCTCTTCCTCCGCGGCGCCGTCGAACACCGGCGTCGCGAACGGCACGCCCTTGCTCAGGTTGCCGGCCATCTCGACGATCTCGGCATCGCTCAGGTTGTCGAGCCGCTCCGTCTTGCCGCCCGACTTGTTGTACAGCTCGTCGAGGAACTTGCGGATCTCGGCGACCTTGACCTGCTCGCGCAGCATGGACTCGATGCGCTGGCCGATGCCCTTGCCGGCCCAGCCGAGGTGAACCTCGAGGACCTGCCCGACGTTCATCCGCGACGGCACGCCGAGCGGGTTCAGCACGATGTCGCACGGCGTGCCGTCGGCCATGTACGGCATGTCCTCGACCGGAACGACCTTCGAGACCACGCCCTTGTTGCCGTGACGGCCGGCCATCTTGTCGCCCGGCTGCAGGCGGCGCTTGACGGCCAGGTAGACCTTGACCATCTTCAGGACGCCGGCCGGCAGTTCGTCGCCCTGCGTCAGCTTCTTGCGCTTCTCTTCGAAGGCGAGGTCGAAGCTGTGGCGCGTCTGCTCGAGCGAGTTCTTCACGCTCTCGAGCTGGCTCGCGACGCCCTCGTCGGCCGGGCGGATGTCGAACCAGTGGTAGCGCTCGACGCTGGCCATGTAGGCCTTGTCGATCACGGTGCCCTTGGCGATCTTCTGCGGCCCGCCGTTCGCGGTCTGGCCCACCAGCAGCTTCTCGATCCGGTCGAACGCGTCGGCCTCGACGATGCGCAGCTGGTCGTTCAAGTCGAGCCGGTAGCGCTTGAGCTCGTCGTCGATGATCTGCTGCGCGCGCTTGTCGCGCGGGATGCCTTCGCGGGTGAAGACCTGCACGTCGATCACGGTGCCGTTGGTACCCTGGTCGACACGCAGCGAGGTGTCCTTCACGTCGGAAGCCTTCTCGCCGAAGATCGCGCGCAGGAGCTTTTCTTCCGGCGTCAGCGTGGTCTCGCCCTTGGGCGTGACCTTGCCGACCAGCGTGTCGCCCGGATTCACTTCGGCGCCGACGTAGACGATGCCCGATTCGTCCAGACGGCCGAGCTGCTGCTCGCTCAGGTTCGGGATGTCACGGGTGATTTCTTCGGAACCGAGCTTGGTATCGCGCGCCATCACGACCAGCTCCTCGATGTGGATCGAGGTGTAGCGGTCGTCGGCGATCACGCGTTCGCTGATCAGGATCGAGTCTTCGAAGTTGTAGCCGTTCCAGGGCATGAAGCCGACCAGCATGTTCTGGCCGAGCGCCAGCTCGCCGATGTCGGTCGATGCGCCGTCGGCGATGATGTCTTCCGCCGCCACCTTGTCACCGCGCTTGACGATCGGGCGCTGGTGGATGTTGGTGTTCTGGTTCGAACGCTGGTACTTGATCAGGTTGTAGATGTCGACGCCGACTTCGCCCGCCACCGTCTCCTTGTCGTTGACGCGGATCACGATGCGGTTCGTGTCGACATAGTCGACCACGCCGCCGCGCTTGGCGGCGACCACGGTGCCCGAGTCCTTCGCGGCCACGCGCTCGACACCGGTACCGACGAGCGCCTTTTCGGGGCGCAGGGTCGGCACGGCCTGACGCTGCATGTTCGCGCCCATCAGCGCGCGGTTCGCGTCGTCGTGCTCGAGGAACGGCACGAGCGAAGCGGCGACCGAGACGATCTGCGTCGGCGCGACGTCCATGTACTGGATCCGCTCGGCCGAGGTCAGGATCGATTCGCCGTTGTCGCGCGCGCTGACCAGGTCGTCGATCAGCTTGCCTTCGGCATCGAGCGTCGCGCTCGCCTGCGCGATCACGTACTTGCCCTCTTCGATCGCCGACAGGTAGTCGATCTGCGTCGTCACCTTGCCGTCGGCCACGCGACGGTACGGCGTTTCCAGGAACCCGTATTCGTTCAATTGCGCGTACAGCGCGAGCGAGTTGATCAGGCCGATGTTCGGGCCTTCCGGCGTCTCGATCGGGCACACGCGGCCGTAGTGGGTCGGGTGCACGTCGCGCACCTCGAAGCCGGCGCGCTCGCGCGTCAGGCCGCCCGGGCCCAGGGCCGAGACACGCCGCTTGTGCGTGATCTCGGACAGCGGGTTCGTCTGGTCCATGAACTGCGACAGCTGCGATGCTCCGAAGAACTCCTTCAGCGCCGCGGAGATCGGCTTGGAGTTGATCAGGTCATGCGGCATCAGCGCCTCGGTCTCGGCCTGACCGAGACGTTCCTTCACGGCCTTCTCGATCCGCGCCAGACCCGAGCGGTACTGGTTCTCGGCGAGCTCGCCGACGCAGCGCACGCGGCGGTTGCCGAGGTGGTCGATGTCGTCGACCTCGCCGCGGCCATTGCGCAGCTCGACGAGGATCTTGACGACGTCAAGGATGTCCTCGTTCGACAAGGTCATCGCACCTTCCGGCACGTCGCGGCCGACGCGGGCGTTGAACTTCATGCGGCCGACGCGCGACAGGTCGTAGGTATCCGCGCTGTAGAACAGGCGATGGAACAGCGCCTCGACCGCGTCTTCGGTCGGCGGCTCGCCGGGGCGCATCATGCGGTAGATCGCGACGCGCGCGGCGAGCTGGTCGGCGGTCTCGTCGGCGGCCAGCGTCTGCGAGATGTACGCGCCCTCGTCGAGCTCGTTCGTGTAGAGCGCCGGGATTTCCTTGACGCCGGCGACGCGCAGCTTCTTCAGCAGCGCTTCGGTCAGCTCGTCGTTCGCCTTCGCGAGGATCTCGCCCGTGTCGGCATCGACGACGTTGCGGGCCAGCATCCGGCCCATCAGGTAGTCCTCGGGGACGCTGATGAACTGGGTCTCGCTCTGCTCGATCGCGCGCACGTGGCGCGCAGTGATGCGCTTGTCCTTCTCGACGACGACGACACCGTTCTTGTCGGTGATGTCGAAGCGCGCGACTTCGCCGCGCAGGCGATCGGCGACGAACTCGAGCTGCGCGCCCGAGTCCATCAGCCGGAAGTTGTCGAACACGAAGAAGTTCGCGAGGATCGATTCCGGGTTCAGGCCGATCGCCTTCAGCAGGATCGTCACCGGCATCTTGCGGCGGCGGTCGACGCGGAAGTACAGGATGTCCTTCGGGTCGAACTCGAAGTCGAGCCAGGAGCCGCGGTACGGAATGATGCGGGCGCTGAACAGCAGCTTGCCGCTCGAGTGTGTCTTGCCCTTGTCGTGCTCGAAGAACACGCCCGGCGAACGGTGCAGCTGCGAGACGATCACGCGCTCGGTGCCGTTGACGATGAACGAGCCGTAGTCGGTCATCAGGGGCACTTCGCCCATGTAGACCTCTTGCTCCTTGATCTCCTTGACCGTCTTGGCCTGCGGGCTCTCACGGTCATAGATGATCATCTGCAGCTTCGCGCGCACGGCGGCCGCGTAGGTCAGACCGCGCACCTGGCACTCGCGCGTGTCGAACGCGGGCTTGGCCATGTTGAATTCGATGAACTTCATTTCGACGAACCCGTTGTGCGACACGATCGGGAACGCTGAAAGGAAGGCGGCCTGAAGGCCTTCGGGCTTGCGCTTTTGCGGCGGCACGTCCTTTTGCAGGAAGGCGACGTACGACTCCTTCTGCATCGTCAGCAGATAGGGAACGTTGAGGACACTCTCGCGTTTACCGAAGCTCTTGCGGATCCGCTTGCGCTCGGTATAGCTGTAGGGGGTTGTTTGCTGCGCCATATGTAGTTACCCACTCCGTCTCAGGGAGACTCGCCTGGCCCAGGCAAGGCTCCCGTCGGCGACTGTCTTGCGAGCCCCGTCTCTTGCACAAGAGGGCAGCTCGAAGCTTGGTGATTGGCCACTACCAACCGCTGGCGGACAACCCCGGCGTTGCACCGGAGCCCGACCAAACCCGCTCTCTGCAGTCGGATCAGAGAGCTCTTGAAAACACTTGAAAGAACCCTCGATTGTCGAGGTGCGTGCTTTCAAGTGCTTTCAAAGGGGCATCGCATCGCGATGCACCCGAGAAAGCACAAAAGGCTGGGGCCGAAAACGGCACCCAGCCCCGTGCAAAGCGCCGAATTACTTGATTTCGGCCTTCGCGCCGGCGTCGACCAGCTTCTTCAGTGCGGCGTCGGCATCGGCCTTGGCCACGGCTTCCTTGACGGCCTTCGGCGCGCCGTCGACCAGGTCCTTGGCTTCCTTCAGGCCCAGGCCCGTCAGTTCGCGCACGGCCTTGATGACCGACACCTTGTTGGCGCCGGCTTCCAGCAGCATCACGTTGAATTCGGTCTGCTCTTCGGCGACCGCAGCGGCGGCGCCGCCGCCACCGGCGGCCGGAGCCGACATCGCGGCGGCCGACACGCCGAACTTCTCTTCGATCGCCTTGACCAGGTCGTTCAGGTCCATCACCGACATGCTGTCGAGTGCGGTCAGGAATGCGTCTTTATCGAATGCCATTTTGGTTTCCAGTTCAGTAGATAGTTACAAAGATCGATCGTTCAAGCGGCGGCAGGCGCGGCATCGGCAGCGGGCGCTGCTTCTGCGGCAGGTGCAGCAGCGGGAGCCGCTTCGGCGCGCTTCTCGGCGATGGCCGCCAGCACCCGCGCGATGCGCGAGATCGGCGATTGCATCAGGCCGAGCAGTTGCGCCAGCAGGACTTCCTTGCTCGGAATGGACGCCAGGGACTTCACCCCGTCGGCATTCAGAGCCTTGCCCGCATAGGCACCGCCCTTGACGATCAGCTTGTCGTTGCCTTTGGCAAAGTCGGAAAGGACTTTGGCCGCGGCGACAGCGTCTTCGGAAAAACCGTAGATCAGCGGGCCGACCATGCTCCCCGAGGCCACTTCGAACGGTGTGCCGGCGACGGCGCGACGAGCGAGTGTGTTCTTCAGAACATGAAGGTACACACCCTTTTCGCGCGCCTGCTTGCGCAGCACGTCCAAATGAGCCACGGTGAGGCCACGGTATTCAGCCAGCGCGAGCGTCTGTGAGCGCGCCGCCTGGGCTGCCACATCCGTCACCACGGTCTGCTTCTCGCTTTTGTTGAGACTCAAGGTCACACTCCTCACATCATGTGCCCTTCGCCGTTGCCGGCTCCGGGCACCCCTTGGGTTCAGCGAAACAACCGAACTGGAACTCTCGAGAATTCCTCTTCGGTGGAACCGCCATCTGCGCTGGCTTGTTGCGCGACTTGCGCCGCGCCTTCCATTAAGCGACCACGAGGGCCACACCAGCGGTCTTGGATGACCTGCTCGCCCTTGCGGTTCGAGCAGCCCACCAAACTCATTCAGGCCGGCACCAGACTCGTGCCGACCTTGGTCTTCACTGCGCGGCGCCCTTACGCAACCGCGGCCGATGCGTTGATCGACGCGATCTCGACACGGGCGCCGACGCCCATCGTCGAACTCAAAGCGACCTTGCGCAGGTAGATGCCCTTGCTCGACGCCGGCTTCGACTTGTTCAAGGCCTCGATCAGCGCGCGCAAATTGCCCACCAGCTTGTCGGACTCGAACGAGCGACGACCGATCGTCGCGTGCACGATGCCGGCCTTGTCGACGCGGAACTGGACCTGGCCGGCCTTCGCGTTGCGAACCGCCTGCGCGACATCGGGCGTCACGGTGCCGACCTTCGGGTTCGGCATCAGGCCGCGCGGGCCCAGGATCTGGCCCAGCGTACCGACGATGCGCATCGTGTCCGGCGAGGCGATCACGACGTCGAAGTTCAGGTTGCCGGCCTTGACCTGTTCGGCCAGGTCTTCCATGCCGACGATGTCGGCGCCGGCGGCGCGGGCTTCTTCAGCCTTCGCGCCCTGGGCGAAGACCGCGACGCGCTTGGTCTTGCCGGTGCCGTTGGGCAACACGACGGCGCCGCGCACGACCTGGTCCGACTTCTTCGCGTCGATGCCGAGTTGCACGGCCACGTCGATCGACTCGTCGAACTTCGCGACGGCGCATTCCTTGATGATCGCCAGCGCGCTGTCGATCGGGTACAGCTTGGTCGTCTCGACCTTGCCGGCGAGTGCCTTCTGGCGCTTGGTCAGCTTGGCCATGTCAGATCACTCCTTCCACGGTGATGCCCATCGAGCGGGCGGTGCCGGCGACGGTGCGCACGGCGGCATCGAGGTCGGCGCCGGTCAGATCCTTGATCTTGGTCTTGGCGATCTCTTCGGCCTGGGCGCGCGTGAGCTTGCCGACCTTGTCGATGTGCGGCTTCGGCGAGCCCTTGTCGAGCTTCAGCACCTTCTTGATCAGCACCGACGCGGGCGGGCTCTTCAGCACGAACGTGAAGGACTTGTCCGCGAACGCGGTGATCACGACCGGCAGCACGAGGCCGGGTTCCATGCTGGAGGTCTGGGCGTTGAATGCCTTGCAGAACTCCATGATGTTCAGGCCGCGTTGGCCCAGGGCCGGGCCGATCGGGGGCGAGGGATTCGCCTTGCCTGCGGGGACTTGCAGCTTGATCAAGCCGACAATCTTCTTTGCCATCTCTACTCTCCAGTTCAACCCCGCGCATGTGCTGCGACGAAGTTGTTGAGTTCAAACGCCAAGGGCTGGTTACCTTGGCTCCTCGTGCCCGAATCTCGTCCCGGGCTGGCTACGGGCGGGCTCGGAGTGCCCGCCGGACTCGTATCAAACCTTCTCCACCTGCGCGAAGTCGAGCTCCACCGGCGTCGCGCGGCCGAAGATCGTGACCGAGACACGCACCTTCGACTTGTCGTAGTTGACGTCCTCGATCGCGCCGTTGAAATCGGTGAACGGGCCTTCCTTGATGCGCACCAGCTCGCCGACGACCCACTGCACCTTCGGGCGCGGCTTCTCGACGCCCTCCTGCATCTGGTGGACGATCTTCAGCACCTCAGCCTCGGAGATCGGCGACGGCCGGTTCTTCGCGCCACCGACGAAACCGGTGACCTTGCTGGTGTGCTTGACCAGGTGCCAGGTGTCGTCGCCCATCTCCATCTCGACCAGCACGTAGCCGGGGAAGAAGCGCCGCTCGGAGACCGACTTCTTGCCGTTCTTCAGCTCGACCACTTCTTCCATCGGAACCAGGATGCGACCGAACTTGTCCTGCAGCTCCGAGCGATCGATGCGCTCGCGCAGGTTGCGCTCGACGGCCTTTTCCATGCCGGAATAGGCGTGCACCACATACCAGCGCTTGTTGCCGGTCGGCGCCACCGCGGCCGCCGCGGGTTGCTCTGTCGTGTTGAGTTCTTCGGTCATCACAGTGTTCTTCCGCAAACGCGCCTCAACGCTTCCAGCCCAGGATCAGGTCGTACAGCAACCACTCGAGCGTCTTGTCGGTCAGGAACAGGAACAGTGCCATCACGACGACGAAGGCAAACACGTAGCCGGTCATCTGCAGCGCCTCCTTGCGCGTCGGCCAGACGACCTTCTTGACTTCGCGTACCGAGTCGCGCCCGTAGGCGATCAGCTGCTTGCCCGGCTCGGACGTGAAGAAGCTCGCGACCGCGGCCGCCATCAGCACGATCAGCGCGGCGACGCGCAGCCAGAGATCCTGCTTCGCGAGCACGTAGAAGACCACCACCGCGGCGACGACGAGGACACCCGCGATCGCGAGCTTGGCCTTGTCAGCGCCGGTGGAGATGGTTTCGACTTGTGCAGGATTCGCCATGGTTTTCAGTTCGATTCAGTGCGGCGCCGGCTCCAAACCGTGCCGCCTTCCAGCAGCAAAGCCCGCCGACCCCTCAAGGGCTACGCGGGCTGCTGCGGCTTGCCAGTGAGTTACCTGGCAGGGGCGGAGGGCATCGAACCCCCAACCTCTGGTTTTGGAGACCAGCGCTCTGCCAATTGAGCTACGCCCCTTCGGAAAATTCCTTATTCGATGATCTTGGCCACGACCCCGGCGCCGACGGTACGGCCGCCCTCGCGGATGGCGAAGCGCAGGCCTTCTTCCATCGCGATCGGGTTGATCAGCTTGACGGTGATGCTGACGTTGTCGCCAGGCATGACCATCTCCTTGTCCTTGGGCAGCTCGACCGCGCCGGTCACGTCGGTGGTGCGGAAGTAGAACTGCGGCCGGTAGTTGTTGAAGAACGGCGTGTGACGCCCGCCCTCTTCCTTG
>NZ_JBFUKR010000053.1:0-10972 GCF_056400745.1 Rhizobacter sp. P5_A1
CGCGCTGTACATCCTGTCGACTGTACATCCTGTCGATCACGCTGACGCAGCTGCGCGAGGGCAAGAGTCTGTCGGAGAGCTATTACCGCGCGCTGCTGTTCACCGGCAAGGTGGTGCTGCTGACCGGCGTGACGCTGGCCATCGGCGTGGTCACCTGGGTCGCCAGCCCCATCAAGTTCCAGGCCGACATGGGCCTGCTGCTCGCGTTCATGTTCCTGTGGAACATGCTCGGCGCCATGGTGCTCCTGCCAGCGCTGGCCCACCTGCTGTTGAAGCCGCGGCGCCTGGCGTCGGCCGGCACGGCTCGAGCGTCCGCCTCGATCCCTTCGCAAGTGACCCCTGAGGAGATGCTGCCTTGACTTACCTCCGCAACGCCTGGACCGTCGCCGCGTGGGCGAGCGAGCTGCCGGCCGGCACGCTGCTCGCGCGCACGCTGCTCGACAAGCCGCTTGTCCTCTATCGCGATGCGAGCGGCAAACCGAGCGCGCTCTGGATCTGGATGGGCGACCCGGCACGGGCCGATGCTGCGTCGATCCCGGAGTCTCCCTTCAACGATCCAGCGCACTGGGCCGTCGGCACCGGCTCGATGGTGGTCGACGCGCCGTACGAGCTCGAGATCGACAACATCCTCGATCTCTCGCACATCGAGTTTATGCACCCGCTGTTCGCCAGCGATGCGGTGCGGCGCGGCAAGGTCGAGTCCGAACAGGACGGCGAGACCGTCTGGTGCAAGCGCTTCATGCCGAACGACGTGCAGGCACCGGACTTCCTGCGCGAGGCCTTTCAGGTGCCGCAAGGCCCGATCGACCGCTGGCTGCACGTCCGCTGGAACGCGCCGGCCACGATGGCCTTGTGGGCCGGTGGCGTGGCCAGCGGCCGGCCGATAGAGCAGGGCGTCGTGTCGCATCAGGCGCACTGCTTCACGCCGGAGACGCACGGACGCACGCACTATTTCTATTCAATTGCCTTCCCGCGCGCGATGGGTCCATTGGCGGAGGAACTTGCGGCGCAGAACGTCGCGATGCTGCGCGGGCCGTTCGAGCACGAGGACAAACCAATCATCGAAGCGGTGGCGCGACAGATGGGCGGTGCCGATCTGTTCGCGCTGAAGCCGGTGCTGCTCGCAGGCGATGCAGCGGCCGTGCGTGCGCGTCGCCTGCTGCAGGCGCTGGTCGACAAGGAAGCCCGCGCGTGACGGCATCGACACGACGCATGCGAATCGCCCGCCGGGCGATCGAAGCCGAGGACGTGTGCAGCCTCGAACTGGTGGCGGTCGATGGCGCGGTCCTGCCGGCGTTCAGCGCCGGCGCGCACATCGACGTGCACCTCGACGGCGGTATCGTGCGGCAATACTCTTTGTGCAACGACCCGCGAGAGACGCACCACTACCTGATCGCGGTGCTGCGCGAGCAGGCTTCGCGTGGCGGATCGCTGGCGATGCACGCGCTGCGCGAGGGCCAGGAACTGGACATCTCCGAACCGCGCAATCACTTCGAGCTCGCCCGCGATGCGGGCCGGCACCTGCTGCTGGCCGGCGGCATCGGCATCACGCCGATCTTGTCCATGGCCGAACACCTGGCAGGCGAGGGCACGGCGTTCGAGCTGCACTACTGCACCCGGTCGATCGGCCGCACGGCGTATGCGCAGCGCCTACGCAACTCGGCGTTTGCCGACAAGGTCAGCTTCCACCACGACGATGCCGCGGCCGCGCAGAAGCTCGATCTGAAGGCTGTCCTCGCGCATCCGCGACCCGGCGACCATCTCTATGTCTGCGGGCCGGGCGGCTTCATCGACGCGGTGCTCACGGCGGCAGGCGCGGCCGGCTGGCCGCAGCAGGCACTGCACCGCGAGTATTTCGCCGGCAACGTCAGCAACGCGGCAGGAGACCGGGCCTTCGAGGTCGTGATCGCCTCGAGCGGCGTCGTGATCCAGGTCGCGTCGCACGAGAGCGTCGTCGTGGCGCTCGGCGCCGCGGGCATCGAGGTGCCGGTGTCCTGCGAGCAGGGCGTCTGCGGCACGTGCCTCACCGGCGTGATCGATGGCACGCCGGACCACCGCGATGTCTACATGACCGACCAGGAGCACGCGCTCGACAACAAGTTCACGCCCTGCTGCTCGCGTGCCAAGTCGGCGCGGCTGGTGCTGGACCTGTGACTACCGGACGCAAGACCACGATGCACGATCAGTCACGACACGCCGAAGCGCGCGCTCCTGCGGACGCGCGGCGCCCGCTGTCCGATTGGGGTGATCGCTGCTGCTGTGCCTTTCTCGTGGTCGCAGCCTTGTGCGCCATCGCCGTCCTGGCCGGCTGGCTATGGCAGATCCCGCCGCTGCGCTGACCCGAATCTGAAACCAACGACCTCCACCATGTTTCGCTACTTCCCCACCAACTACGTCTGGAACCTCTCGGTCGATCTCGCGATCGAGATGGGCGCGCGCATCGGCGAGATCGAGGAGATGTGCGCGCCATTGCAGGAGGCCGCGAAGGCGCCCGACGCCGCCGGTACGAAAGCCTTCCGCGAGACCTGGGTGCGCATGGCCGACAAGCTTTGCACGCTCGCCGACGAGGACAAGGCCCGTGGTCGCTTGCTGTCCGCGGGTGAGAAGCTCGGCCGAGCGGCCAGCTATCTGATCACCGCCGAGCGGCTGCAGGCGCACGACGCTCCGGGTCGTCTCGCGCTGTACCGCCGCGAGCTCGCGCTGTTCGCGGAAGGCGTGACGCTCGCAGGTGAGCGCTGCGAGCGCGTCGAGATCCCGTATGAAGGCGGCCACATCGCCGCACTCCATGTGCGGGCTGAAGGCGTGCAGGGCAGGACGCCGATCCTCGTGCAGGTCAATGGCTTGGACTCGACCAAGGAGATGAAGTACCGCGTCGGCCTGCCGGCCTGGCTCGCTCGACGTGGCGTGTCCTCGTTGGTGGTCGACCAGCCCGGCACCGGCGAGGCGCTGCGCCTGCACGGCATGACGGCGCGCTTCGATGCCGAGCACTGGGCCAGCCGCATCGTCGACTGGCTGGAGACCCGCGACGATGTCGACGCGAAGCGCATCGGCTGCGAAGGCGTTTCGCTGGGCGGCTACTACTGCCCGCGCGCGGTGGCGATGGAGCCGCGCTTCGCGGCCGGCGTCTGCTGGGGCGCCAACCACGACTGGCGCGACGTGCAGAAGAAGCGCCTGCTGAAGGAAGGCGACTTCCCGGTGCCGCACTACTGGGCGCACGTGTGCTGGGTCTGGGGCGCGAAGGACGTCGACGACTTCATGCGCATCGCCGAGGAGGTCCACCTGGACGGGGTCGTCGAAAAGATCCGCGTTCCGTTCCTGGTCACGCACGGCGAGAAGGACTCGCAGATCCCGCTGAAGTGGGCACAGCGGACCTACGACCAGCTCGTCAACAGCCCGAGACGCGAACTCAAGGTTTTCACCGATCGCGAAGGCGGCGTACAGCACGCGAGCTTCGACAACAGCATCAACGCCGGCCACTACATCGCCGACTGGGTGGCCGAGGCCCTCGGCGGCCGCACCGCAGCCACGACCGGCTGACCCTTCAACCCACAAGCAAGGAATCTCATGAACATCATCGGACTGGACACACTCGTCTTCGCTGTCGACGCTCTGGCGAGCGGTGCGCAGTACCTCCGCGACTACGGCCTGGCAGACGCCGGCGGCGGCCGCTTCGAAGCGATGGACGGCACCGCGATCGTCATCGTCGACGAGAACGATCCGACGCTGCCGGCGCCGCCGGCGCCGCCGGCGCCCGGCTGCCGCCTGCGCTGCACCGTGATGGGTGTTGCGGGCCGCGCCGATTTGGAGGCCATCGCCGCCGAACTGAAGCGCGACCGTGAGGTGCGCGAGCGGCCCGACGGCTCGATCGAGTCGGTCGATGACGAAGGTTTCGCGATCGCCTTCCAGGTGAGCACGCGCCGCTCGTTCGAGAAGGCTGGCGAGATCGCCAATGCGCCGGGTTCGCCGTTCATGCGGCCGGCGAACCAGCTCGGCGTCGACGCCGGCGCACCGCAGATCAAGCCGCGCACGCTGTCTCACGTCGTCTATTTCGTCACCGACGCGGCCAAGGCCGAAGCCTTCTACGTTGAACGCCTCGGCTTCCGCTGCACCGACCGTTTCACCGGCGTCGGCCCGTTCCTGCAACCCGCCGGCACGCTCGACCACCACACCCACTTCTTCATCCAGGCGCCTGCCTTCATGAAGGGCGTCGAGCATTTCACGTTCCACTTCGCGGGGCCGGGCGAGATGGTGCAGAACGGCTGGCGCTTCGTCGCCAAGGGCTACCAGCCGTTCTGGGGTCCAGGGCGCCACCAGATGGGCTCGAACTGGTTCTGGTACTTCAATAGCCCGTTCGGTTGCCACATGGAGATGGACGCCGACATGGACCTGCACGACGCCACCTGGACGCCGCGCAATGTGGCGATGGGCGCCGACAACTCGCAGGCCTTCCTGCTCGGCTACCGCAAGAAGTGGGCGCCGGGGCCGGGCACCGGTGCAAACGGGGACTATGTCTGATACGAGGTGAACGCCGGTGCGATTCGCCTCGGCCACGCCGGTGATGTGCCGGACGGCGGCGCGCGTGGCTACGACCCCGCGGGCGCTGGCCAGGACGCGCTCTTCGCGGTGCGCAGCGGCGGCAGGCTTCATGTGTGGCGTGACCTCTGCCCGCACGCCGGGACACCGATGGCATGGCGCAAGGACGCGTACCTGAACGCCGCCGGCGACCGCATCGTGTGTGCCGCGCATGGCGCATTGTTCGAACCCGACACGGGCCTGTGCGTGCAAGGTCCATGCCTTGGCCAGCGCCTGCAGGCACTGCCCTTCGTTGTCGACGCCTTGGGCGAACTCGTGCTCACCCACGGTTGGACTGCATCTGATCTCGACCTTGAACCACCGCAGACAACCCCACTGAAGGAGACACTCTCATGACCACAGCGGCACGCCGCATCCTCATCATCGGCGGAGGATTTTCCGGGATGTCGGCCGCGATCGAGTTCGCCAAACTCGGCGCCGAGGTCGACCTGGTCGAGATCGACCCGGGTTGGCGCAACTATGGCGCCGGCATCAGCCTCGGCGGAGCGACGCTACGCGCGTTCAAGCAACTCGGCATCCTCGATGCATTCCTGGAGCACGGTGCCGCGCACGACGGTGTCTCGCTGCGGCTGCCGCACGGCTCGCAGATGGCCGAACTGCCGACACCGCGCATCGCGGGCCCCGACATCCCCGGCGGCGGCGCGATCATGCGACCAGTGCTGGGCCGGCTGCTGGCCGATGCGACCCGTGCCGCCGGCACCGCGGTGCGCCTGGGCTGCACCTTCACCGCCATCGAGCAGGATGCCGACGGTGTCGACGTGAGCTTCACCGACGGACAGCGCCGCCGCTACGACCTCGTCATCGGCGCCGATGGCCTGTACTCGAAGTTGCGCGAGGCCTTGTTCCCCGACGCTCCCAAGCCGCGCTATACCGGCCAGGCCTGTTGGCGCGCCGTGGTGCCGCGCCCGCCGGAGATCCGCACGGCCACGATGTGGATCGGTCCGAACGTCAAGCCGGGCGTCAATCCGGTGTCGAAGACCGAGATGTACCTCTTCGTCGTCGAGCCGAGGCCCGTCAACGAGCACGTCGATCCCGCGACCTTCGTCGATCAGGTGCGCGCGCTGCTCGCCAGCTTCCCCGCGCCGGAATTGCAGGCCGTCCGCGACGGGCTGGGGCCGAACTCGCAGGTCGTGTTCCGCCCGCTCGAGGGACTGCTAATGCAGCGACCCTGGTCCAAGGGGCGTGTCGTGCTGATCGGCGACACCGTGCATGCGACCACGCCGCACCTGGCCTCGGGCGCGTGCATCGGCATCGAGGATGCGATCGTGCTGGCCGAGGAGGTCGCGCGGCACGGCCGCGTCGAAGACGCGATCGCGGCGTTCGAGGCACGGCGCTGGGAGCGCTGCCGAATGGTCGTCGAGAACTCGGGCCGCCTCGGCGAGATCGAGATCGCCGGCGGTGACAAGGATGAGCACGGCCGAATCATGCGCGAGTCGCTGATGGCGCTGGCACAGCCGATCTGAACCACGACAGCTACGCTGCAGGAGTGAGATCATGATCAAGACCGATTCGACACGCGGCCGCATTGGGCTGACCGCGGCGCACTGCGCCGGCATGCTGGACGCTGTGGCACTGCCCGTCTGGGTGGGCACGCTGGTGGCGAGCTACCACTTTGACCCGCAGCAGGCGGGCCTTTTGGTAACGCTATTTCTCGCCGGTGTCGTGGTGGCCAGCCTGGTGCTCGCGCCACGTTTCAACCGCCTGCCGGGCCGTACGGTAGCGACGCTGAGTCTCGTCGCCTGCGCACTCGGCTTCGGTGCGGCTTCGCTGACGACCGACTTCGTGCTGCTCGCGATCGTGCACGCACTGTGCGGCGTGGCGAACGGCGCGGCGCTGAGCGTCACACACGGCACGATTGCCTTGAGCGCGCGCCCGCACCGGCTGTTTGCGGTCGTCAACACGGCGCTCGGCGTCGCCGCGATTTTCTACCTCGGCTTCACGCCGCAGATCGTCGCCAGGGCGGGCGGCCCGGCGCTGTTCGTCGTGTTCGGCGCGGTGATGGCGCTGGCGGCGCTGGTCAGCCTCTTTGCCTTTCCCAAGGCCGAAGTCCCGACTGTTGTGGCCCCCGTCATTGGGGCAACGAAGACGCAGGCGCTGCCCCGCTTCGATCGCGTGGTGTGGTTCGGCATCGCCGGCGTCGCGCTGGTGACGGTCACGCAGGCGATGGTCTTCAGCTTCGTCGAGCGGGTCGGCATCGATCGCGGCTTCGGCGCCCAGGCAGTCGCGGGCGTGTTGATTGCGCTGGGCTTCGTCAACCTGCTGCCGGCGCCGCTGGCCGCACTGCTGGAGCGGCGCCTGCCTGCACGCCGGGTGCTGGTAAGCGCGCCGTTCGTGCAGGCGGCGCTGGCAGTGACGGTAATGAACGCCACCGCCTACTTCGCCTATGGCGCTGCGGCATCGGTCTTCGTCGCAGTGGTGATCTTTTCGCACACCTTCGCGTTCGGCCTGCTCGCGCGGCTGGAGCCCACCGGGCGGGCGCTTTCAGCGACGCCGGCCATGCTTATGACGGGCTCGGCGATCGGGCCGGTGCTCGGCGGGACACTGATCAAGTTCTTTGGATATGGCAGCCTCGGCATAGCCGCCATCGTGCTGGCCGGCTGTGCGGCCTTCTGCTACTCGCGACTTCCGCGGGAAGGTGCCGCCACGCCGCGGCCCGCGTCCGCATCGGCGCAGGCCTGAATGTCCTCACCCTCGGAGAACCTTGCCCATGAAGACCTCACGCCGCTTCGTCGACCTGTCGATCTACCTCGAGAACGATGTGCTGTCGGATCCGCCGCCGCTGGCGCCGAAGATCACGTACCAGAAGCATGCCGACACGCTGCCGGAATTTCTGGCGATGCTGCCCGGCACGAAACTGGAGGACTATCCGGATGGCGAGGCGGCGGCAGCCGAGTGGGTGACGCTGACCACGCACAACGGCACGCACCTGGATGCGCCCTGGCATTTCCATTCCACGCAGGACGCGAAGCTGGGGGGCAGTCGCCCTTCGATCACGATCGACGAGGTGCCGCTGGAGTGGTGCTTCCAGGCGGGCGTGAAACTGGACTTCCGCCACCTGCCCGATGGCTACGTCGCGACGGCGGCGGACGTCGAGGCCGAGCTGCAGCGCATCGGCCACGAACTCGAGCCGCTGGACATCGTCGTCGTCAACACGCGCGCCGGCTCGCGCTACGGACACTCGGATTTCCTGTCGGCCGGTTGCGGCATGGGTTACGAGGCCACGATGTATCTCCTCGAGCGCGGCGTGCGGCTCACCGGCACCGATGCGTGGAGCTGGGACGCGCCGTTCTCCTTCACCGCGCAGAAGGTGGCGCAGACAGGCAACAAGGCCTTGATCTGGGAAGGCCACAAGGCAGGGCGCGACATCGGCTACTGCCACCTCGAGAAGCTGCACAACCTGGAGGCGCTGCCGCCCCACGGCTTCACGATCAGCTGCTTCCCCCACAAGATCCGCGGTGCCAGTGCCGGTTGGACGCGCGCCGTCGCCATCTTCGAAGAGTGACCGGGCCTGTCCCGCGTTCGCGAAGCGTCTTCCATCTCTCATCGTCCCCAGGAGTCATCATGACCTTTCCTGCGATCCACCGCGTCGTCACCGGCCACGATGCCGAAGGCAAGGCGATCGTCGCGAGCAATGGCCCGCTGCCCACCGTGGTCGAGATTCAGGCCATCCCCGGCACCGTGTTTCATGAGGTGTGGGAGACACACGCCACGCCGGCACCTGTGAACAATGCGGCCGATCCCACCACCGGCCCGTTGAAGCTGCCGCCGCCCAGGCTGGGCACGCGCATGCGCTTCGTCGACATCCCGCCGGACACCAACGAGTTCCTCGCGCAGGGCGCCACGCAGATGAAGGATGCCTTCACCCAAGCGGGTGACGCGTCCGCATCCACCGTCAAGCGCGACTCGCCCCACCCCCTGATGCATCGTACCGAGTCGATCGACTACGGTGTGGTGATCGAAGGGGAGATGACGCTGGTGCTCGACGATTCCGAAGTGCCGCTCAAACCTGGCAGCGTGGTCATCCAGCGTGGCACGAACCACGCCTGGGCCAACCGTTCGGGCAAGCCGTGCCGCATGCTGTTCATGCTGATCGACGGCACCTACGATCCGGTGATCGCCGCCGCCATCGAGAAGCGCTGAGTGGGCACCACCCCATGAAGCTTGCCACCCTGAAGAGTGACGCCCTCGATGGCCGACTGGTCGTCGTATCGCATGACCATACTCGCGCCGCCACGGCCGACGACGTGGCCGCCAGTTTGCTCGAAGCGCTGCAGCACTGGGATCGATCTGCGCCGGCGCTGCGCGAGCTGAGCGAGCGGCTGAAC
The DNA here is from genome assembly GCF_056400745.1 of Rhizobacter sp. P5_A1. Classification (NCBI taxonomy): domain Bacteria; kingdom Pseudomonadati; phylum Pseudomonadota; class Betaproteobacteria; order Burkholderiales; family Sphaerotilaceae; genus Rhizobacter; species Rhizobacter sp. P5_A1. The sequence continues at coordinate 8,919 of NZ_JBFUKR010000053.1, forward strand.
CGCGGTGCCGTCGCACAGGCCTTCGCCTTCGACGGGCAGCAATGCGCGGCGCCGCTGCCGCGCAGCCCCCAATGGCTGGACGGCTCGGCCTTCCTCAACCATGGCCGGCTGATGGAGCGTGCCTTCAACACGCCGCCGATCCCCGACTTCGAGAGCGTACCCGTGATGTACCAGGGTGCGAGCGACGACTTCCTCGGACCGATGGACGACGTACCGATGCCCGACGAGGCGCACGGCATCGACTTCGAAGGCGAGTTCGGCGTGGTCTGCGGCCCGGTGCCGATGGGCGTCACGCCCGAGGCGGCCCTGCAGTGCATTCGCCTCATCGTCCAAGCCAACGACTGGAGCCTGCGCGCGCTCGGTCCGCACGAGATGAAGACCGGCTTTGGCTTCCTGCAGGCCAAGCCATCGACCTCGTTCGCCCCCATTGCGGTCACGCCCGACGAACTGGGCAACGCCTGGAGCGGCGGGCGCGTGTGCATGCCGTTGCACGTGCAGTGGAACGGCGAGCGCTTCGGCGAACCTGCTGGCGGCGAGATGAACTTCCACTTCGGCCAGCTCGTCGCGCATGCGGCGCGCACGCGCAGGCTCGCTGCGGGCACGATCGTGGGTTCGGGCACCATTTCCAACGTCTCGCGCGCAGCTGGATCGGCCTGCATTGCGGAACGTCGCGTGATCGAGAAGCTGGACCTGGGCGAGATTCGCACCGGGTTCATGAAATTCGGCGACCGCGTCCGTATGCAGGCACGCCTCGCCGATGGGCGAGATGGGCCGTTTGGCTTCATCGATCAGCGCGTCGTGCGTGCTAAGGAGCACTGACCATGCATGTGCTGATAACGGGTGCGAATGGCTTCGTTGGCAGGGCGCTCAGTGCGCGGCTGCTCGCCGAAGGCGCACTCCACGGGAATCGCATCGAGCGCCTGAGTGTTCTCGACTTGGATTTCGGTGGCACGCCGCCCGTGGAAGGAATCCTGCGCCGCCATGCTGGCGACTTGGCCGACCCGGCTTGGCTGAACTCCATACTCGCAAATTCGAGCTTGGATGCAGTGTTCCACCTCGCCAGCATCCCTGGCGGCAGCGCCGAGGCCAACTATGCGCTGGCCCGTCGCGTGAATCTAGACGCCACGATCGAGTTGCTAGAACGCGGGCAGGCGCAAGTGGCGGCCGGCGGCTTTGCTCCGGTGTTCGTGTTCGCAAGCTCGATTGCCGTGTTTGGCGCGATGCCGCCGGTGATGACAGAGGACGCCCTGCCGCGTCCGGCGATGACCTACGGCGCACAGAAGTTGGTGGGCGAAATCCTAATCGACGACTTCAGTCGCCGCGGCTGGGTCGACGGACGCTCCTTGCGCATCCCCGGCGTGCTCGCGCGGCCGCCGGCACGCACCGGCCAGCTCTCGGCCTTTCTCAGCGACATCATCCGCGAGCTTGCTGCCGGACGACCCTTCACATGCCCGATGTCGGCCGAAGCGACGACATGGGCTTCGTCACTGCCCAACGTGGTATCGAACCTCATTCACGCTGCGGCTTCGTCGCTGCCGGGGCTGGAGGGGCGGCGCACGTTCACGCTGCCGACGTCGCGGTTCTCGATGCGCCAGCTCGTCACGGCGATCAGCGAGGTCAGTGGTGCGGATGTGCACCGGCTGGTGACGTACCAGCCCGAGCCGCGCATCGAGGCCTTGTTCGGGTCGTTCGGCGAACTGCGCACCGACGCCGCGCTGGCCGCCGGTTTCGAGTGCGATGCGAGTCTGGCTGATTTGGTCAGGATGGCGCTACAGGGCGACGCCAGCGACGTCTGACAACACTTTCAACTCCCCGAGGTACCCGACCATGAAAGCTGCTCGTCTCCACTCGTACGGCGATGTCGATCAATTCGCGATGGATGAAGTGCCCATTCCCAAGCCGGGTGCCGGCGAGGTGCTGATCAAGATCGAAGCCTCTGCGGTCAACCCCTTCGATCTGATGGTCCGCCAGGGCTACATGGCCCAGTTGATTCCCTTGGATCTCCCTGCCGTGCTGGGTGGCGACGCTGCCGGCGTCGTGGTGGACATGGGAAG
>NZ_JBFUKR010000054.1:0-10476 GCF_056400745.1 Rhizobacter sp. P5_A1
GCCGTCGTCAGCGCGCGCAGCGCAGGACTCGACAACAGCAGATCGGGCCTGACCTTCCGTTTGGCCAGGCGCTTGCCCATCTGGGGCGCCTCTTTGCGCCCCCGATCGGCCAACGGCCGATCCCGGTCGGACAGGGTCGGTTCGTCCTTGCTCGACTTGGCATGCCTCACGAGAAACAGAGTCTTCATTGCAATGCGGTGTCCAGGTTCCACCGTCACTTTGCCGGATTGCGTAACCCCTTGCCTCATGGCAAGTTTGATCGGAGCTTTTCTGTCGCCCTCCATCTCTAGTCGGTCAACGAAAGAGGGGTCGCGGGCGTGCCGTCTTCGATACGGGCTGGCGCGTCACTGCTCTCGTCCTTCAGCGCAACGCCGCTTGCGCCCAGTCTGCGTGCTGCTGCCATGAGCCATGCGAGCTTGTCGGCGGCGTCAGCCGCGCAGAGCCCTTGGGCCCGGGAGAAGCGGTCGGCGGCGTTGCGAGGTCACGCCTCGCCTGAGTCCTATGGCAGCAGTACCCCGAACAGCTGACGCTCAGGCGAGCGCCCCTCGCCTGGCCCAACGACTGCTTGGTGCCAGTCAGCGTGAGTAGGCCCGCCGCCGGCGACAGGCGGCAACCGCTGCTTTGCTGCTTTTCCTGGCCAGCCCGTCATTGACGGCAAAGAGTTGGATCCGGCATTTCGCGAGACGCCGCAATACCACCGGTCCCGGCCCACCCTACATCACCGCCCCCAACGCCCAAGGCACGAACTCGTTCTGCCCGTACCCGTGCACCTCGCTCTTCGTCTTCTCCCCCGACGCGGTGGCCAGCATCATCCGGAAGATGCGCTCGCCCATCGCGTCGATGCTGGCGGTGCCGTCGATGACCTCGCCGCAGTTGATGTCGATGTCGTCTTCCTGCTTGACCCACAGCGCGGTGTTCGTGCTGAGCTTCAGCGACGGTGACGGCGCGCAGCCGTAGGCCGAGCCGCGGCCGGTCGTGAAGCAGATCAGGTTGGCGCCGCCGGCGACCTGGCCGGTCGCGCTGACCGGGTCGTAGCCCGGCGTGTCCATGAAGACCAGGCCCTTGGTCGTGACCGGCTGCGCGTATTCGAACACGTCGGTCAGGTTGGTGGTGCCGCTCTTCGCGATCGCGCCGAGGCTCTTCTCGAGGATCGTCGTCAGCCCGCCGGCCTTGTTGCCGGCCGAGGGGTTGTTGTCCATCTCCTGGTCGTTGCGCGCGGTGTAGCGCTCCCACCATCGGATGCGCGCGATCAGCTTGTCGGCGACCTCCGGGCTGACCGCGCGGCGCGTCAGCAGGTGCTCGCCGCCGTAGATCTCGGGCGTCTCCGAGAGGATCGCGGTGCCGCCGTGGCGCACGAGCCGATCGACCGCGGCGCCGAGCGCCGGGTTCGCGCTGATGCCGGAGTAGCCGTCCGACCCGCCGCATTGCAGGCCGACGGTGATGTGCGCAGCGCTGACCGGCTCGCGCTGCACGCGGTTCGCCTCTTCGAGCAGCCACTGCACGAGCTCGATGCCGTGCGCGACGGTCTTCTTCGTGCCGCCGGTCTCCTGGATGTTGAAGGTGTGGAACTGGGTGCCGGTGGCCAGGCTCTCCTGCTCCATCAGCCCCGAGATCTGGTTCGTCTCGCAGCCCAGCCCGACGACCAGGATCGACGCGAAGTTCGCGTGCCGCGCATAGCCGCCCAGCGTGCGGCGCAGGACCTGCAGCGGCTCGCCGGCGCTGTCGGTCGCGCAGCCGGCGCCGTGCGTCAGCGCGATCACGCCGTCGACGTTCGGGTACTTCGCGAGCGCCTCGGGGTGGATGTCGCGCCGGAAGTGATCGGCGATCGCGCGTGCAACCGTCGCCGAGCAGTTCACCGAGGTCAGCACGCCGATGTAGTTGCGCGTTGCGATCCGGCCGTCGGGGCGCCGGATGCCCATGAAGGTCGCCGGCACGTCGACGAACTGCGTCGGGTGCGTGCCGGTGCTCGCCGCGTAGTCGCGCGCGAAGCTGCTGAACTCGAGGTTGTGCGTGTGCACGTGCTGGCCCGCCGCGATCGGCTGCCTGGCCGTGCCGATGATCTGGTTGTAGCGCCGCACCGGCGCGCCCTGCGCGATCGCGTGCACCGCGACCTTGTGGCCGGGCGGGATCAGGCCGATCACGGTGACGCCGCCCTCGCTCGGCAGCACTGTGCCGCCGACGAGCTGCTGGCGCGCGATCACGACATCGTCGGCGGGGTGGATGCGAATGACGAGGGGGTCGGCCACGATGAACCTCAGTTGTCGATCAGCGCGGGGTCCCACGCGAACACGCGCTGGTTCTGTTCGCCCAAGCCTTCGATGCCCAGGCGCATCGCGTCGCCGTCCTTCAGGTACCACGGCGTCGGCTTCTGCCCCATGCCGACGCCCGGCGGTGTGCCGGTGCTGATCAGGTCGCCGGGGTACAAGGTCATGAAGCGGCTGATGTAGCTCACGAGCTGAGCCACCCCGAAGACCATCGTCTTCGTGCTGCCGTTTTGCACGCGCTTGCCGTTCACCTCGAGCCACATCGAGAGCGCCTGCGGGTCGGGCACTTCGTCGGTGGTCACGAGCCACGGGCCGACCGGGCCGAAGGTGTCGCAGCCCTTGCCCTTGTCCCAGGTGCCGCCGCGTTCGATCTGGTATTCGCGCTCGGAGACATCGTTGACGACGCAGTAGCCGGCGACGTGCTTCAGCGCGTCCGCCTCGCTGACATAGCGCGCCTTCGTGCCGATCACGACGCCGAGCTCGACCTCCCAGTCGGTCTTCACCGAACCCTGCGGCATCACGATCGGGTCGTTGCAGCCGACCAGCGCGCTGATCGCCTTCGTGAACAGCACCGGTTCGGCCGGCACCGGCAGGTTCGATTCGGCGGCGTGATCGGCGTAGTTCAGGCCGACGCAGATGAACTTGCCCATGCCGCTCCAGGGCACCGCGGTGCGGCCCGGATCGGCGACCGCCGGCAGCGACGCGAGGTTGATCTCGCGAAGGCGCTGCAGCCCGTGCGGCGTCAGCGTGTTCGCGGTGATGTCGACGAGCTCGCCGGACAGGTCGCGCACGACGCCATCGGCGTCGACGATCGCGGGCTTCTCTGCGCCTTTGGCGCCATATCGCATCAACTTCATGGGGTGTCCTTGGTTGGAGGGTTTGAAGATCAGTTCGACCAGCCGCCGTCGATGATCTGCGCCGTGCCGGTCGTGAAAGCGGATTCGTCGGAGCCGAGGTAGACCGCCAGCGCGGCGATCTCGGCGGTCGTGCCGACGCGGCCCATCGGCTGGCGCGAGACGAACCAGGCCTCGGCCTGCTCGATCGTCTGGTCGGTCGACTTCGCCAGTGCCGCCATCCGGTCGCGCAGCGACGGCGATTCGACGGTGCCCGGGCAGATTGCGTTGCAGCGCACGCCGCGCGTGATGAAGTCGGCCGCGATCGACTTGGTCATGCCGATCACCGCGGCCTTGGTCGCACCGTAGACGAAGCGGTTCGGCGCGCCCTTGATGCTGCCGGCGACCGAGGCGACGTTGATGATCGAACCCAAGCCCTTGCCGGCCGCCGCAGCCTCGAGCATCGCCGGCAGGAACGCGCGCGTCATGCGGTACATCGCGCGCACGTTCAGGTTGAACGAGAACTCGAACGCGCGCTCGTCGCAGTCGAGGATCGTGCCGGCGTGCACATAGCCCGCGCCGTTGAACAGGATCTGCACCGCACCGGCGGCCTGCGCGGCCGCGGCCACCGCGTTGGCATCGGTCACGTCGAGCACGTGGGTCTCGCAGCCGGTCGCCTGCGCGAGCTCGGCGAGCAGCGCTTCGTTGATGTCGGTCGCGATCACGCGCGCGCCTTCGCGCACGAAGGCCTCGGCGGTCGCGCGGCCGATGCCCTGGCCCGCGGCGGTGATGAAGGCAACCTTGCCCTTGAGTCGATCGGTCATGTCAGGAGTTTCCGTTGAGATGGCGTTGGAATCATTTCAGCAGGCCCAGTGCCTGCGGGAGCCACAAGGTGATGGCCGGGATGTAGGTGATCGCGGCCAGCGCGAGCAGCAGCGGCACGAGCCACGGCAGGATCGCGACAGTCGTGCGTTCGACCGAGAGTTTCGAGATGCGCGCGAGCACGAACAGCACCATGCCGAGCGGTGGGTGCAGCAGGCCGACCATCAGGTTCAGCGTCATGATCAGCCCGAAGTGGATCGGGTCGATGTGCAGCTTCAGCACGATCGGCAGCAGGATCGGCACCAGGATCGTGATCGCCGCGATCGTGTCGATGAAGCAGCCGACGAAGAGGATCAGCACGTTCGCGAGCAGCAGGAAGACCCAGGGCGTCCGGGTCACGCTGAGGATCCAGTCGGCCAGCAGCTGCGCTGCCTGCGTCGTCGTCAGCAGCCACGCGAAGATCGACGCAGCGGTGACGATGAACAGCACCGACGCGGTCGTCTCGACCGTCTCGAACGTGGCCTGCGCGAGCGCGCGCAGGCTCATCGAGCGGTAGCGCACCAGCCCGAGGAACAGCGCCCAGATCACCGCGGCGACCGCGGCCTCGGTCGGCGTGAACCAGCCCATCGTCATGCCGCCGATCAGGATCACCGGCGCCATCAGCGCCATCACCGCGGCGAAGTTGAAGTACCAGTCGAGCGCGAGCAGCACCGCGAAGGCCGCGCCGGCGGCCATGTTGACCGAGATGCCGGCACGCGCCAGCAGCCAGACGGCGAGCGGGAACGCGAGCACGACGACGATCTCGAGGCTCGCCGAGCCGAGGCGACCCCAGTGGAACGGCGTGTCCGAGCCCCACTTGTTCCGGTGCGCGAAATACGCGACCGTGAACATCATCAGCAGGGTCATGAACAGCCCCGGCAGGATGCCGGCAACGAACAGCGCGCCGATCGAGACGTTCGCCATCATTCCGTAGATCACGAACGGCAGCGAGGGCGGGATGATCGGCCCGAGCGTCGCCGACGCGGCCGTCACGCCGACCGAGAACTCCTTGCTGTAGCCGTGCTCGGTCATCGCCTTGATCTCGATCGAGCCGAGGCCGGCCGCGTCGGCGATCGCGGTGCCGCTCATGCCCGAGAAGATCACCGAGCCGATGATGTTGACCTGGCCGAGCCCGCCGCGCATCCACCCGACCAGCGCGACCGCGAACGCGTAGATCCGCCCGGTGATGCCGGCGACGTTCATCAGGTTGCCCGCCAGGATGAAGAACGGCACCGCGAGCAGCGGGAACGATTCGATGCCGGCGATCATGCGCTGTGCGACGACCACGTCGGGCACGCTGCCGGAGACCAGGATGTACAGCAGCGACGCGCCCGCCATCGCGACCGCGACCGGCAGGCCGAACAGCATGAAGGCGAGGAACCCGCCGATCAGGATGGCCATGGTGTCAGCCTCGCCTCGTCATTCGGCTTCGACGCCGTCGTACGCCTCGGGCCGCTCGAGGATCGAGTAGCCCTGGCGCCAGTGGATCCAGCTCATCTGCAGCGAGCGCGCGAACATCAGCGCGAAGCCGGCGAACGCGAGCCAGTACACGTGGCTCTTGTTCCACGCGATCGTCGTCATCGGCTCGTTGTCGACCGCGAGCGCGTAGCGTGCGACCAGCACCGCTACATAGCCGAAGAACGCCGAGCGCGCGATGTCGACGAAGGTCGAGAGCACGCGCGCCGGCAGCTTCGGCAGGTAGCGGTACAGGATGTTGACCTGGATGTGCCGGCTGCGCCGCACGCACGCTGCCGAGCCGACGAACACGACCGGGATCAGGCAATAGACCGCGAGCTCCTCGGTCCACGCGAACGAGTCGTTCATCACGTAGCGCGTGAAGAACTGAATGAACACCAGCGCCGCCATGGTCCAGAAGAAGCCGAAGCAGATCCAGTCTTCGAAGGTGTGACCGGACAGGACGATTTCGTGCCGGTCGGCCTCGGCAAAGCTCCTGACGAGCTCCTCCGGCGCAACCTCGACCGGCACGTGCGCTTGGGGTTCGTGCAACCCCAGTTCGGCGGCATTCGCAGACATTGCGGGCCTACTTGATCGCCTGGATCTTGTCCCAGTCGGCCTTCTGGTAGCCGAAGGACTCGAACGTGACGTTCTTCAGCACCGTGTCGCGGAACTCGCCCTTGTCGACCTCGACGACGTTCAGCCCCTTGGCCTTGAAGACGCCGACCAGCTCCTTCTCGCGCGCCGCGACCTCGGCCGAGGCCTTCGCCGAGGCTTCCTGCGCGACCTCGGCGAAGACCTTCTTGTCGGCGTCCGACAGCTTCTTCCACAGGCCGCCCGAGATCACGGTGTTCAGGTGGTCGACGATGTGGCCGGTCAGCACGATGTTCTTCTGCACCTCGAAGAACTTCTTCGCCTCGATGGTCGTCAGCGGGTTCTCCTGCGCGTCGACCGTGCCGTTCTGCAGCGCGAGGTAGACCTCTGCGAACGCGATCGGCGAGGTGTTCGCGCCGCAGGCGCGCGGCATCGCGAGGTAGGCCGGCACGTCGGGCACACGGATCTTCAGGCCCTTCATGTCGGCGCACTTCATGACCGGCTTGTTGCTCGTGGTCTGGCGCACGCCGTAGTAGGTGGTCGCGACGATGTGGTTGCCGCTCTTCTCTTCGTAGCCCTTCGTCAGCTCCTTGTAGATGTCGCTCTTGGTGTAGGCCAGCAGGTGGTCGACGCCGCGGAAGGTGTACGGGTAGTAGGTCACGCCGATGCGCGGGTAGCTCTTCGCCGCGAAGCTCGAGCCGGAGATGATGATGTCGACCGTGCCCAGCGTCAGGCCCTGGTTGATGTCGTTTTCCTTGCCGAGCTGCGAGGCGGGATACACGTCGATGTGGAAGCGGCCGTTGGTGCGCTTCTCGATCTCGGCCGCGGCCCAGACCGACGAGGTGTGGAACGGCTCCGAGGTCTCGTAGACGTGCGCCCACTTCAGCTTGGTCGCCTGCGCGAACGCGCCGGTCGCCGCGGTTGCCAGGGTCGCGAGCGCGGCGCTCGCGATCAGGGTCTTCAGCTGGGTCTTCGTCATCGGTTTGTCTCCGTTGTGGTTCTTGGGAATCGGGACGAGAGGGGAATCAGTCGCACACCACCTGCACCTTGGTGCTGCGGCTGCGGTCGCTCGCGAGCTCGAAGGCCTCGAGCGAGCGGCTCAGCGGAATCTGCGCCGAGAGCAGCGGCCGCACGTCGACCTTGCGCGTGCGCAGGTATTGCACGGCCCAGTCGAACGCGTGCGCGGCACGGAACGCGCCGACGTAATCGAGCTCGCGGGCCATGATGCTGTTGGCCGGGAACATCACGCCGTCGGCCGGCAGGGTGCCGACCTGCACGATGCGGCCGCCCTTGCGTGCCGCCTTCAGGCAGGTCGCGAGCGCGGCCGGGCTGCCGGCGGCCTCGATGCACACGTCGGCCAGGTCGGCGAGCTCGGCGTCGCTCACCTGGTCGCTGCGCAGCGCCTGATCGGCGCCGACGCGCTTGGCCATCTCGAGCGGCCGCTCGGCGATGTCGCAGCAGATGATCCAGGCCGCGCCGGCGAGCTTCGCGGCGATCACGCTCATGCAGCCGATCGTGCCGCCGCCGGTCACCAGCACGGTCTTGCCGGTCAGGTTGCCGGCGCGGTGCACCGCGTGCAGGCCGATCGACAGCGGCTCGGCGCACGCGAGCTCGCCGAGCGAGATGTCTTCGGCGACCGGCGTCAGCTGGCGTTCGCCCATCACGAAGCGCTCGCGGAACATGCCCTGCACGTGCGGGAACACGCTGGCGCTGCCGAGGAAACGCATGTTGCGGCACAGGTTCAGCCGGCCGCCGAGGCAGTAATCGCACTGCCCGCAGGCGTGCGACGGGTTGATCGCGACCTTGTCGCCGACCGCGACGCGGGTCACGGCGCTGCCGATGCGCGCGACCGTGCCCGAGACCTCGTGACCCGGGATCAGCGGCTCGCGCATCACGAACGCGCCGACCCGGCCGTGCTGGTAGTAGTGCAGGTCGGAGCCGCAGATGCCGCCGGCGCCGAGCTTCATCTCGACCTCGTGGGGCCCGAGCTCGCCGGGGGCGTCGTCTTCGAGGCGCAGGTCTTTCGCGCCGTGGATTCTGCAGGTCAGGGTCATGGTCGGTTTCCTTTCAGGCCGCCTTGCGGGCGGGTTTGCGGCGTGGTGTCGCCGACGCTTGCGCAGGCGCCTCGGCGGGCGCCGCGTGCGCGATGCTCGCGGTGAATCGATCGTGCGAGTTCGACAGGTGCGTCGCCATCGCGGTGCGGGCGGCTTCGGGCGAACGGCTCGCGATCGCGTCGATCACCGCGAGGTGCTCGGCGATCGCGACGGTCCAGCTGCGTGCGGTCTCGAAATGGCTCACGAGCTGCTCGGCCAGCGGGTTGTGGCGCTCGTCGTGCAGCTCGCCGACGATGCGCACCAGCACCGCGTTCTCCGAGGCCTCCGCGATGCGGACGTGGAACAGGCGGTCGCCGCGCCACGCCAGGTCGCCGGCATCGACCTCCTGCTGCATCAGCGCGACCGCGTTGCGCAGCCCGGCGATCTGCGCCTTCTTCATGTGCTGCGCGGCATGCGCGGCGAGGCCGCTCTCGATCAGCTCGCGCGCGCGGATCGTCTCGAGCGGGCCGTCGGCGCTGATCTGGCGGGTGCGCGGTGCATCGGTCGTCAGCACGTAGATGCCCGACCCCATGCGCACTTCGACGAGCCCCTCGACCTCGAGCGCGATCAGCGCCTCGCGCACCGAGGGCCGCGAGACGCCGAGCTGCAGCGCCAGGTCGCGCTCGGGCGGCAGCCGCGAGCCGACCGGGTATTCGCCGCGCTCGAGCAGGCCGCGCAGCTGGTCGGCGATCTGGCGGTACAGGCGTCGGGGCTCGATGGTCTGGATCGGCATGCAGAGAGGGGACTTGTCAGCAATTGTGGTCAAGTGGCCTGACCAATTGGGGTAAAGAATAGTTGAGCCGACCGGAATGCGTCAACATGGTGTTTGCCCTTGTCCCGGCCGGCGCGCACGGCTTGCTTCGCGGTGCCGATGCGCCCGCCAAGCTGGAACAATCGGGCGCGCGCTGGCGCCCCGCCGACAACCCGAGCTTCGAGACACCATGGATCAGCCCCGACCCAATCCGCCTGCCGCGCCCGCCGAACCCGCGCCGGCCGAGCCGCCGCCGGCGAGGCGCCGGCGCTGGCTCGGCAGCGTGATCGCGATCGTCGCGCTCGCGCTGCTCGGCGGGCTGGCCTGGTACCTGACGCACCGGCCGGCGGCGCCGGTCGCCGGCGCCTTCGCCGGCGGGCCGGGTGGCCCCGGTGGACCGGGCGGACCCGGTGCCGGCCCAGGCGCGCGCGGCGGGCGCGGCGCCGGTGCGAGCACCGTCGGCGTCGCGACCGCGTCGCAGGCCGACATCCCGGTGCTGGTCGAGGCGCTCGGCACCGTCACGCCGATCGCCAACGTGACCGTGCAGGCGCAGGTCTCCGGGGTGCTGACGCAGGTGCTGTTCACCGAAGGGCAGATGGTCAGGAAGGGCGATGTGCTCGCGACGATCGCCCCGCAGCCCTTCGAGATCGCGCTGAGCCAGGCGCAGGGCGCGCGCGTGCGCGACGAGGCGCAGCTCGAAGCCGCGCGCGTCACGCTGCGGCGCTACCAGACGCTGCTCGCGCAGGACTCGATCGCGCGCCAGGATGTCGACACGCAGGCCGCGCTCGTCAAGCAGCTCGAGGGCACCGTGACGATCGACCGCTCGGCCGAGAACACCGCGAAGCTGAACCTCGGCTACACGCGCATCGTCGCGCCGGTCGGCGGGCGCGTCGGGCTGCGGCCGGTCGATGCCGGCAACTACGTGACGACCGGCAGCACGACCGGCGTCGCGGTGATCACGCAGGTGGCGCCGATCGATGTCGCGTTCGCGATCCCGCAGGACCTCGTGCCGCAGGTGCAGGCGCGCATCCGCGAGGGCGCGCAGCTCACGGTGGCGGCATGGGACCGCACCCGCACACGCAAGCTCGACGACGGACGCTTCCTGACGCTGGACAACGCGGTCGACACGACCACCGGCACCGTGAAGGCGAAGGCGCGCTACGCGAACGCCGACGGCAACCTGTTCCCGAACCAGTTCGTCAACGTGCGGCTGCTGCTGCGCACCGTCAGCGCCGCGGTCGTCGTGCCGGTGACGGCGCTGCGCCACGGGCCGAACGGCGACTTCGTCTACGTGCTCAAGGAGGGCAACACGGTCGAGCTGCGCAACGTCACGCGCGGCGAAGCCGGCGTCGACAACGTCGTCGTCGCCACCGGGCTGCGCAGCGGCGAGGTCGTCGTCACCGAAGGCGGCGACCGGCTGAAGGACGGGGGGCGCGTGCAGACCTCGGTCGAGCGGCCGGCGGGCGCGGCCTCCGGCGGCGCGTCGGGCGCGCGCTCCGGCCGCGGGGAACGCGGCGAACGCGCGTCGGGCGCGTGGGGCGCGAGCGGGCCGAGGGCGGGCGCCTCGGCCGCGATGGCCGGGACGCCGGCGTCGGCCGCGCCGGCCGGCGCGGCAGCGGGCGCGG
>NZ_JBFUKR010000055.1:0-9960 GCF_056400745.1 Rhizobacter sp. P5_A1
GATCGATCGGCCCGGACAAGAAGATCAAGCTGATGCTGACCTACCCGATGACGACCGGGCGCAACTTCGACGAGATCCTGCGCGTGCTCGACTCGATGCAGCTGACCGCGAAGTACAAGGTCGCCACGCCGGTGAACTGGAAGCAGGGCGACGACGTGATCATCACCGCAGCGGTCTCGAACGAAGAGGCCGCGACCTCCTTCCCGGGCTTCAAGACCATCAAGCCCTACCTGCGCACGACCAAGCAGCCGGGGTGAAACGCGGCGCTATCCGGAGACCCCCATGTTTGTCTTCCGCCAACTGTTCGACCCGCAGTCGTCGACCTACACCTACCTGCTCGGCGATTCGACCTCCGGCGAGGCGCTTCTGATCGATCCGGTGTTCGAGCATGCGCGGCGCGACACGGCCTTGCTGCGCGAACTCGGGCTGCGCCCGGTCGCCACGCTGGACACGCACGTGCACGCCGACCACGTCACCGGGGCCTGGTTGCTGAAGGCCGCCAGCGGCAGCCGGATCATGGTGTCCGAGGCGTCGACGGCCGAGAACGCCGATCGATTGCTGAAGCACGGGGACCGAGTCGCCTTCGGCACGCGCCACGTCGAGGCCCGTGCGACGCCCGGGCACACGAACGGGTGCATGACCTATGTGCTCGACGACCGGAGCATGGCCTTCACCGGGGACAGCCTGCTCATTCGCGGTTGTGGCCGCACCGACTTCCAGCAAGGCAGCCCCGAGCGGCTGTTCAGGTCGGTGCGAGAGCAGATTCTCTCGCTGCCGCCGGGTTGCCTGCTGTACCCCGGCCACGATTACCGCGGCCTGACGGTGACCAGTGTCGCGGAGGAAACGCACTTCAACCCGCGTCTCGGCGGCGATGTCGACGAAGCGGATTTCGCCGGCTACATGAACAACCTGGGCCTGCCGCACCCGAAGCTGATGGACATCGCCGTGCCGGCCAACCTGCGCTGCGGCCGGCCGGAGCACGCCATGGCCCCTGCGGACGAGCCGTCCTGGGCGCCGCTGACCTGCAACTTCGGTGGCATCTGGGAGATCCAGCCGGTGGCGCTGGAGGAATGCCTCGCCGGAGGATGCGCCGGCGACGGTATCCAGGTGATCGACGTGCGCGAACCCGCGGAGTTCAGCGGCGGGCTCGGACACATCCACGGCGCGCGCCTGCTGCCGCTGGCGGAACTGGCCGCGCGCATCGCCGAGATCGACAAGGCCCGACCGGTCGTCACGGTCTGCCGTTCGGGTGCCCGTTCGGCCCAGGCGACCGTGCTGCTGCAGAAGTCCGGCTTCTCGCAAGTCGCCAACCTGTCCGGCGGCATGCTGCGCTGGCGCGCGGAGTCGCTGCCGTTCGATCAGGGGGCGAAGTGAGGATCGGGCCTGGGCAGGAAAGACGGAGCAGCGGTAGAAGTTGCCCCACGCGCGATGGCAGCGCCGTGATCCCTTCATGCGGAATGCCATGGAGTCGGAACACGCCGTCGGATGGGATGACCGCTTCGCGGCAGCGCGTCGCTGCGCCAACGATCGATCTTCGAATCGGTTGTCATGGCTGCGTCACAGGCGATCCGCAGACTTTGGCGTCCCAAGCGAGGACTCGCACATGAGTTCCGCCCACGCGACAAGGTTGGGGCCGGGTGCGGTCGAGCGGCTTCGGTCGAGGGACTCGAGGCCAGCCTCATCCTCGTCGAACAACCTGCCCGGACCGCGCCATGAAACTCGATGCCTCTCGCCGCCACGCCCTGCGTCTACTCACAGTGGGAGGCCTCGGCGCCGGCGCGGGCCTGCGCGGGGTGCTCGCGCAGGGCGCCGCCCCGGCGTTGGTCACGCTCGACCGTGCACGTCCGCAGTTGGCCTTGGGCGTGATGAGCGGGGACGTGACCGATCAACGTGCAATCGTCTGGAGCCGATCGGATCGGCCCGCCCGGATGATCGTCGACGTGGCGACGACCGAATCGATGCGCGATGCCCAGCGTATCGTCGGGCCGGCCGCGCTCGAGGTGAGCGATTTCACGGCACGAGTCGACCTCTCCGGCCTGGCGCCGGGCCAGACGCACTTCTATCGTGTGCAGTTCCAGGACCTGGCCGACCCCAAGGTCTACAGCGCGCCGTTGATCGGGCGTTTCCGCACGCCGTCGCAGAAGCCGCGCGATCTCGTGTTCGCGTTCTCCGGAGACGAGGCCGGGCAGGGCTGGGGCATCAACGAGGCGTGGGGCGGATACCGGATCTATGAGGCGATGCGCCGCTTCGAACCCGACTTCTTCATCCACTCCGGCGACCAGATCTACGCCGACGGACCGATTCAGGCCGAGGTCAAGCTCGACGACGGCAGCCTGTGGACGAACCTCGTCACGCCGGCGAAGAGCAAGGTGGCCGAGACACTCGACGAGTATCGCGGAGCGTTTGCCTACAACCTGCTCGATGTCCACAAGCGGCACTTCTGCGCCGAGGTGCCCATGCTGGTGCAATGGGACGATCACGAGACGCGGAACAACTGGTACCCGGGGCAGCACATCGGACCGCAGGAGAAGCGCTACACGGAGCGCAGCGCTTCTCTGCTGTCCGCACGCGCGAACCGGGCGATGCTCGAGTACAACCCGATGCGTTTCGACCCGGTGGACCCGGAGCGCGTCTACCGCTCGTTTCGAATGGGCCCGCTGGTCGATGCGTTCATGCTCGACGAGCGGAGCTACCGCGGCGTGAATTCGCCGAACCGGCAGCCGCTGCCCGGTGGCGATGCGGACTTTCTCGGCCCGCAGCAGATGCGCTGGTTGAAGGAGGCGCTCGTCGCGTCGCGCGCCACCTGGAAGGTGATCGCGAGCGACATGCCCCTGTCGATCGTCGTGCCCGATCTCAACGCCGACGTGCCACCGGGCACGTTCGAAGCGTGGGCCAATGCCGATGACGGCGCGCCGTCGGGGCGTGAGCTCGAGGTGGCGGACCTGTTGCGCTTCATCAAGCGGCGCAACATCAAGAACGTGGTCTGGGTCACCGCCGATGTGCACTATGCGTCTGCCACCGAATACCGTCCGGAGCGGGCCCGCTTCACCGACTTCAAGCCGTTCTGGGAGTTCGTCGGAGGCCCGCTTCACGCGGGCACGTTCGGCCCCGGCGAAATCGACAAGACCTTCGGCCCCGATGTGAAGTTCGTCAGCGTTCCCCCGGGCATGAAGCAGAATCGGCCGCCGAGCGACGGACTGCAGTTCTTCGGCATCGGACGGGTGGATGCACGCAGCAAGGTGCTTAGCGTCTCGCTGCACGGCCTCGACGGACAGAAGCTGTACGCCGTCGAGTTGCCACCGGAGGTCTGACGCACGGTGTCACGGCGCTGACATCGCGTGTGATGAGAATCGACGCGGATGAAAAGATGCCCGCCAGCGACAGGACTCCGGATTGACCTGAAGGCGGCACTGCGGATCGTGCTGTGCGTTGCGCCTCTGTCGACCGCGGCGGTTGCCGAGCCGACGCTGCCGGCCGACACCGTCTCGAGCCTGTCGTTCGCAGACTTCTTCAGGCGCCCGATCGGGCCGAGGGGTCTCGAACCAGGTGCCAACTTGCTGGCGCTGGCTGGGGCGCGCGTGAGCCTGAGCGGGTTCGTGGCCCACGGGGCAGACTCGCAGCCGGCGCTTGCCATCCTTGCGCCGGTGCCGGTCGCGCTCGGCGATGAAGACGAGGGGCTGGCCGATGACCTGCCGGCATCGGTTGCCTACCTGCATTGGACCGACCCGCACATCGCTCCCGGGCTCGCTTCCTGCCAGGGCGCCGTGACTGTCACCGGCCGTCTCGAGCTTGGCCGGCGCGCCGAGCCGGACGGACGGATGTCCTTTGTCAGGCTGAATGTCGAAGGTGTGCAGTGCGCCCGTTGAGTTGGGTCATCGTGGTTTCGTAGTCACCAGGGGAAAGTCAGATGTTGCGGTTGGGTCGATCGGATTCGCTTCGTTGTGCGGTGCATGCGTGCGTGGGCGCGGTCGCTTGCGCGCTGGTCGGCTTCGCCGGTGGCGCCAGCGCGGCGCCCTCGGTCAGCCGCCTGACGCCGCCGAGCGAACTGTTCGCCTCGGGGAACGCCGGTCCGCCCTACATCGCGCGCTTCCTGCCCGGGCAGCGCTTCGATCTTCAGGCAACGGTGCGGCTTGACGCCGGCACCACACTGAAGGAATTCAGCTTTCTCGTCGACGGCGCACCGACTCGCCCGGCCGCCGGCGCCACCAGCATCGTGACCGAGGGTCTGGTGCTGCCGAAGGGCACCAACGCGGCCGTCGTCTCGCAGCGCGCCTTCTCCGTCGCGCGACCTGGCGTTCACAAGTTGACGATCCGCGCCACGCAGAGCGATGGCCAGAGCGTCTCCGCGGACGGCAACTTCGAGGTCATCGCCATGGGGCACGGTGCCCGGCCCGCGAAGAACATCATCGTCCTGCTCGGCGACGGCATGGGTGCCGCGCACCGCACCGCCGCGCGCATCATGGGCCGCGGCTATGCCCAAGGCAAGGCCCAAGGGCGCCTGGCCATGGACACCTTTCCGGTCACCGGCATGGTGATGACATCGTCGCTCGACGGCATCGTCACCGACTCGTCGCCGGGCATGTCGAACTACGTCACCGGCAACAAGTCGGCGAACAACCAGCAGGGCGTGTGGCCGGATGACACGGCCGACGCGTTCGACAACCCGCGCATCGAATACCTTGCCGAGTACCTGCATCGCACGCAGGGCAAGGCGCTGGGCATCGTGACCACCGCCGATGTGTTCGACGCGACCCCGGCCGCGATGGCGGTGCATACCAGCAATCGCGGCTACGGCACCGGCATCGTCGACCAGTTCCTCGACGATCGTGACCTCACCGGCCTGACCGTGCTGATGGGAGGCGGCCGCAAATGGTTCCTGCCGAACGGCGATGCGCTGAAGGCCGACGGCACGCGCGACGGTCAGCCGATGAACGGTTCGCAGCGCGACCGCCGCAGCGACTACGAACTGCCCGCCGACGTCGTTGCCGGTTGGGGCGCGGCGCGGGGCGCATTCGACCCGGGGCGCGATGCGATCGGCGATTTCGAGCGCGCCGGCTTTGCCTACGCGCCCGACAAGACGGCGTTGCTCGGCCGCGCGCCCTCTGCGGACAAGCTGCTCGGCCTGTTCGCGTACTCGAACATGAACGTCGCATTCGACAAGATCGGGCAGCGCCGCGGCGCGTCGACGATTGTCGAGGACTACGGTTTCCCCGACCAACCGATGCTCGACGAGATGACGAAGGCGGCGCTCGATGTGCTCGCGAAGAACAAGCACGGATTCGTCGCGATGATCGAGGGAGCGTCGATCGACAAGCAGGCACACCTGATGGACACGGATCGCTGGCTGCTCGAGGTGCTCGAGTTCGACCGTGCAGTACAGGTCGCGAAGGACTTCGCCGACAAGCACCCGGACACGATCGTCATCGTCACCGCCGACCACGAGTGCTCGGGCGCGGCCATCATCGGCGCCTCGACAAAACCCGTCGCAACACTCTGGGACGCGACCGCGAAGCCGGGGATCGACGCCCAGCGCGACAAGATCGTTGGCATCTACCAGGCCGCGAAATTTCCAAAGTACAAGATGCTTGACGATGGCTACCCGGCGACCACCGACGTCGACTACAAGATGCTGATCGGCTATGGTGCCAATGCCGACCGCTACGAGACCTGGTTGTCCAACCTCACGCCGACGCGCGACATACAGCAACCATTCGCCGGCGTTGCGCCGCAGAAGACCTACCCGGCCGACCCTGCGGTACGCAACAAGGACACCGGATTTCTGGTGACCGGCCAGGTGCCGGGGGATCAGGCGGTGCACACGGCGACCGACGTGCCCTTGTCGGCCTACGGCCGCGGTGCCGCCGTGTTCACCGGGCTGATGGACAACACCGATGTCTTCTTCAAACTGGCGAAGATCGTTGGCGTTCGCTGAACAGCCCCCGGACCGGCGCGACGTGACGCGGCGGTGATGACCTCGCCGCAAGAGCGGGCGAGGGCAGGCGCCACGGGCGCGACACATGGCTCTTCCAACATGTGCGAACGACGCGGCGGCGCCAGCGCGCGCGTCATCGTTCGGGCTCGCGACAGCACGACCGGTGTGGATACTGGTTCGCGACCGCCGTGCAATCGGCAGATTTCGCGAATCCCACGGGGTCCCGCTGACAGGAGAACACCACATGGACTTGCTCAGGACAGCCGTGGTCGACATCACCACGCTGGTCGCGACCGGCCACGCCTTGGGGTCCCGCCCGACCGAGGGCGATCTGGCGACGCGGCGCAAAGTGCGCTCCCGGCTGCGACGGGAAATCGAGCGCGCCACCGTCGCCTACATCGACGCCTTGGCCGGAACCAAGCGCAGCGTGGTCGATGAAGCCTTCCTTGGTGCGTGCCGTGTGGCGGCAGAGCGGCAGATGCCCCGCGCGATGGAGCGCCGGGATCTGCTCAGCGGCATCATGGTCAGCGAACCCGGATCGCTGGAAGGCTTCGCCGCAGCGCGGCAGGATCTCTGGCGACTCGCACACATGACGATCTACCTGCGCGCCGGTGTTGCGGCGTTGCGCGAGTCCGGCGCCTCGGATGACGCCAAGCTCGCGGCCCGCAGCCTTCGCCGCCGTCTGCGCAAGGCGCTGGTGGCGTATGCCCGGACAACCCTTCGCGCCAAGGAACCAAGAGGACGACAAATCGTGATGGCGCGCCGGGCCGCATTGGGCGAGATCGGCAAGCGCGGAGCGGCCGAGGCGGAACGGCTCGCGGATATCGAGGCGGGCGGCGATCCGACGCACACCGTCTTGCGGCTGGGGGTCGCGAGGCCCCTTCTCGATCTCGCTCTCGACTGGGGGAGCCCCTCGGAGCCGGTCTGATGCGTCGACCCTGACGGTCCGAGAAGGTCCTCGCCGCTCGATCGGCAGGACGCCACGATCTTCGGCGGCGATAGACTCCGTGTCGCCGGCACTCACTCACGACAAGATCGGCAGCGCGCTCGAAGCGAACCCGTTCTGGCGGCAACCCAGGGGTTCGCTTCGCGGCATCACCACCTTCGGCGCCCCGGCGGCGCCACGAGCGGAGATTGCAATGCGAACCTTGGCCCAAAGTGCCTACCTCGAATCCGAATTCGGGGCATTGAGCGAACTGCCGACCGTCGGCACGTCACTCGAGAATCCGTACGTCTACGACGCCTCGGCCCAGGAGCTGAAGGCGATGGCCTCGCAAGGCCTGGTCAAGATCGTCGAAGAGCGACGAGATGGCGACGATGAGAGCGGGCTGATCAGCCGGCTGACGTTCGAGCGATTGCGATAGAGGCCGGGTGAGTTCGCTCCTTCAATACCTGCGAAAGAAGGCAGCGACCGCTTGCACCGCGGTGCGCCACCGCGGCCGCTTTGCCGGCAGCGACGTGCTCTTGGCACGACGCCCGCCCTCGGCGTCGAGCATGGCCCCGCGTAGGAACGCCGGGTCCATCAATCCACCGACCGACGCCGGAGCGTAGTGAGGCTGAGTCAGGTGTTCATGCATTGCTGCCTCCGGTGAATCGGTTATCGCAAACACGCGTGCGGAGTCGCCCCCGAGTTGGCCGCGCTCCAGGATCCGTATAAACGGTATATACCGTATACCTCGTTGATGACGGATCCATGACAAGGCCAAAGTGGAGAGGCGGCCGCCTCGCCAGCGAGTGTTGGAGCGTTGTCACCGGCCGGTGATTCGTGACTGCATGGTGAATTTTGTAGAGCCCGAGTGCCGTTCACGGCCTCTGCAAATGATTGCTCTACCTTCGCGCCGCACGAGCCGATAACGCGGCGAAGCGCTGCCCGAGTGCGGCAGGCAAACCACAATGAGGGACGGAGATGTTGAATCTCGAATCGGCGCCGGCGGAGTCGCTGGATTTTCGCACCGGTGACGGGTCCGGACCGCTGTCTCGCCTGCTGAAGGGCAAGTCGCTCTCTCCGGTGTTCCAGCCCATCGTCAGCATGGAAGACGGCTCGATCTACGGCCATGAAGCCTTGATCCGCGGACCCAAAGGCATGCCGCTGCACTCGCCCGATGCGCTGCTCGCCGCGGCCCGCAAGGAAGGGCTGCTGCTGGACTTCGAGATCGCCTGCGTCGCCGCGGCGCTCGAACAATGGTCCGCGTTGCGCCAGCCCGGACGCCTGTTCGTCAACCTCAGCGCTTCCGCGCTGCTCGAGATGATCCGCAGCCGATCGGCCGACGCGATCCTGCAGTCCATCCGCAGGCTCGGGCTGCAACCGCGCATGCTGGTCGTCGAGATCACCGAGCACGAGCACGTCAGCGACATCCAGGCGCTGGGTGAGGTTGCGCAGCAGCTGCATGCCGCCGGCGTGACGCTTGCGCTCGACGACTTCGGCGACGGCCGCTCCAGCCTGCGGCTCTGGTCCGAACTTCAGCCCGACATCGTGAAGATCGACAAGTACTTCACCGCGGACCTGAGCCGGCGCGCGAAGAAGCTGCAGACCTTGCGCGCGCTGCTGCAGATTGCCGAGATCTTCGGCACCACGCTGGTGGCGGAGGGCATCGAGACCGACGTTGATCTGCGCATCGTGCGCGACCTGGGAATCGGCCTGGGGCAAGGCTATTTCTTGGGCCGGCCGATCGCTTCGCCCCGAACGCGGATCGAGGCGGAGGCTGAAGCCGTGCTGCTCGACCAGCGCATTTCGGTGATGCCCGCGATGCGCACTGCCTCGGTCTCGGGGCGTCTGCGGGAGATCCAGACCGTCGCGGCGCCGACCGTCGAGCCGACGCTGTCGAATGACGAACTCGCCCGGCTGTTCGAGCTCCATTCCGAACTCCACGCGGTGGCCGTCATCGACAACGGGGTGCCGGTCGGACTGATCGATCGGCGCCAGTTCATGGAGCGCAACGCGAAGCGCTACTTCAAGGAGCTGTACGGTGCCAAGCCGTGCATCACGTTCGCCAACCTGTCGCCGCGCGTGATCGAGCGCGAGCACGATACGGAAGACCTGATCGGGATCCTGACGTCGCAGGACCAGCGCTACCTGACCGAGGGGTTCATCGTCACCGAGAACGGTCGCTACGTCGGGCTGGGCACCGGCGATCAGCTGGTGCGCACCGTGACCGAATCTCGCATCGAAGCGGCGCGCCATGCCAATCCGCTGACCTTCCTGCCGGGCAACATTCCGATCACCGAGCACATCGAACGGCTGCTGGCCAGTGGCGGCGAATTCGTCGCGTGCTACGGCGACCTCAACAACTTCAAGCCCTTCAACGACCACTACGGCTACTGGCGCGGCGACGAGATGATCCGCCTGATGGCCCGATGCGCCGTCGACCATTGCGATGCGCAGCGGGATTTCGTCGGCCATGTCGGCGGCGACGACTTCATCCTGCTCTTCCAGAGCGACGACTGGGAACAACGCTGCGAACGCCTCGTCGACGTGTTCAACGCCCACGCCAGAACGCTCTATGACGAGGCCGGGCATGCGGCCGGCGGCATCGACGCCGAGGACCGGCACGGCGTCATGCGCTTCTTCCCGTTCACGACCCTGTCGATCGGTGCGGTGCGCATCCGCGAAGGCCAGGTCCGCACCGCCGAGCTGGTCGCCAGCGCTGCGGCAGCCGCCAAGCATGGTGCGAAGCTCGCCAATGTCGGGCTGTACGTGGGGCAGGGCGAGTCGTCATTGAGATCGATCACGGGTTGACAGGTCGATCTGACGACACATGCGATCGTTGCCGCTTCGCAGCGCCTGCTCGGAAGACCCAAAGCGCATGAGCGTTCGACGACCAACGACGCGAACGCGCGGGTCGCTATTTCCCCGGATGATCGAGCGTCGACTCGGCCGGCTCCGCCGAACCGATGTCAGACCAGTTCCTCGTGTCGTAGCGAAACTCAGCCACCGCGCACGTGGGCATGTCGACGATCTCGCTCGACAGCCGGTGAGCCAGCTCGGTGAACTCGGGGTTGTGGCCGAAGAGGATCACCCGGTCGAGCCT
>NZ_JBFUKR010000056.1:0-9231 GCF_056400745.1 Rhizobacter sp. P5_A1
GCGCAGCGCTGAGCGTCAGCGGCGGCGCGAGCGCCGCGCGAAGGCGCCGGTCGCGAGCAGGCCGGCGCCGAGCAACCACGCGCTGGCCGGCTCCGGCACGGGCGCGGCGACGCTGTACGCGATGTTGTCGATGCCGGTGTTCGCGGCGTTGTCGATGTCGCGCCACTGGATGCGGATGCCGGTCGATGAGCTCAGGTTCAGATCGAAGCCGCTGTGCTGCCCGGTCTCGACCGCATTGCCGCTGCTGCCGATCGCGCCGTGATGGCTGAACAGCGGGGTGCCGGAACCGAGCGCGAAGACATCGAGCTCGACGTTGCGGCGCATGCTGTGGAAGTAGCCGCCGAGGTCGAAGTGCGTCAGCGTCACGACCGCGCCGTTCAGCGGCACAAGGTCGACCCACTCCGGCGCGTTCACGCTCGGCGTGTTGTCGAAGGCGACGCCGTAGAGCTCGTTGTAGCCGGTGTTGAACCACTGCAAGGCGCCGCCGCGCGAGGCGTGCGTGGTCACGTCGACGACGCCTTCCACGTCGCCGTAGCTTTGCAGCAGCACGTTGTAGGTGCTGCAGGCCTTCGGCGCGTTGCCGGCGCCGGCGCAGGCGGCGGGCACGTCGGCGGGCGAGGTGCCGAAGTCGATCAGATGGTCGTCGGCCCGGGCCGGTGCGGCGATGGCCAGCGCGCCCAGCAGCGCGCAGAGTTGCGAGACGAGAAACTTGGGTTGCATGGTGTAGTGCTCTTCGTGCAGTGGTGATGAAGAACGGCGCATGGCAGCGCCGTCTGTGCATCAGTATCTGCAGCGCCGCGCGCCGGCGCATCGCCCGAAGGAGCCATTCGCGAAATGGCCCGCCGGCGCGGCGCCTAGCCGCCAGTGCCTGCCCAGGGCTGCAGCTCCTCGGCCCGCTGGCGCACGTAGGCCAGCACCTGGCGGCGCTTCTCGGGGCCGCGCTTGCCGTCGGCCTCCGGCGCGGCCTCGCCGAAGAAGCCCGGCACCGCGTCCTCGATCCGGTCGTAGATGCCGCGCCAGAGCTTCTTCAGGCCGTGCGACGAGACCTCGAGCGAGCGCATGATCGACTCGTCGTCATCGCTGAACAGCGCCATGCGCAGCAGCCGGCGCTGCATCGCGCTGAGCCTGAACAGCGGCGGATAGTGGTCGAAGACCTGCCGCGCGGTCGTGCCGGGCAGGCAGTTCCTGGCCTCGTCGCGCGTCAGGCCGGCGAGCGTCGGGCGCAGCTCCGGCGCGAGGTGCGCGATCGGCGTCGGGTCGCGGTAGCGGCGCACCCGAAAGCCCGCGGTCGTCAGCATCGGCTCGAGGGAGGCCACCGATTCGTAGAAGATCGCCTGCGGATTCAGCCCCGCATGCAGGCTGCGAAATGCGTCGTTCGAGGTCGTGATCACGCTGTGGACGTAGGGGTCGCCGAGGTCGCGGCTGCGCATCGAGAAGTGCAGTACGAACAGCACCAGCTCGCCGCGCGCGTTCGCCTCGCCGAGCGCGCGGTCGTCCATCGGAACGAAGCTGCCGTCGAGCAGCGCCGCATAGATGCGCCGCGGCAGGTACGGAGCCGGGGCGGTGACGATTTCGAGGCGCTGCAGCATCGGCGTCGGCAACGCGAGCGTGACGCCCCAGGCCTGGATGCGCTGGCCCGGCGGCAGCGCATGGTCCTCGATCACGCCGCTGACGAGCGAGACCTCGTCGACCAGCGTCTGCCACAGCGCCGGCAGGGCCGCGCGCGTCGGCGCGTCGAGCGCCAGCCACGGCGGCAGCAGCTCGAGGCACTCGGCAAGGTCGGCGCGCGCGGTCGGTCGCGATCGCATGCGCGGCGCGGGCCCGGCGGCAAGCCGCTCATGCCGGAACCCAGGGCCGCAATTCCTCGGGCCGCTGGCGCACGTAGGCCAGCACCTGGCGGCGCTTCTCGCGGCCACGCTTGCCTTCGTCATCGCCCGCCGCATCGCCGAAGAAGTCGGGCTGCTGGTCCTGCACGCGCTCGTAGATGCCGCGCCACAGCTTCTTCAGACCGTGCGCCGAGACGCCGAGCCGCTGCATCTGTGCGTCGTCGTTGTCATCGAACAGCGAGAGCCACAGCAGGCGCCGCTGCGCAGGCGAGAGGCGAAACCGCGGCGGATGGTGGTTGAAGATGTGGCCGATGCTGGTGCCGGGCACATGCGCGATCGCCTCGTCGCGGGTGACGCGAAAGTACTGCAGCCGGTCCTCCGGCGCAGGGGTGTCGGGCGCCGCAGTGGCGTGGGTGCGGCGCTGGAAGCCGGTGGTCAGCATCCACGGTTCGTGGAACTGGCAGTTCTCGAAATAGAAGCCGCGCAGGTTGTAGCCCGACAGCCCGGTCCGAAAGCTCTCGGCGCCCATCACGACCAGGCTTTGCGCGAGTGGCTCGCTGAAGTCGCGGCTGGCCATGCCGAAATGCAGGCCGAGCAGGTGCAGGTCGGCGCGCGCGCTGGCCAGGCCGATCTCGCGCTCGGTCATCGGCACGTAGCGCCCGTCGATCAGGGCACGGTAGACGCGCCGCGCGACATGCGGTTGCGGCGCTGCGTCGACCCCCAGCTCGGCAATCAGCGCCGGCGTGATGGCCATCGCGACCGCGAACGACAGGATTCGCGACCCGGCCGGCGAGCCCAGGTCTTCGGTGATGCTGGCCATCACGGATGGCTCCTCGACCAGGCGCTCCCACAGCGCCGGGAGGCCCGCGCGCGTCGGGTCGTCGAGCGCGAGCCAGGCCGGGATCAGCGTCATGCACTCGGGTAGATCCGCACGCGTGGCCGGGCGGTGCCGCAGGCGCGGCGCGGGGCGAACGTGGGCGGCGGGCGCAACAGGCATGGAATGCGTCGTGGGGCCGGAAGCTCACCGTGGTTGCTGGACCAGTGGGGGTGCGCGCCTGCGTCGGGCGTCGCCAGCGGTATCGCCGGCTTGCGCCGCGCCGAAACCGCTGCGGAATTGTTGCATGAAGGTGGAGCGGTGCCGCGCTCGCCGCGGCCGGTTCAACCGCTCAACAGCCCGTCACTTGCGCGCGCGGGCCAGGCAGCAGGCCGCATCCAGCGGCAGCACCGAGGTCTCGCGGAAGCCCGCGGCGCGGCACCAGCGATCGAAGTCGGCAGCGCTGAAGCCGACGCCGTCACCGCCCCGCGCCAGCATCGCGTCGAGCGAGGCCAGCAGGGCATGCAGACCCTGGCGACGCGCATCGTCGATCAGCGGCTCGACCGCGATCAGCGCGCCATCGGCGGGCAGCGCCGCATGGGCGCGCGCGATCCATTGGCGCTTGGCGTCGACACCGATCTCGCCCAGCACGCCGACGAGCACGATCGCGTCGACAGCCGGTAGCGGTGCGTTCAGCGCGACGCGTGCGATGCGCAGCTGCGGACAGCGCGCGCCGAGCGCGCCGGCGAGCTGATCGCCGGCCGGGTCGACGCAGGCCACGCTACGCCAGGCCGCGCCGTCGAGACCTTCGGCGAGCGCGCCGAGCGCGTGCCCGAACGGATGGCCCGCGGCTGCGGCGGGCCGCGTGTCGCGCTGAAGCGGAACGGCGGAGTCCTTCAAAGCCGCCCCGAGCTCGCCCCAGCGGCGGTAGCCCTGCGCACGGGCCGCCTCGAGCACGCCGCCGAGGTAGCCCGGGCTGCGCCGGTCCAGATAGTGGCTCGCGGCGCGGGTGTTGAGGTAGACGGCCTGCGCGTCGTCGCCTTCGCGGTCGAGCACGCCCATCGCGACCAGCGCATCGAGCAGGTCGGGCGCGGCGCGCTCGCTCAGGCCGAGCGCGCGGCGCAGCTGGCGCAGCGTGCGCGGGCCGCGCGCGAGCTCGCTGAACAGGCCGAGGTCGATCGCGCAGAGCAGGGCCTGCGCGGCGCGAAATCCCAGCGCGGTCTGCAGCAGCGCGTCGGCTGAACGAGGGTGCATGCGAGCGCGCTCAGACCGGCGCCGGGCGGTTCGCCTGCCACCATGCCGCGGCCTGGCCGCGCGAGCCCGCGTTCAGCTTGTCGAGGATGTTCGCGACATGCCGCTTGACCGTGTGCAGGCTCAGCCCGAGCGTGCGGGCGATCAGCTTGTTGCTGTCGCCGGCGGCGATGCGCGCGAGCACCTGGCGTTGGCGCGCGCTCAGCGGCACCGGAACGACGTGCGTCGCACAGGGCGCCATGGGCGTCGCACGCGGCGTGACCGCGACCGCGACGGCCGGCCGGCGCAGCCGCGCCAGCGTTTCGGTCAGCGCCTGCCAGAGCGCGGCCTGCAGCGCGTCGTCGAGCTCCGGCGGGTGGCCGGTCGCGCGGTGCGGCGCCGATTCGATCAGCAAGTTGTCCATGGTTCTTCCCCTCTCCTGAAGCGGGCGTCCGGCATGCGCCTGTTCTGACCCGGAGCGGATCGTAGGCAGCCGCGCCGACCGCGTCGATGCTCAAAAAGAGACCGCTCTAAAAGAGCCCCCACCCGCTGCCGGCGCGCCGCATGGCTCTTCGCGGATGGGCCATTGGCTCCTTCGGCCGATGTGCCGATGCGCCGCAATTTCGAGAATTCACCCCAGTCGTTTTTCAGACCCGGTGAACGACATCCACTCCTTCCGCGACACCGGGCGCTCCACTTCTCGAGGAACCGAACCATGAATCCGATCCACCCGTTTCAAAGCACGCGAAGGGCGCTGCTCGGCGCCGCGCTCGCACTGCTGACCGCGCTGACCGCCTGCGGCGGCGGCAGCAGCAGCGAAACCCCCGGCACGACGCCGGCCGGCAGCGAACCGCCGCCACCCGCGGCGAGCTTCACGCTGGCGCTGTCGGCATCGAAGGCGCTGATCCTGCAAGGCACGAGCGTGACGGTCGATGCGACCGTCACGCGCAGCGCCGGCTTCGACGGTGCGGTCGACGTGGCCGTCACCGGGCTGCCGACCGGCGTCAGCGCCGCGCCGGTGCACATCGCGCAGGGCGCGACCAGCGCGACGCTGACGCTCGCGGCCGACGCCGCCGCGCCGCACTCGCTGCCGACCGACGCGCATGTCACCGGCACGGCCGGTGCGCTCTCGGCCCAGCAAGGCGTGACGGTGACCGTGCGCGGTGTCGCCGGTTCGCTCGACACCAGCTTCGGCACCGCCGGCCTGGCCGTGACCGCGGTCGGCCCGACCGATGACAACGCCCGGGCGATGGTGGTGCAGGGCGACGGCAAGATCGTCGTTGCCGGCTGGGGCAACGGTGCGCTCGGCTACGCGTTCGAGCTCGTGCGCTTCCAGCGCGACGGCGCGATCGACGCGAGCTTCGGCACCGCCGGCAAGGTGATCACCGCGGTCGGCAACGGCGCCGCCGTGGCCAACGCGATGGCGCTGCAGGCCGACGGCAAGATCCTCGTCGCCGGCTCGCTCGACGAGACGCCCAAGGGCAAGAGCTTCGCGCTCGTGCGCTACAACGCCGACGGCAGCCTCGACACGGCCTTCGGCAACGGCGGCAAGGTCGTCACCTCGTTCGGCAGCGACGCGGACGAAGCCTTCGCGATCGTCGTGCAGGCCGACGGCAAGATCGTGCTCGGCGGCCACACCCTGAGCGCGACGCGCGGCCTCGACTTCGCGCTGGCCCGCTACAACGTCGACGGTTCGGTCGATGCAGGCTTCGGCAGCAACGGCCAGGTCGTCACGCCGATCCGTGGCGGCAACGCCCGCGACTCGATCTACGCGCTGGCGCTGCAGACCATCGACGGCGAGCAGAAGATCGTCGCGGCCGGCGGCGAAGGCGACTTCGTGCTGACCCGCTATCACGCGGACGGCACGGTCGACTTCGGCTTCGCGGTCGGCGAGCGCCCGGACGGCGAGTTCGGCTCGGTGATCGGTGCGGCCCGCGGCGTCGCGATCACGGCGGATAACAAGATCGTCGTCGTCGGCCATGTCGGCCACGATTTCGCGGTGCTGCGCCTGAACGCCGACGGCCTCGCCGACAACGGCTTCGGCGGCGCAGGCCGCGTCATCACGAAGGTCAGCACGACGAACTGGGACGAAGCCCAGGCGGTGGTGGTCCAGGCCGACGGCCGCATCGTCGTCGCCGGCTGGGTCTACACCGGCGGCAGCTCGGCCGGCGACTACGTCGTCGCCCGCTACAACACCGACGGCACGCTCGACGCCGGCTTCGGCAACGCCGGCGTGACGATCACCCCGGTCGCGCCCGGCATCAAGGCCGACGAAGGCCGCGCCATCGTGCTGCAGGCCGACGAACGCGTGCCCACCGTGCGCAGCCTCGTCGCCGGCTCGGCCAACGACAGCGACCTCGACTTCGCGGTGACGCGCTACTGGCACTGATCCGCCCCCGGGGCCGCGCGCGGCGCGGCCCCGCCCGAACGAACCCCAACCCACTCAGGGAACATCGACATGAACGCCATCCTCTCCTCTGCCCAAGCGACGACGACCGCAGCCATCGCGCCGGAGCGCTACAACACCTACAAGCCGATCCACAAGGCCATCCGCAACCTGATGTGCGACACGCTGTGCCGCGTCGGCCGCCTCGACGTGGACGACGCCGACGAGATGGCCGCGACGCTGGCCCAGCTCGACGCGCTGCTGACGCTGTGCACCAGCCACATCGAGCACGAGAACGACTTCCTGCACGCGGCCATCGAGGCGCGCCAGCCGGCCGGCTCGGCGCGCACCGCGGCCGACCACCTCGAGCACTTCGAGAGCATCACCGCGCTCGCCGACGAGTCGGCCGCGCTCGCCGCGGCCGACGCCGATGCGCGGCCGATGCTCGCGCTGCGCCTGTATCGCCACCTGGCGCTGTTCGTGGCCGAGAACTTCCAGCACATGCACATCGAGGAGACGGTCAACGCCGCCGCGCTGTGGGCGCACTACAGCGACGCCGAACTGCACGCGATCCACAACCGCCTGCTTGCGACGCTCGCGCCGCAGGAGCACCTGCTCGTCGCCCGCTGGATGGTGCCCGCGAGCACGCCGGCCGAACGCGCGGGCCTGTTCAACGAGCTGAAGACGCAGACGCCGCCCGAGGCCTTTCTCGGCCTGCTGACGCACGTGCAACCGCATCTCGATGCGAGCGGCTGGACCAAGCTCTCGCGCGCCGTCGGCGTACCGCAGGTGCCCGGGTCGGTGAACATGACATGAAGCCCGGCGAAGCGCTCCGCCGCTGGGCGGGAACGACCGCGGTGACGCTGCTCGCGATCGCCGCCTTCTGTTGCATCGTCGCCGCGCCTGGCGCAGGCTCGGCGTATCCATTGGTCTTATCGGGAGAACCCAAATGAACAAGTGGCTCAAGCGCGGCGGCATCGCGGTGCTGTCGCTGGTCGGCCTCGGCGCAGTGGTGCTGTTCGTCGGCGCACAGCTCGGCGAACGCAAGATGCAGCGCCGCATCGACCTGAAGCTCGATGCGGTCGCCTACCGCAGCGACGCCGCCAGCATCGAGCGCGGCCGCTACCTGTTCAAGTCACGCAACTGCGCCGAATGCCATGGCGCCGACGGCGCCGGCAAGGACGTTCTCAACGACGGCAAGGGGCTGTTGATCCACGCGCCGAACATCACGTCGGCTCCCGGCTCGGTGGTCGCGAACTACAGCGCGCTCGACTGGACGCGCACGATCCGCCACGGCGTCAAGCCCGACGGCCGGCCCGCGATCGTGATGCCCAGCGAAGACTACGCGCGGCTCACCGACGGCGACGTCGCCGCGATCGTCGCCTACGTGCGCCAGCTGCCGCCGGCGGCCGGCGCCGGCGCGACGATCTCGTTCCCGGTGCCGGTGAAGGCGCTCTACGCCGCCGGCGTGGTGCTCGACGCCGCCGAACGCATCGACCACTCGCTGCCGCCCGCGCAACCCGTGCCCGAGGCCGTCACGCTCGAGCACGGCGCGTATGTCGCGAACACCTGCATCGGCTGCCACGGCGCCCATCTCTCGGGCGGCAAGATCCCCGGTGCGCCGCCCGACTGGCCGTCGGCCGCGAACCTGACGCCGGGCGCCGGCTCGGCGCTCGCGCACTACCCGGATGCTGACGCGATGCTCGCGATGTTCCGCACCGGCAAGCGGCCCGATGGCAGCGCGGTCAGCACCGTGATGCCCTTCGCGGGGCTGAAGGAGATGAACGAGACCGACGTGCGTGCGCTCTACCTGCATCTGAAGAGCGTGCCGGCGCGCAGCAGCGGGCAGCGCTGAGCAGTGCCCGCGGCCGGCCGGATCGGATCGGATCGGATCGGATCGGATCGGATCGGATCGGATCGGATCGGATCGGATCGGATCGCCGATCCGGCGCTTCCGTGCAAGATTTGCGTTGGCGTCGGTCCGCTTGCGCTGGTTGAAG
Organism: Rhizobacter sp. P5_A1; assembly: GCF_056400745.1. Classification (NCBI taxonomy): domain Bacteria; kingdom Pseudomonadati; phylum Pseudomonadota; class Betaproteobacteria; order Burkholderiales; family Sphaerotilaceae; genus Rhizobacter; species Rhizobacter sp. P5_A1. The sequence continues at coordinate 8,257 of NZ_JBFUKR010000056.1, forward strand.
CGGGCCCTTCCTTCTGAATGTCATCGATTCGATACGCTTGAGGACTTCAGTCTCGCCGGTGCTTCGGATCGCTTGCTGTTCGCCTTCAGCCGCGCATGTGACCGCGAAATGTTGCAAAGGGCGCTCTCCTCCAAGCCCAAGATCCGTGAACGCAGTTCGCAAAGATGGCCGCATGTGGCAATCGAAAATTGTCCTATCGCGCCAGCCGTCGCCATTGCGTGCCATCCCTGGCAAGATCGCATGATGTCGAAAACACGTTAGGCCCCTTTTGAACTCGTCATGACCCACCCTTTGCGTCTCCTTCTGCTAGTCATTCTGGCCTTCTCGTCGATCGCCGGTGCCAGCGAGAATTGCAGCAACCCGGTCACGTCCACCGAGCTGGCCGAATGCACACGTCAAGAGGTCGTCGCGGCTGAGCAGAAACTGAACGTGGTCTACACGAGGGTCTTGAGGGCAATGAATAAGATCGACATCGACTACTCAAAGTCTTATCGTGATCGGCAGCCTTTGCACGCTACCCGTAGCCTTGTCGCCGCTCAGCGCACTTGGCTTATCTATCGTCGCCAATCGTGCCAACTCGAAGGCCTCGTGGTTCGGTCTGGCAATCCAAGCCGAGGGGATCACGAGGAAATCTCGGCTTCCGCGTGCGAGGCACGCTTGGCAGCGGATCGAGCGAATGAACTTGAGAGCTTTGCAAGGTCCTACGCCATCGCGATCGAACAGGGGCCTAACCCTTTAGAGGGACTTCCTTCCCTGTCAAGCCGTATTCGTATTCATCGTCGATGACAGTGCGGTGGTTTTGGAAGCGCGCAGTGAGTCGAAGGTCTGAACGAGGAGCAGACTGCCACTCTAGAGACGGCCTTGTTGCACGCGGCAGATGCCGTGAGTCGTGCGGGCCCGGATGCGAACCGCTCGGCGGGGCTCCAATCCAATCGCGTGGCACTCGGGATAGTCGAGTCACGAAGGGTTAGTCGA
>NZ_JBFUKR010000057.1:0-7649 GCF_056400745.1 Rhizobacter sp. P5_A1
ACGATGTTCCGCGAGCTGCGCAAGCTGGGCGCGACGCCGGATCTGGCCGCGCGCATTGCCTGCAACGCAAGAAGCTGGTGGCGCAACAGCGCCATGGGCCTGAACCGCGTGCTGCCCATCATCTTCTTCGACTGTCTGGGAGTCCCGCGATTCTCCTGACCTCAACTTCTCGAACCGCCCGGTGCGGACCCGCATGCCGGGTGGTGTGGGAGGGGCCCGATCAGCGATGATCGGCTCCTATCCCGATTGGGCCGACGGTGCGTGCGAACCCCCGTGAGTCGGGGGGTGGGTGCAGGGTTTCCCGGGAACATGGCTTGCGTGCCCGTCCCGTATCGTCCAGCTCGGTTCGGTGGCACCTACAAGGCTGGCTCGCCGACGTTTTTACCCCATCCTCAACAGGGAGAGTTCATGAGTGCGTTGATGAAACATCCGCTGGCGATCGCCGGTGCAGCGTTGGCGATCGTCGCCATCGCGTCGTCGTCGGCCTTCGCAGGCAGCGACAACAGCGCCGGCATGCGCGTCGTGCGCGACCCGGTCACCGGCCAGCTGCGTGCGCCGACGCACGAAGAGCTCAAGGCAATGCAGGATGAGGAAAAGGCCGCGAAGGCGCCTGCACGCGCGCCGGCATCCATCGCGCCCCGCTCGCACCAGAGCGGCGCCCGCGGAGCGCGGATGACGGACGAGTCGATGAGCCACACCGTCTTGATGCGCCAGCCCGACGGATCGCTGCAGGAGCGCTGCTTCGGCAGTCGTGACGAGGCGGAAGCTGCGCTGAAGGCGCATTCGAGCATCGTCAAGACCAGCAACGCACCGACGGAGTGACAGCCATGACACCCCTCAAGAGCAAGAGCGCGGTATGGGCACCGGCGATCGCTGCGCTGCTGGCGGTCGCGGGGACTGCGGCACAAGCCGCGACCATCCAGATCACCAGTCGCGATCCGGCAGGCGTCGGTTTCAACGACCCGACTCCCGTCGCACCGGTCGGCGGAAACACCGGCACGACCCTGGGTGAGCAGCGGCTGAACGTCTACCGCTACGTGGCGAACCTGTGGGAGCAGGCACTGCAGAGCAACGTGACCATCACGGTCAACGCGGGCTGGGAGGCACTCACTTGCACCGCGACCGGTGCGGTCCTGGGCAGCGCCGGCGCTTGGAACATCTGGCACGACTTCCCGGGCGGCGTTGCGGGCACCTGGTATCCGCAGGCGCTCGCCAACAAGCTCGCCGGCGTCAATCTCTCGGCCGGCGTTGCGGACGATGGGTCGGGCTACGGCACGGTCGACATCAAGACGCAGTTCAACGTCAACCTTGGCAAGCCGGGCTGCCTGACGGGCGCGCCGTTCTATCTGGGTCTCGACGGCAACGCCGGGACGCAGGTGAACTTCGTCGAGACCTTGCTGCATGAGCTCGGCCACGGGTTGGGCTTCTCGGTTCTGAGCGTCCAGACTTCGACGGGCTTCCGCATCAATCCCGAGGCGACGGCCTATGTCGGAACCGGGGGGCTGCCGAGCATTTGGGAAGGTCACATGTACGACAACACTGCGGGCAAGACCTGGCTGGTGATGTCGTCGGTCGAGCGCAAAACCTCGGCGATCAATCCGCGCCAGCTCGTCTGGACGGGCAACAACGTGACGACGTCGGCGCCGAACGTGCTCAGCTATGGCACGCCGCGGATGCAGGTGATGTGGCCGGCAACGATCGCCGGCGAGTACCTGGCGGGGGCGGCGTCGTTCGGCCCGGCACTGGACGCGCCGGGCTTGAACAAGCAGGTCATGCCGGTCGTCGAGAACGGCAATCTCGGCTTGGCTTGCAGTCCGCTCGACGAGGCCAACCAGACCGCGGTCAAGAATCGGATCGCGATGGTGCTGCGCGGCGCCTGCCCGTTCACACAGAAGGTGCTGAACGCGCAGAACGCCGGAGCGCTCGGCGTGGTCGTCGTCGACAACACGTCGGCGACACCGCCCGACGCGCTCGGCGGCGCCGATCCGAGGGTGATGATCCCGGCGATACGCATCTCGTTCGCGGATGGCGTGACCCTCCTCGGCGCGATGAATCTCACCAAGCGCAGTTCGGACGTCGTCGTCAGGCTCGGGGTCGACAACTCGCAGCTCGCGGGCGCCGACAAGCTCGGTCGCGTGATGCTCTACACGCCGAACCCGCTGGTCGGCGGATCGTCGGTCTCGCACTGGGATACGAGCGCGCGCCGCAACCTGCTGATGGAGCCGGCGATCAACGCTGACCTGACTCAGTTCGTCGTTCCGCCGTACGACCTGACGCTGCCGCTGCTGAAGGACATCGGCTGGTAAGACGCAGAGCCGTTCGTCGCTCATGCAAGGGGCGCGGCCGATGGTCGCGCCCCTTTTCCATGGGTGGAACCGTCGAGCGCTTAAACTTGCGTTCCTGACACACCCGCTCTACAGGCACGATGCCCCGCACGCTGTACGACAAGATCTGGGACGAACACGTCGTCCACACCGAGGACGACGGCACCGCCGTGCTCTACATCGACCGCCACCTGGTCCACGAGGTCACGAGCCCTCAGGCTTTCGACGGCCTCGAGCTGGCGGGCCGCAAGGTCTGGCGCGTCTCGGCGAACCTGGCCGTCAGCGACCACAACGTGCCGACCACCGATCGCTCGCATGGCATCGCCGACCCGATCTCCAGGCTGCAGGTCGACACGCTCGACGCGAACTGCGACCGGCTGGGCATCACGCAGTTCAAGATGAACGATCGGCGCCAAGGCATCGTCCACGTGATCGGACCGGAGCAGGGCGCAACCCTGCCGGGCATGACGGTGGTCTGCGGTGACTCGCACACCTCGACCCACGGCGCGTTCGGCGCGCTCGCGCATGGCATCGGCACCAGCGAGGTCGAGCATGTGCTCGCGACGCAGACGCTGCTGACGCGCAAGGCGAAGAACATGCTGATCCGCGTCGAGGGCAAGCTCGGCGCCGGCTGCAGCGCGAAGGACATCGTGCTGGCGATCATCGGCAAGATCGGCACTGCCGGCGGCACCGGCTACACGATCGAGTTCGCCGGTTCGGCGATCCGCGCCTTGAGCATGGAAGGCCGGATGACGGTGTGCAACATGGCGATCGAGGCCGGCGCGCGCGCCGGGCTGATCGGCGTCGACGAGACCACCATCGCCTACGTGAAGGGCCGGCCGTACACGCCGGCCGGCGTGGAGTGGGAGCAGGCGCTGCGCTACTGGAGCGCGCTGCACTCCGACCCGGGTGCGCAATTCGATGCGGTCGTCGAGCTCGACGCATCGCGCGTCCGCCCGCAGGTCACCTGGGGCACCTCGCCCGAGATGGTGCTCGCGATCGACGACCGCGTGCCCGACCCCGATCGCGAGAAAGACGCGAGCAAGCGCGGCGCGATCGAGCGCGCGCTGCAGTACATGGCGCTCGAGCCGAACAAGCTGATCTCCGACATCCTGATCGACAAGGTCTTCATCGGTTCGTGCACGAACTCGCGCATCGAAGACCTGCGCGAGGCGGCCTCGGTGGTGCGGCGCCTCGGCGCGAAGGTCGCATCGAACGTGAAGCTCGCGATGGTCGTGCCGGGCTCCGGGCTCGTGAAGGAGCAGGCCGAGCGCGAGGGCCTCGACAAGGTCTTCAAGGCCGCCGGCTTCGAGTGGCGCGAGCCGGGCTGCTCGATGTGCCTGGCGATGAACGCCGATCGGCTCGAGCCGGGCGAGCGCTGCGCATCGACGAGCAACCGCAATTTCGAGGGCCGCCAAGGCGCCGGCGGCCGCACGCACCTCGTCAGCCCGGCGATGGCGGCTGCTGCCGCGATCGAAGGCCACTTCGTCGATGTCAGTCGCCTCGCGTGAAGAGATGTCAGCCCCCACGTCACTTCGTTCCTGCCCCCCGAGGGGGCGCCCAGCCGCCTTGGGGCGGCCCGGCGCCGTCTGAGAATCATCTATTGCCATGACTCCGTTTCGCATCCACACCGGCCTCGTTGCGCCGATGGACCGGGAGAACGTCGACACCGACGCGATCATCCCGAAGCAGTTTCTCAAGTCGATCAAGCGCTCCGGCTTCGGCCCGAACCTGTTCGACGAATGGCGCTACCTGGACCACGGCGAGCCGGGCCAGGATCCGGCGTCGCGCAGGCCGAACCCCGACTTCGTGCTGAACCAGCCGCGCTACAAGGGTGCCTCGGTGCTGCTCGCGCGCAAGAACTTCGGCTGCGGCTCGTCGCGCGAACACGCGCCGTGGGCGCTCGAACAGTTCGGCTTTCGCGCGCTGATCGCGCCGAGCTATGCCGACATCTTCTTCAACAACTGCTTCAAGAATGGCCTGCTGCCGATCCAGTTGCCGGAAGAGCAGGTCGCGCGGCTGTTCGACGAGGCGGCGGCATTCATCGGCTGCACGTTGACGATCGACCTCGAGCAGCAGGTGATCATCAAGCCCGACGGCACGTCGATCGCCTTCGACGTGCAGCCGTTTCGCAAGTATTGCCTGCTCGGCGGCTTCGACGACATCGGCCTGACGCTGCGCCATGCCGACAAGATTCGCGCCTTCGAGGCCGAGCGGCTGCTGACGAAGCCCTGGCTGGCGCACCGCCTGTGAACCCCGGAACTGGAAACTGATTCGTGAAGATTGCAATCCTGCCGGGTGACGGCATCGGCACCGAGATCGTCGCGCAAGCCGTGCGCGTGCTGGGCGCACTCGACCTGCGTTTCGAGACCGAGACCGCGCTCGTCGGCGGCGCGGCGTTCGATGCGCATGGCCATCCACTGCCCGAGGCGACGCTGAAGCTCGCGCAGGCCGCCGACGCGGTGCTGTTCGGCGCCGTCGGCGACTGGAAGTACGACAAGCTCGAGCGCGCACTGCGCCCCGAGCAGGCGATCCTCGGCCTGCGCAAGAGCCTGGGCCTGTTCGCGAACTTCCGCCCGGCGATCTGCTACGAGCAGCTCACGCATGCGTCGAGCCTGAAGCCCGAACTCGTCGCGGGTCTCGACATCCTGATCATCCGCGAGCTGACCGGCGACATCTATTTCGGCCAGCCGCGCGGCCGCCGGCGCTCGCCCGATGGCGCGTTCGCCGGCGCCGACGAAGCCTTCGACACGATGCGCTATGCGCGCCCCGAGATCGAACGCATCGCGCACGTCGCGTTCCAGGCGGCGCGCAAGCGCAACAAGCGGCTGACGAGCGTCGACAAGGCGAACGTGCTCGAGACCTTCCAGTTCTGGAAAGACATCGTCACCGAAGTTCATGCGCAATACCCTGACGTGGCACTCGACCACATGTACGTCGACAACGCGGCGATGCAACTGGTGCGTGCGCCGAAGACCTTCGACGTGATCGTCACCGGCAACATGTTCGGCGACATCCTCTCGGACGAGGCCGCGATGCTGACCGGCTCGATCGGCATGCTGCCCTCGGCATCGCTGAACGCGTCGGGCAAGGGCCTGTACGAGCCGAGCCACGGAAGCGCGCCCGACATCGCCGGCAAGAACCTCGCGAATCCGCTCGCTACAATCCTGTCCGCCGCCATGATGCTTCGCTTCTCGCTGAATCAGCCCGCCGCCGCCGACCGCATCGAGTCGGCGGTGCAGCAGGTGCTCGCCTCGGGTTTGCGTACTGCCGACATCTGGTCCGAAGGCACCACCAAGGTCGGAACGCGCGAGATGGGCGACGCCGTCGTCGCTGCGCTCGCGACCAAAACCACGATCAAGGGCTAGTTCAGCTCCGGTTCGTGTCGCCCCCACCCTTGGCGAACGAGCCGGGGGAGCAAGAGGTTTCGATCAACTTTTCACTGGGGCATTTCTGATGACGACACTCACGGGTTTGGTTGGATGGCGCGGCATGGTCGGTTCCGTGCTGATGGACCGCATGCAGGCCGAAGGCGACTTCGACCACATCGAGCCGATTTTCTTCAGCACCAGCAACGCCGGCGGCGCCGCGCCGGCGATGGCGAAGAACGAGAACAAGCTGTTCGACGCCTACGACATCGCTGCGCTGAAGCGCTGCGAGATCATCGTCACCGCGCAAGGGGGCGACTACACGGCCGACGTGTTCCCGCGGCTGCGCGCGGCCGGCTGGAACGGCCACTGGATCGACGCGGCATCGACGCTGCGCATGAAGGACGATGCGGTCATCGTGCTCGACCCGGTCAACATGCCGGTGATCCGCGACGCGTTGACGAAAGGCGGCCGCAACTGGATCGGCGGCAACTGCACCGTCAGCTGCATGCTGATGGGCGTCGGGGCGCTCTACAAGGCCGGGCTGGTCGAGTGGATGAACACGATGACCTACCAGGCGGCGTCGGGCGGCGGGGCCGCGCACATGCGCGAGCTGCTGACGCAGTACGGCACGCTGAACGCCTCGGTGCGCAATCTGCTCGACGACCCGAAGAGCGCGATCCTCGAGATCGACCGCCAGCTCGCTGCGACGCAACGGGGCTTGAGCGAGGCCGAGACCGCGAACTTCGGTGTGCCGCTCGGCGGCAGCCTGATCCCGTGGATCGACAAGGATCTGGGTGACGGCATGAGCAAGGAAGAGTGGAAGGGCGAGGCCGAGACCAACAAGATCCTCGGCCAGGGTGCAGGCTTCGGCACCGCCGCGACCCCCGTCGACGGCTTCTGCGTGCGCGTCGGCGCGATGCGTTGCCACAGCCAAGCGCTGCTGTTCAAGCTCAAGAAGGACGTGCCGTTGGCCGATATCGAAGCCTTGATCGCGAACGACAACGCCTGGGTCAAGCTCGTGCCGAACAACAAGGAGGCGACCTTGCGCGATCTGACGCCGGTGGCCGTGACCGGCACGATGACGATTCCGGTCGGCCGCTTGCGCAAGATGTCGATGGGGCCGGAATACCTGGGGGCATTCACGATCGGTGACCAGCTGCTGTGGGGTGCGGCCGAGCCGCTGCGCCGGATGCTGCGCATCGTGCTCGAGGATTGACGCATCGAGGTTCCCGCCCACTTGTTGTTACATGGCGACAGGGCGCGCGCCAAGGCGTCGATCCGTGAATCGCTCGCAATGTCAGCCATTGCATTAGCTTGTCAGCGTATCTCATTGATGCTATTGTGATTTCCACTTTCGAACCGCACGCCCGCCGAAACGGCGGCGGAAATCGCGACAATCACGCTGTCGACACAGGTGGGCACACGCCAGTGCGCACCTCGTCTTATTGGGAGACGCCTTGAAAAGAAGCTTGACGTTCACGGGGCGTTTCGCCCTGACTGGGGTGGCCGCCGCCGCGTTGCTGCTGGCCGCGCCGGCCGCGTGGTCGCTCGGCTTGGGCCGGATCCAGGTGCAGTCCGCGCTGGGCGAATCGCTGCGCGCCGAGATCGACGTCACGAGCATGACGCCGGAAGAGGCATCGAACCTGCGTGTTCGCGTCGCGCCACCGGAGTCCTACAAGGCCGCGGGTGTCGACTACAACGCGGTGCTCCCCAGCACGCAGGTCGAGTTGCAGCGCCGCGCCGATGGTCGACCCTATCTCAAGCTGACCAGTGACCGTGGTGTTCAGGAGCCCTTCGTCGATGTGATCCTCGAGATCAACTGGTCCACCGGTCGGCTGGTGCGCGAATACACGATGCTGTTCGATCCGCCGACGACCGCGCGCGCGCCGGCGCCTGCGCCGACCGCGACGACGGCCCCGACGATGTCGGCCGCCGCGCCGGTGCCGCCCTCGCG
>NZ_JBFUKR010000058.1:0-7539 GCF_056400745.1 Rhizobacter sp. P5_A1
GCAGTCGACGTGGGCGTAGTGCCGGTTCTTGGTCTCGTATTCGACGTGGGCGGTGTTGATGGTGATGCCGCGCGCCTTCTCTTCGGGGGCCGCGTCAATTTGATCGTAGGCCTTGGCCTCGCCCCCGAACAGCTTGCTCAGCACGGTCGTGATCGCCGCGGTCAGCGTCGTCTTGCCGTGGTCCACGTGTCCGATCGTCCCGACGTTCACGTGGGGCTTGGTACGCTCGAATTTGCCTTTTGCCATTTCAATATCTCCAGGGAGTAAAGAGCATTGCCAGTGAGGTGTTTAAGGTTTCCGGCGGAGTGCTGATTCGCGCGCCACTGGCAGCTCGCGATACCCCGCCGAAGACCGGCTCGTGTGTCTCTTACTTGCCGCGCGCGGTGATGATCGCGTCGGCAACGTTCTTCGGTGCTTCGCTGTAGTGCTTGAATTCCATCGTGTAAGTTGCGCGGCCCTGCGACATCGAGCGCAGCGTCGTCGAGTAGCCGAACATTTCCGACAGCGGCACTTCGGCCTTGATGACCTTGCCGCCGCCAGGCATGTCGTCCATGCCCTGCACCATGCCACGACGTGACGACAGATCGCCCATCACGCCACCGGCGTAGTCTTCCGGCGTCTCGACCTCGACCGCCATCATCGGCTCCAGGATCACCGGGCCAGCCTTGCGGCAACCGTCCTTGAAGCCGAGCGACGCGGCCATCTTGAACGCGTTCTCGTTCGAGTCGACCTCATGGTACGAACCGAAGGTCAGCGTGACCTTCACGTCGACCACCGGATAACCCGCGAGCACGCCGGCCGGCAGCGAGTCCTCGACGCCCTTGCGGACCGCCGGGATGAACTCGCGCGGCACCACGCCGCCCTTGATCGCGTCGACGAATTCGAAGCCCTTGCCCGGCTCCTGCGGCTCGATCTTCAGCACGACGTGGCCGTACTGGCCCTTGCCGCCCGACTGGCGCACGAACTTGCCTTCGACATCCGAGACCGCCTTGCGGATCGTCTCGCGGTACGCGACCTGCGGCTTGCCGACATTGGCCTCGACGCCGAACTCGCGCTTCATGCGGTCGACGATGATTTCCAGGTGCAGCTCGCCCATGCCCGAGATGATGGTCTGGCCCGATTCCTCGTCGGTCTTGACGCGGAACGACGGGTCTTCCTGGGCCAGACGGCCCAGCGCGATGCCCATCTTTTCCTGGTCGGCCTTGGTCTTCGGCTCGACGGCCTGCGAGATCACCGGCTCCGGGAAGATCATCTTCTCGAGCGTGATGATCGAGGTCGGATCGCACAGCGTTTCGCCGGTCGTCACTTCCTTCAAGCCCACGCAGGCGGCGATGTCGCCAGCGAGAATTTCCTTGATTTCCTCGCGTTGGTTCGCGTGCATCTGCAGGATGCGGCCGATGCGCTCCTTCTTGCCACGAATCGGGTTGTAGACCGAGTCGCCCGACTTCAGCACGCCCGAATAGACGCGCACGAAGGTCAGCTGGCCAACGTACGGGTCGGTCATGAGCTTGAACGCGAGCGCGGCGAACTTCTCGTTGTCGTCCGCATGACGAACCACTTCCTTGTCGTCGTCATCGTGGCCGGGGACCGGCGGCACATCGATCGGCGAGGGCATGAAATCGATCACCGCGTCGAGCATGCGCTGCACGCCCTTGTTCTTGAACGCGCTGCCGCACAGCATCGGCTGGATCTCGGCCGCGATCGTGCGCGTGCGGATCGCGAGCTTGATCTCGTCCTCGGACAGATCGCCCGACTCGAGGTACTTGTTCATCAGCTCTTCGCTGGATTCGGCCGAGGCTTCGAGCATGTTCTCGCGCCACTTCTTGGCTTCTTCGAGCAACTCGGCCGGGATCTCGCGGTAGTCGAACTTCATGCCCTGCGAGGCCTCGTCCCAGATGATCGCCTTCATCTTGATCAGGTCGATCACGCCGGTGAAGTTTTCCTCGGCGCCGATCGGAATCACGATCGGCACCGGGTTCGCCTTCAGGCGCACCTTCATCTGCTCGTAGACCTTGTAGAAGTTCGCGCCGGTGCGATCCATCTTGTTGACGAACGCAAGGCGCGGCACCTTGTACTTGTTCGCCTGGCGCCAGACGGTCTCCGACTGCGGCTGCACGCCGCCGACGGCGCAGTACACCATGCACGCGCCGTCGAGCACGCGCATCGAGCGCTCGACCTCGATCGTGAAGTCGACGTGGCCCGGCGTGTCGATGATGTTGATGCGGTGCTCGGGGAAGCCCATTTCCATCCCCTTCCAGAAGCAGGTCGTCGCGGCCGACGTGATCGTGATGCCGCGCTCTTGCTCCTGCTCCATCCAGTCCATCGTGGCTGCGCCATCGTGCACTTCACCGATCTTGTGGTTCACGCCGGTGTAGAACAGGATGCGCTCGGTGGTCGTGGTCTTGCCGGCGTCGATGTGAGCCGAGATGCCGATGTTGCGATAGCGCTCGATGGGGGTCTTGCGGGCCATGATGGCACTCCAAATGCGTGAGCCGCTCGCGGGTTCGTAAAAACCCGAGGAGCGGCCGGGACGGAAAACGAAAGAAGTTTAGAAGCGGAAGTGCGAGAACGCCTTGTTGGCCTCGGCCATGCGGTGCACTTCATCGCGCTTCTTCATCGCGCCGCCGCGGCCCTCGACGGCCTCGAGCAATTCGTTGGCCAGGCGCTGCGCCATGGACTTCTCGCCACGCTTGCGCGCCGACTCTTTCAGCCAGCGCATCGCCAGCGCGACGCGGCGAACCGGGCGAACTTCCACGGGAACCTGGTAGTTCGCACCGCCGACGCGGCGTGACTTGACTTCAACCATCGGCTTGATGTTGTTCAGCGCGGTGACGAAGATCTCGAGCGGATCCTTGCCCGACTTCTTTTCGACCTGCTCGAGCGCGCCGTAGATGATGCGCTCGGCGATGGCCTTCTTGCCCGATTCCATGATGACGTTCATGAACTTGGACAGATCGACCGAGCCGAACTTCGGATCGGGGAGGATGTCCCGTTTGGGGACTTCGCGACGACGAGGCATTTCTCTTCCTTTTGCTTCAGTTGGCGAGCTGCTTTCGCACCCGCCGCGGACAGCCTATGTGAGGCCATCCAACTTACTCGGCAAGCCGGGACGACTTGACGAATGATGATGCCAGCCTCTCGGCCGGCGTTGGCGTTACGCCTTTTTCGGACGCTTCGCGCCGTACTTCGAGCGCGACTGCTTGCGGTCTTTCACGCCCTGCAGGTCGAGCGAGCCGCGCACGATGTGGTAGCGAACACCTGGCAGATCCTTGACGCGGCCGCCGCGCACGAGCACAACGCTGTGCTCCTGCAGGTTGTGGCCTTCGCCGCCGATGTAGGAAATGATCTCGAACCCGTTGGTCAGGCGAACCTTGGCCACTTTACGCAGCGCGGAGTTCGGCTTCTTCGGGGTCGTGGTGTACACGCGGGTGCACACGCCGCGTCGCTGGGGGCCGCCTTGCAGCGCCGGCGACTTGGACTTCGTGATCTCGGTCTCGCGACCGTGACGCACGAGTTGGTTGATGGTAGGCATTGGTAACTTGTTCCCGTTTGAAGTCACTGATTTCCGGCGAACAAGCCAAATGGCCATGCAACTCTGGGAAGTGCGCCCGACTGGGACGATCCGGGATCGTGACGACCCTCGAACCTTGAATCCAGTCAAGTTGCCCAGCAAAGAGCGCAGCAGTGTCTGCCGAAAAGCCTTCTATTGTATGCCGATGCGCCAGGGCCTGCAAGACATCGCACTCGGCGCGGCGACAATGCCGGGATGGCCTTGCCCGACTCCGCCGCCTCGGCCCCGATCGTCGTGCTCGATACGAACGTCGTGCTCGACTGGCTGGTGTTCCGTGACCCTGCCTGCGGCGCACTGGGCACGGCGATTGTCGCCGGCGCCCTGCGCTGGACCGCCACCGCGGCGATGCGCGAAGAGCTCGCACACGTACTGGCGCGCGGCCACCTCGACGCCTGGGCACCCGACCTGCCGGCGCTGTGGTCGCACTGGGACCGCCACTGCGTCGGGGCGCCGACGCCAGTCCCCGGTGGGCCGCCCGGGCGATTGCGATGCAGCGATCCGGACGACCAGAAGTTCATCGACCTTGCGGTAACCTGCGGCGCCCGCTGGCTGCTGAGCCACGACCGCGCGGTGCTGAGACTCGCACGGCGCCTGCGCGAACGCGGCGTCGACGCGCTGCCGCCTGGCCGTTGGGCGATGTCCACCCTGCCCGGCTGACGCCCGCTCAGGGTGTTACGCCGAGGATGAACCGGCTTCCGTTACAACTTGCGCCGGACGGCGTCAGAGGCCGAAAACGACGATTCGGGGTAGCTGTACCGCAGGTATGGTTGCCCCGAACTTCATTTACGACATCAAGAAGGTCCCCTCCTACCTGCTGGGACTGGCCGAAACCCGCGCAAGGGCCGATGGTCAGGTGCTGCGCATTGAACAAGCCATGGCTGAGCTACAGACCGAGCTGGCAAAGGCACGCGAAACGCGGGCGTCCTGTGACGCGCTCATCGAGCGCTACAACAGCACCTTGGCCGCCGCGACCATAGCCCCCATCAAAGCCTGGAAGGGCCGGTACGGTGAGCGCGGAGCCCTCCTGGACGAGATAAAGCGGGTGGTGCGAGAGGCGTACCCCGGCTCGGTCACGTCGTTAAACATCGCTGACCACCTCATCCGTCATTTCCAGCTGGGCTTTGATGCAACAGCGTCAGACATCCCCGCCTCCATATTGGTCTTGGTCGCCCATTCTGCCGGGCAACAGTCGTCGCAACCAGTGGGGCTACGCCTTGGCGTCTGGTGGACCGGAAGACGGCCACCGTCGAGCGGCGCCGCTGGGGCGCAGCCTCAGGTCTAAGCCCTTTGCCACGGCGGCAACTCTCCCCCGGACAAGTACCGCCAGGAGTCCTCGGTCACTGCCATCGATTTGAGCAGTCCATGGAGATGTCGAGCGTTGCCCCCAGCAGCCTCAAGCAGCCTCAACGTGGCCCCGGCGCTGGGCTCATCGGCGCAGCACAGGAGCGCCACAGCAAAGTCATCGGGACGAAAGCCCGGCTCCATGTTGGATGCTGCATATTCGTGTGCCCACTTGCGAAGCCGGTCCTCGTCTGGCCAGACCGTCCGCCATGCGATTCGGTGTGGCTTCGCCTGGTGACGGGCGTCCGTGTCCGAAGGCTCCCGGCGGAAGGGCTCCGGCGCAGGTTTCTCGTCGACTCCGGCTTCGTGCGACCGCGCAGACGGCGGAAGCAGTCCGTCATGGGCCACGACGTACTGGCCTTCTAGCTTCTCAAGGAACCCACACTTCGCCAAGTAGGCGAGATACAGCCTGATAGCGGACTGTGCATGTGCACTGGACCGCTCGCGTACGCCGTACCGTTGAGCAAGCCAGCTTTCCATAATGGGCACTGAGTACACCGGCTGACCGACACGGTCGCCCTTGCCGCAACCGAAGATGAAGCGGGAGAAAAGTGCCCCTTGCCACATCTCCTTGGTGACCTTGAAGGCATCAACGCCTTCACGCACCTCCACCGCCAGGTGTCGTGGCCAGTTCTGTTCCGTAACGCCGAGTTCGTCATAGAGCCGGGCCCACTTTTCGGTCAGCGGGCGCTGACGGAACTCGTTGTTGCGCCGCTGAACTTCGTCACGCCTCCGCTGCCCTCGGGCTGCGTCCTCTTGACGTTCATCGGCCAGCCGTGTGAAAAGCAGAATCTCTGCGGCCCGCTTGGTTCGCCAATCGTCGAAGCCCGCCAGGAGGGCCGCTTCGTACTCCCCGAATCGCGGATGATGAATCCACGTCTTGCTCGCAAGGTCGCGCTGCAGATGGTCCGCCAGCTCGTCGAACGAGATGAGCTTCCCAACCAATGGGCGCAGGTCAATCTCAATGCAGGGGAGCTGCATTGAACGGATGTACCTGGCTTTCTCTTTGTCGACCTTGTGAGCGACACGAATCTCGACCGCGTACCTCTCGCCGCCTGCACCCACGCCCACGACGTCGGGCCGGATACTCTCAAGTTCCACCTCCGCCTGTGCGGATTCGAAGTGCCATTGCTTGATGTCGTGGTAGCTCGCTGTCGCCTGAAAGGTACCGAACTCAGGGTCGTCGCGACGCGCGGTCACGCTCAGCTGCGGTAAATCTAGCCAGGGCACCTCGGCCACAAGTTGCTTCGCCGCCATGTGCAGAGCGGTTTCGGCGCCACGGCGGCAATCGGTGTCGGCCTCGTGTCCGAAGTGCTCCACGCGGACGGTGCCCTTCCGAGCAATCAAGGTCCGCTTGCATCCAGGGCAGACGCAGTTGCATGCCTTCCCACGCTCGGCCATGCCGGCGTCAATCAGGCGCCCGTCAGGTCGAAGCCCAAAGGGCACGAGAGTCATGCTGTAGCGCCGCCAGGTGGTTCAGCCATGATGACGGCCCCGCTCAACGACGTCGACTGCGGGACCGAAGTCAAAGCTCCCGTACCCCTTCCGGCGTCACTTGGCAGCCTTCCATTCGCCGTCCACCCCGTAGTTGGCCGAGCCCTCCATCCCCGCCGCTTGGCACATGAGGTCATAAACAGTCCGCATTCCCCGTCCAGGCGTCATCTCTGCGGGAATCAGAACGTCAGGCAGAAGCAGGGACTTCCGGTCAAACCGGTAGTGCTGACTGCCATACAGGCCCGCACGGACTTCAAAACGTGGGCCGGGGAGACGCTGGCTGAACTTCTCAAGCTCGGCCTGTCGTTTGCAGTGGCCTGGACCCTTACCCAGGGCAACGAGGTTGCCGCTTGGGTTGTGATGACCGGCTACACGGCCTGGCGGTGGCTGCGCAAACTCTTCCTTTGGCGAGAGCTGGCGCCGAAGCTCAAGTCCGTCGAGTTGCTCACCAAGATGGAATGGGTATCAGAATCCTTCAAGCGGTTGGACTACAACCCCGAGGGCGCTCGACAGCGCATCCACGCGTTGATGCTCGAGGGGGCATCTTTCAGCCCTTGGGTTCTGAACCTTCTCGACAGACGGGTGAAGGAGTAGGCGCCGAATCAGTCGGCCACGAACATTGGCACCCCCGAGTTCGAGCTGGTCTTCGTCCGCACTTCCGCGAGGGGGCGGTCTGCTGGCCCCGAATATGTCACGGACGATGAAATAACGAGACAGGATTGAGGTCGAGTGCCCCTGCGAATGCGCGAATTGGTTGCTCCGCGTGGTCATTGAGAAAAGCAATAACGCGCCCGACCCTGTACAGGGTGCCGGACCCAAAAAACCTAGCATTGGTGCTGGTTTCCGGGCGGTCCTGGTTCATCCTCGGCGTAACACCCCCCGCTCAATCGGGATAGGAGCCGATCATCGCTGATCGGGCCCCTCCCACACCACCCGGCATGCGGGTCCGCACCGGGCGGTTCGAGAAGTTGAGGTCAGGAGAATCGCGGGACTCCCAGACAGTCGAAGAAGATGATGGGCAGCACGCGGTTCAGGCCCATGGCGCTGTTGCGCCACCAGCTTCTTGCGTTGCAGGCAATGCGCGCGGCCAGATCCGGCGTCGCGCCCAGCTTGCGCAGCTCGCGGAACATCGT
>NZ_JBFUKR010000059.1:0-7470 GCF_056400745.1 Rhizobacter sp. P5_A1
CGTCGGTGCCGACGCCGAGGCCGGTGCGTCGGCGGCCGGCGGCGGCGTGGCGGTCGTCGACGGTGTCGTCTCGGCCAGCGTCGGCGGCGGCGTGGCCGGGGCTGGCGCGGCAGCCCGTTCGGCCCGTGGCTCGAGCCGGATTTCCGGCGCCCAGTTCCAGGCCCCGGTGGCGGCCGCGAGCACGACGGCGGCGAGCCCGGCAAGGCCGCTCGCCATGTACACCTTGCGCCGTGCTTGCACCGCCGGCCTCGCGCGGGGTGGCGCCGGTGGCGGGCTGCGCGGCGGCGGCGATGCGATCCACGGGGGCCGCTCGGGAACGATCGGCTCGATCAGGTCCGGCCCGGCTTCGGGCCAGCGCGGCGGCGAAGGGATCGGCGCGGCCGGCTCGATCGGCGGGGTCCGGTTCGGCGCTGTGTCGGCATCCGCCGCGACCGACGTTGGCGGCGATGGCGATGGCGGTCTCGAAGGCGAAGGCGCTGCCGTTGCCGTTGGAGATGGCGCCGTCGCGGGCGGCGGTGTCGGCATCGGCGGCCGCGGCGGCAGCTCGATGCGCATCGGTATCGGCGGCAGCTCGATGCGGGCCGGCGCGGGGGGCGCAGGCGGGAACCGCACCGGGCCGCCCGGCACGCCGCGCGTCAGCCAGTCGCGAAACTGCAGCGCGCTGAGCGGGCGGTCTTCGGCGAACGGCGACAACGCGGCGTCGAGCGCGCCGAGCAGCGCCGCGCCGTACTGCGGGCGCGCATCGGCCGCGAACTCGCGCGCGATCGCGTCGGCCAGCGGCTCGCGCTGGCGCAGCCGGCCGGCCGGTGCCGGCAACTCGCCGGTGATGCAGAAGCGCAGCGTCTCGGCGAGCGCGTACAGGTCGCGCGCCGGGCCGGCCGGCGGCGTGCCGGTGTCGGCGGCCGCGCCGGAAGACGACGCCGATGCCGTCTCGAGCGTCGCCATCAGCGAGTCGACCAGGTCGCTGCCGATCTCGTGCCCGGCGGCGCCGGGGCCGAGCAGCAGCGGGCGGTCATCGGCGAGCAACAGGATGTTCGTCGGCGAGACGCCGCCGTGCACGAGGCCGCCGCGATGGATCGCCTCGAGCGCACCGAGCAGGCCGTCGAGCAGGTCGCGCAGCTCGGCCTCGTCGGGCGCGCCGACCATCTCGCGGCGCAGGTCCGACAGGCGCTGGCCGGCGTAGAGCGGCATCACGCGGTAGGCGGTGCCGTGAGTCTCGAACAACTGGTTCACGCGCACCAGGGCCGGGTGGTCGCAGTGCGCCAGCAGCCGTGCCTCGTCGATGAACGCGCGCAGGCCGCGCGCGATCACGTCGTCGTGCCACGCATCGGCGGCACGCAGTTTCTGGTCCGCGTCGCGGCGCACCAGGCGCGCCGGGAGGTACTCCTGGATCGCGACCTGGCGCGCCAGCGCGTGGTCGGTCGCGAGGTAGACGACCGTGCTCGCGCTGCGCGCCAGCACACGCTGGATCTCGAACGCGCCGAGGCGCACGCCGTGCGCCAGCGCCGGGTCGGCGGGTGGCGAGGCGGCGCTCGGATCGGACGGGGACGTGCTCAATCGATCGTTCATCGGGGCCGGGGCGCCGGGGCTGCGAAGTCTCAAGCTTAGCGCGCCGGGGCCGGCGCCGCGGCCGTGCGGGCCGGGTGTCACAGACGCTTGCACCCGGTACATCCTCGAACGCCGGGCCGACGTCCGCCGCCGAACATCGGGGTGTGAGGGACTTCGAGGATTCGACGCTGTGGAGCGTCAGCGAGTTTGAACGCGTGCGGCTGAACAGCGGCGGCAGCGCATTCACGCGCCTGGGGGGCGCCACGGTGCTGCCGAGCACGCTGTTGGCCGAGTTGCGCCGGCTCGATGCGGCCGGCGCGAGCGATGAGCCGCTGGAAGTCGTCGCGGCCTGCATCCGCCACCGCGAGCCGGCACTGTTGTGCCTGCAATACGAAGGGCTGGTCTGGCCGGTCACGCTGTTCCCGGCGCAGGCGCTGTACCACTCGCCGCGCGACATGACCCAGGCGCTGCCGGCCTCGCTGGCGCGGATCACGCTGATCAGCGCCGAGCCGCCCGGCGTGCGGCCGCCCGGCCACTGGATGCACGAGCGCGTCGCGCAGGCCGAGCACTACCGGCCGTTGCTGCCGCTGCTGTGGTCGCTCGCGCTGGCCGGCCCGCGCGCGACCCTGCTCGCCGAGATCGCCGGCACGGCCGCGTACCGCGCGCTGAAGAACCCCGAGGCCGACGGCGTCACGCTGGGCGGCGCGCTGCGCTCGGCCGCGCACCGGCTGCGCCGCGAGACGGTCGCGCTGCGCGACATCGCCGCCTGGCCCGGCATGAGCGTCGAGCGCGCGAGCCGGCTGCTGAACGGGCTCTATCTGTCGGCCGGGCTGCTCGCGACCCGCGCGCATCCGGCCGCCCGCCCCGAGCCGCGCTGGCGCAGCGACAAAGACAAGTCCTCGCGCTGAGGCCTTGCAGGAATACGCCTACCGCTGTTTCCGATCCGGGCCGATGGGGTTGGCTGCAGCGACGTCCGACGATGGTTTCTGCGCTCGCTCGAGCGCCATCGAAGGGAACATCATCATGGCCACCAGCAGCATCCTCGGCGGGGCCCCGGCCCCGATGAAGCCCGAAGGCAAGAACGCCGAATCGCTCGGCCCGAGCGACAGTTCCGACAGCGGCAGCGACGTGTGCGGCGAACGCGCGATGCCCACGACGCCGGACAACCCCGGCGAGTGGGGCGCGGTGACCATCGCGCCCGACAGCGACACCGACACGGCCGGCACCGGCGAACGCGCGTCGGCCTCCGGCGAAGGGCCGCGCGAGGCGGCCGACATCTCGCCGGACCGGGTCGTCGGTACCGGCGACGCGACGCAGCCGCCGGTGCGCGGGCGCCGGCGCGCCGCCGACGTCGAGTCGATCGCGGCGGATGACGAAGACGCCGATCTCGACATCGAACGCCCCGCAAGCGACGAGCGCGACCGCTGAACGCGGGCGTGCGCCGTCTGCGTCGCGATGAAGGCGTTTGCGACCCACTCGCCGCGGCAATGGTGGCGGCTCGTCAGAGAGGCCGTCGCTGCGTGGTCGGACGATTACGCGCCGAGCATGGGCGCCGCGCTGTCGTACTACAGCGTGTTCTCGCTCGGGCCGCTGCTGGTGATCGTCGTCGCGATCGCCGGCCTCGCGTTCGGCGAGCAGGCCGCGCGCGGCGAGGTCTTCGGCCAGCTGCGCGGGCTGATGGGCGACGCGCCGGCGCAGGCGATCGAGGCGCTGCTCGACAGCGCACGCAAGCCGGCCCACGGCATCGCGTCGGCGCTGCTCGGCCTGGCGCTGTTGCTCGTCGGTGCGACGAGCGTGTTCGCAGAACTGCAGGACGCGCTCGACCGCATCTGGCGTGCGCCGGCGCGCGACCGCAGGGGCGGGGTCTGGCGCCTCGTGCGCTCGCGCCTGCTGTCGTTCGGGATGATCCTGGGGGTCGCGTTCCTGCTCATCGTCTCGCTCGTGCTGAGCGCCGCGCTCGGGCGCTGGTGGGGCGGCTTTTTCGGCGAGTGGGAGATCCTGCTGCAGGCCGTCAACCTGATCGTCGGCTTCGCGCTGACGACCGGCGTCTTCGCGATGATCTACAAGCTGATGCCGAGGGTCGACGTGCGCTGGCACGATGTCTGGCTCGGCGCCGCGACGACCTCGCTGCTGTTCACGGTCGGCCGCTTCCTGATCGGCCTGTACATCGGCAAGAGCGGCATCGCGTCGACCTTCGGCGCGGCCGGGTCGGTCGCGATCATCTTCGTCTGGGTCTACTACTCGGCGCAGATCTTTCTGCTCGGCGCCGAATTCACCTGGGTCTACGCAAACACCTTCGGCTCGTTGCGCGGGCAGGATGCGCCGCCGAAGAGCCCGGCCACGGTGCCGACCGTCAGCGGCGCCTGATCCCTCAGCGGGTGGGCGCGACGAGCCGCTCGATCGCCGCCGCGATCGGGCCGGCGCCGTGCGGGCGCACCAGCCGCTCGGTCTCCTTGCCACCCTTGATGAACACCAGCGTGGGCCACAGCTTGATGCCGAACGAGCGGCCCAGCGGCTGCCCCGGGCCGTCGGCGATCTTCAGGTGGCGCAGCCCCGGATGCGGGCCCAGCGCGGCGCGGATCGCCGGCTGCGCGGCGGCGCACACGCCGCACCAGGGCGCGCCGAATTCCAGCAGCACCGGTTCATCGAGCGCGTCGATCTCGGCGCGCGAGGGCTCGGTCTCGGCATAGCTCGGGTTCATCGCGAAGGCTCTCCACGGCGCCCACGGCGGGCAAGGTGGCAACGATAGACCCAAGCGGCCGCGGCGGCTGTCGGACGATCGCGGCGCCGGATGGTCAGCCGATCTCGCGCCAGCGATGGCAGGCGACGAGCTGCCCGGCGCCGGCCGCCTCGAGCAGCGGCACCTCGACGCGGCAGCGCTCGACCGCGTAGGGGCAGCGCTTGTGGAAGGTGCAGCCGCTCGGCGGGTTCAGCGGCGACGGCAGCTCGCCGCTCGGCACCTGGCGCTGCTGGCGCGCGGCGCGATCGATGCGCGGCGTGCTCGCGAGCAGCGCGCGCGTATACGGGTGGCGCGGCGTCGCGAACAGCGTGCGCTTCGGTGCGCTCTCGACGACCTTGCCGAGGTACATCACGAGCACCTCGTCGGCGATCAGCTCGACCACCGCCAGGTTGTGCGAGATGAAGACGTAGGCGACCCGGGTCTCGTCCTGCAGGTCCATCAGCAGGTTCAGCACCTGGGCCTGGATCGACACGTCGAGCGCCGAGACCGGTTCGTCGAGCACGACGACCTTGGGCTGAAGCATCAGCGCGCGTGCGATCGCGACACGCTGGCGCTGACCGCCGGAGAACATGTGCGGGTAGCGCGCGTGGTGCTCGGGCCGCAGCCCGACGCGGGCCATCATCGCGCGCGCACGCTCGCTGCGCTCGGCGCTGCCCATCCCGGTGTTGATGACGAGCGGCTCCTCGAGCGCATGGCCGATCTTCTTGCGCGGATTGAGGCTCGCGAACGGGTTCTGGAACACCATCTGCACCTCGCGGCGCAACTGCCGCTTCAGCGCCGCATCGGCATGCGCGACATCGGCGACCGCCGGGCCGTCGCCGACGAGCAGCAGGCTGCCCGAGGTCGGTGGCTCGATCATCGTCAGCGCGCGTGCCAGCGTGCTCTTGCCGCAACCGGATTCGCCGACGACGGCGAGCGTGCGGCCGGCCGCGAGCATGAACGACACGCCGTCGAGCGCACGCACCAGCGCCTTCGGTTTCAGGAAGCCGGTCGACACCGGATAGTGCTTCGCGAGCTCCCTCGCTTCGAGCACGGTGATCGGCTCGCTCATGTCGTGACCTCGGTCGACCGATTCAGCGGAAAGAAGCAACGCACCCGCGCGTCGATCGAGCCCGGCACGTCGTCCAGCGCCGGCCGCTCCGCGCGGCAGCGCGGCTGCACGTACGGGCAGCGCGGCGCGAGCAGGCAGCCGCTCGGTCGGTCGAACGCGCCCGGCACCATGCCGCCCATCGAACGCAGCCGGCGCGCGCCGGTGTTGTGCTCGGGCAGCGCCGACAGCAGCGCCTCGGTGTAGGGGTGGTGCGGCGCGTCGAAGATCTGCGGCACCGGTGCGCTCTCGACGACCTGGCCGGCGTACATCACCATCACGCGCTGCGCGATCTCGGCGACGACGCCGAGGTCGTGCGTGATCAGCATCAGCGCCATGCCGCGCTCGCGTTGCAGCTTCAGCAGCAGCGCGAGCATCTGCGCCTGGATCGTCACGTCGAGCGCGGTCGTCGGCTCGTCGGCGATCAAGAGCCGTGGATTGCAGGCGAGCGCCATCGCGACCATCACGCGCTGGCTCATGCCGCCGCTGAGCTGGTGCGGGTAGGCGTCGAGCCGGCGCTGCGCATCCGGGATCTCGACATCGCGCAGCAGTTGCAGCGCGCGTGCGCGCAAGGCCCTGCTCGAGCCGCCTTCGTGGATGCGCAGCGTCTCCATCAGCTGGAACGCGACCGTGAAGCACGGGTTCAGGCTCGTCGTCGGATCCTGGAAGATCATCGCGATGTCGCGGCCGAGCATCTGGCGGCGCTCGCGCGCGCGCATCGTCAGCAGATTGCGGCCGTCGAATGACAGCCGCGTGGCGCCGACGCGGCCGGGCTCGTCGACCAGCCCCATCAGCGCGAGTGCGGTGACGCTCTTGCCCGAGCCCGATTCGCCGACGATGCCGACGACCTCGCCCGCGGCGATGTCGATGCTGACGCGGTCGACCGCCTTGAAGGCGCCGAATTCGACGCTGAGGTCTTCGACTTCGAGCAGGGCCATGTGGATCTCGCTCAGCGCTTCAGCTTCGGGTCGAGCGCATCGCGCAGCCCGTCGCCCATCAGGTTGAAGGCGAGCACCGAAACCAGGATCGCGAGGCCGGGCAGGGCCACGACCCACCACGCGCTCTGGATGAACTCGAGCGCGCTCGCGAGCATCGAGCCCCACTCGGGCGTCGGCGGCTGCGCGCCGAGGCCGAGGAAACCGAGCGCGGCCGCGTCGAGGATCGCGGTCGAGAAGCCGAGCGTCGCCTGCACGATCAGCGGCGCCGCGCAGTTCGGCAGCACGGTGTCGAACATCAGCCGCGCGGTGCCGGCGCCGGCGATGCGCGAGGCGTTGACGTACTCCTTCGCGAGCTCGCCGATCACCGCGGCGCGGGTCAGCCGGACGAAGTGCGGCAGCATCACGATCGCGATCGCGTACATCGCGTTCATCAGCCCCGGCCCGAGGATCGCGACGACCGCCACCGCGAGCAGCAGGCTCGGCAGCGCGAGCATGATGTCCATCAGCCGCATGATCGTGAACTCGACGCCGCCGCGGAAGAACCCCGCGAACAGCCCGAGCAGCGCGCCGATGCTCAGCGACAGGCTCACCGACACGAGCCCGATCAGCAGCGACAGGCGCGTGCCATGGATCAGGCGCGAGAGCAGGTCACGCCCGACCGGATCGGTGCCGAGCAGGAACACGCGGCCGCCGATCGGCTGCGTCGACGGGGCCTTGAGCACCGCGTCGGTGAACTGCTCGCGCGGCGAATACGGCGCGATCACGTCGGCGAGCAGCGCACACAGCACCAGCGCGGCGATCACCGCGAGGCCGATCATCGCGCCGCGGTTGCGGCGGAAGTCGCGCCACAGCTCGGCGAACGGCGAGGGTGGCGATTGAGATTGATCCAGCACGGCGCTCATAGTGGTGAGCCGCTTCGTGGCAAGGTCTGCGCGTCGCGGCAGGCGGCACCCGCTGGCGGCTCATGCTGTGGCGGTCGATGCTGCGCATCGACTCCGTTCCGGTGCTCGGTCCGAGGTCGCGCCGCCGAACTCGCTTCGTTCGCTGCGCTCACTGCGCTCAAACAGCCGCGGCGAGTCAGACCACGAAGCGCGCTGGCGCGCGCCGACCTCGGCCCTGTGCTCCTCACCGCCACAGAAATCGCCGCCAGCGGGTGC
>NZ_JBFUKR010000060.1:0-7397 GCF_056400745.1 Rhizobacter sp. P5_A1
GACTTCGAATTCCTTCACGCCGAGCGGGCCGAACTTCGCGAGCGAGGGTGCCAGCATCTGCACCGAGCCGAGCTGCAGCGCCTCGAGTTCTTCCTTGTCCTTGTAGAGCTGGCTGTTCGGGTAGACCTCGACCTTGACCTTGCCCTTGGTGCGCTCTTCGGCGAGTTCCTTGAACTTGATCGCGCCCTTGCCCTTCGGCGTGTCGGGGGCGACGACGTGGCTGAACTTGATGACGATCGGCGCCTGAGCACGGCCGATCGCGGGCGCCGCGAGGGCGAGCGCGGCGGCGACGGCGAGCACGGCACGGCGGGTGGTGATGGTGTGGGTCATGGGTAGTCTCCTGCGGGAACGTCAAAGGAACGTCAAAGGAACGTCAAGTAATGGGGCTTCGGTCAGCGCGCCACGCCGGTGGCCTGGTAGACCTGGTTCAACAGACTCGCGCCGATGCGCGATTCCATTTCCTTGTGGACCGGCCACAGCGTCTTGCGCCAGACTTCGCGCTCGGCCGGCGTCAGGTCGTGCACCTGCGTCTTGCCCGAGGCCTTCAGTTCGGCCAGCGCGTCCGTGTTCTCCTGTGCGACGAGCTGCTCCTCGAACTCGCTGGCCTGCTTCACGGCCTTGGCCAGCAGTGCCTGGACGTCGGGCGGCAGGCCGTCCCAGAACTTCTTGTTGACGATCAGCGCATACCCGGTGTGGGTGTGGTTGGTCAGCGTGATGTGCTTCTGGACCTCGAAGTACTTCTGTGTCGTGTAGCTCGACAGGATGTTCTCGGTGCCGTCGACCACGCCCGACTGCATCGCCTGGTAGACCTCGGAGAACGGCATCACCTGCGGCAGCGCGCCCACGGTGCGCAGCGTCGCCTCGAGCACCTTCGACGAAGGGATGCGCATCTTCAGGCCCTTCAGGTCTTCGGGCTTGCGCAGCGGCTTGTTGGCCGAGAACACGTGGAAGCCGCCGCTCCAGTACGCCAGGCCCCTGATGTTCTTGCTCTCGAGGCCGGTCATCAGCTCCTGGCCGATCTTGCCGCTCGTGACCTGCACAAATTGCGCTTCGGTCTGGAAGATGTAGGGCAGATCGAAGATCTCGAACTGCTTCGCACCGAGCGGCCCGAACTTGGACAGCGAGGGCGCCAGCATCTGCACCGCACCCAGCTGCAGCGCCTCGAGTTCTTCCTTGTCCTTGTAGAGCTGGCTGTTCGGGTAGACCTCGACCTTGACGCGGCCGTGGGTCGCCTCTTCGGCGAGCTGCTTGAACCTCAGCGCCGCCTTGCCTTTCGGCGTGTCGGGGCTGACGACATGGCTGAACTTGATGACGATGGGCGGCGTCTGCGCGAGCGCGCCGCCGCAGGCGAACACGGCGAACGCGCAGGCGGCCAGGGCCGCCCGACGGACGAGGGCGATCGACACGGCTTGTCTCCTGTCGTTGGAATGGATGCGGGTCTTGTTTTTCTTGTGCGCCGGATTCTGGTTCGCGCGCGACGGGGCGGGAATTGTGGAGTTCCACATTTGTGCGTCCACGGACATAGACTTCGCCGCATGCGCGCGCCGGCACCCGAACCCCGACCGTCCGCGGCCGCCGGTGCCGTGACGGCGCCGCCGCGCCCTGCGCTGGCGTTGCCGCCGCGACCGGCGCTGCGGCGCGGCCTGTGGGCGCTGCCGCTGCTGATTTCGCTCGCCTTCGTCGCCGCGGTGCTGACCTGGCTGCGCAGCAGCGAGCAGGCAGAACGCGAGGAACAGCGCACCGAGCTGATCTCGGACGCGCTGTCGCTGCAGGCTCAGGTCAGCGCACGCATCGAACACGAGAGCGCGCTGTTGAACGAGTTCGCGGCCGACATGGATCGGCGCGGCCTCGGCCCGCAGGGCTTCCAGGCCGCACCGGAGGTGCAGCAGGGGCTGCACCGGTTCTGGATCGGCCTGACCTGGCTCGATGCCAGCAACCGGATCGTCGCCCACCTGCCCGAGATGGCGCCACGACCCGATCTGCCCAGCCTCGCCGGCAGCGGGCTGACGGCCCACCTGCGTGCGCCGCTGGCCTCGGGCGGCGCGCTGATCGCGCGCTACTCGCCCACCGACATGCTGCGCCAGAACGTGCCGTGGTGGCTGGCGCGCAAGTACGACGTGCGTCTGGTCGACAGCTTCGGCGACGTGATGGCGTCGACCACCGAGGGCCGCGATCCGGGCGACCGCCAGTCGCACCGGATCAGCCTGGAGCCGACGCTGACCGACGGCTACCTCGAGCTGATCGCGCGCGACCGCATACGCCCCTGGTACCGCAGCCTGCCGGCCGCGATGGTCGCCGGCTTCGTCGCGCTGATCGCGGCGATCACCTGGATGCTGCGGCGCCAGGTGCTCGACGTCTCACGCGCCGAGGCCGCATGGCGCACCGAGGCCGCGTGGCGCAGCGCGATGGAGGATTCGCTGACCGTCGGGCTGCGGGCGCGCGATCTCGACGGCCGGCTCGTCTACGTGAACCGCGCGTTCGCCGACATCGTCGGCTATGCCCCCGAGGCGCTGAACGGGCGGCTGCCGCCGATGCCGTACTGGCCGCCGGATTCGATCGAGGCGTCGATGGGCCGGCACCGCCGCAACATGGCCGGCGATGCGCCGCGCAGCGGCTACGAAACCTGCTGGCGGCACAGCTCCGGAGCGACGATCGACGTGATCGTGTTCGAGGCACCGCTCGTCGATGCCAGCGGCCGGCACATCGGCTGGATGGGCTCGGTGGTCGACATCACCGAGCGCAAGCGGCTCGAGGAGCGCGAGCGCCACCAGACCGACGCGATGGCGCACCACGCACGTCTGACGATGCTGGGCGAGATCGCATCGACCCTCGCGCACGAACTGAACCAACCGCTGAGCGCGATCTCGAGCTACAACGCCGGCGTGATCAACTCGCTGCAGCGTGACGCACCGGCCGGCAGCGCCACCGATCCGACCGTGCTGCGCGCGCTGCAGCGCCTGGGCGAGCAGGCCGCGCATGCCGGGCGCATCGTGCAGCGCATCCGCCAGTTCCTGACGCGCCGCGAACCGCAGCTCGAGGCCTGCTCGCTGAACGCGGTCGTCGAGGGCGGCGTCGACCTGCTGCGCCGCGAGCTGGCGCGCCAACGCGTGCAGCTGACGCTCGTGCTCGCGGCCGAGTTGCCGACGCTGGTCGCCGATGCGGTGCTGATCGAGCAGGTCGTGATCAACCTCGTGCGCAATGCCTGCGACGCGCTCGCCGAGCAGCCGATGACGGCCGTCCACGAGCGCCAGCTCGAGGTCCGCACGCTGCGCACCCCCGACCAGCGCTTCGTGCGTGTCGATGTGCGCGACAACGGCCCGGGGCTGCAAGGCCGTCGCATCGAGGCGCTGTGCGCGCCGTTCTACTCGACCAAGCTCGAAGGCATGGGCATGGGGCTGGCGATCTGCCGCTCGATCCTCGAAGCGCACCAGGGCGTGCTCGACGCGGTCGAGGCGCCCGGCGGCGGCGCGTGGTTCTCGATGACGCTGCCGGTCGATCTGCCGATGACGCTCAGTGCGCTCGAAGCCGAGGGTGCCGTGTGAGCGCCGACGCACGCGTCGTCTACCTGCTCGACGACGAAGCCGCGGTGCGCGACGCACTCGGCTTCCTGCTCGGCTCGCGCGGGCTGACGGTGCGCAGCTTCGCGAGCGGCCCGGAACTGCTCGCTGCGGTCGACGCCGAACTGGCGGCATCGGCGCGCGCGCTGGCCGGCGTGTTCGTGCTCGACGTGCGGATGGAGCCGATGTCCGGCCTGCGCGTGTTCGACGAGCTGGTCGCGCGGCGCCTGCGCAACCCGGTGCTGTTTCTCAGCGGGCACGGCGACATCCCGATGGCGGTCGAGGCGCTGAAGAACGGCGCGTTCGACTTCCTCGAAAAGCCGTACAGCGACAACGCGCTGGCCGAGCGCATCGAGCAGGCGCTCGCGGTCGACGCCGCGATGCGCCAGACCGACGCCCGCAGCGAGGAGCGCGCCGCGCGGCTGGCGAGCCTGACCGAGCGCGAGCACGAGGTGATGCAGCGCGTCGCGGCCGGCAAGCTGAACAAGGTCATCGCCGACGAGCTGCATGTCTCGGTGCGCACCGTCGAGGTCCACCGCGCCAGGGTCTACGCGAAGCTCGGCGTGCGCTCGGCCGCGGAGGTGGCGACGCTGCTCGCGGCGTGAGCGGGTGGGAGGCCGCCTACAGTCGCGCAGGCGCTTGGCCGGCTCCGCGGACGCCGCGAAGCGCCGATGCTCCAACGTGAATCGAACAACAGGAGACAACCATGCGCCGCACGATCCTTGCACTGATGTTGGCATGCGGGCTCATCGCTTCCGCCTCCGCCTCCGCCCAGGTGAGCGTGAGCATCGGGATCAACGTTCCGGCGTATCCGCAACTCGTGCGGGTGCCGGGCTATCCGGTCTACTACGCCCCGGCCGTCGGCGCGAACTTCTTCTTCTACGACGGCATGTACTGGGTCTACGAGTCGGACACCTGGTACGCGAGCTCCTGGTACAACGGCCCGTGGTCGCTGGTCGACCCGGTGTTCGTGCCCGTGTTCGTGCTGCGCATCCCGGTGCGCTACTACCGCGACCCGCCGATGTACTTCCGCGCCTGGCGACCCGACGGGCCGCCGCGCTGGGGCGAGCACTGGGGGCACCGCTGGGAGCAACGACGCCCCGGATGGGACCGATGGAACCGCGCCGCTGTGCCGGCACCCGCGCCGTTGCCGGTCTATCAGCGCCAGTACACGGGCAACCGGTATCCGCCGGTCGCGCAACAGCGAGCGCTGCAGAGCCAGAACTACCGCTACCAGCCGCATGACGCGGCCGTGAGGCAGCACTTTCAGCAGACCGCTGCACCGCCGCGATCGCCCGCGAACGAGCTGCCGTCACGCCAGGCCGCGCCGCGCGGAGAGATGCCGGCGGTTCCGAATCACCCGGTCCCGCCGCCGCCTTCACGCGCCCACGAGAACGCCCAGCGGCCCGCCATGCCCGCCGAGCGCGGGCCGCAGGGCCACGCCGCGGCACCTGAGCGCGCGCCGCAGCACCCGGTGCCGGCGCGACCCGAACCCTCTGCGGGCCGACCCGTCCCCGCAGGCCCGATGCCAGCGCCACAGGAGCGCCCGGGGCGAGGACAGGGCCAGGGGCATGGACAAGAGAAGGAACACGAGCGCGGCGAGGGCCGGGGTCAGGACAAGAAGAACTGATTCGAGCCCCGAGGGCCGCCGCGCTCGGGCGAACCGGCGTGGCGTCTTACTCGATCGCCTTGACCATGTCCTCGACGACCTTCTTCGCGTCGCCGAACACCATCATGGTCTTGTCCATGTAGAAGAGCTCGTTGTCGAGGCCGGCGTAGCCGGCGGCCATCGAGCGCTTGTTGACGATGATGGTCTTGGCCTTGTAGGCCTCGATGATCGGCATGCCGTAGATCGGGCTGCCCTTGGTCAGCGCGGCGGGGTTCACGACGTCGTTGGCGCCGAGGATGATCGCCACGTCCGCCTGCCCGAGCTCGCCGTTGATGTCTTCCATCTCGAAGACCTGGTCGTAGGGCACCTCGGCCTCGGCCAGCAGCACGTTCATGTGGCCGGGCATCCGGCCGGCGACCGGGTGGATCGCGTACTTCACGGTCACGCCCTTCTCGGTCAGCTTCGCCGCGAGTTCCTTGACGGCGTGCTGCGCACGCGCGACCGCCAAGCCATAGCCCGGCACGATCACGACCGTCTCGGCGTTGCCGAGCACGAACGCGGCGTCATCGGCACTGCCGCTCTTGACCGGCCGCGCCTCGGCCTTCGCACCGCCCGCGGCCGCGGCCTCGCCGCCGAAGCCGCCGAGGATCACGTTGAAGAACGAGCGGTTCATCGCCTTGCACATGATGTACGAGAGGATCGCGCCCGACGAGCCGACCAGCGAACCCGCGACGATCAGCATCGCATTGTTCAGACTGAAGCCGATGCCCGCCGCGGCCCAGCCSGAGTAGCTGT
The DNA here is from genome assembly GCF_056400745.1 of Rhizobacter sp. P5_A1. Taxonomy (NCBI): domain Bacteria; kingdom Pseudomonadati; phylum Pseudomonadota; class Betaproteobacteria; order Burkholderiales; family Sphaerotilaceae; genus Rhizobacter; species Rhizobacter sp. P5_A1. The sequence continues at coordinate 5,962 of NZ_JBFUKR010000060.1, forward strand.
TCAGCATCGAGACGACGACCGGCATGTCGGCGCCGCCGATCGGGATGATGATCGTCACGCCGAGCACGAAGGCGATCGCGAGCAGCGCGCTGAAGTCGACCCAGCTCTGGCTCGCGACGAAGCCGTAGATGAAGAAGATCAGCGCCAGGCCCAGCACCAGGTTCAGGATGTGCTGGCCCGGGAACTGCACCGGCGCGCCCTTGAACAGGCGGAACTTGTAGGTGCCCGAGAGCTTGCCGAACGCGATCACCGAACCGCTGAAGGTGATCGCGCCGATCGCCGCGCCGAGCGCGAGCTCGAAGCGGTTGCCGCCGGGRATCGGWTCGCCCTTCGCGACGATCTGGAACGCGTGCGGTTCGGCGACSGCMGCGACCGCGATGAACACCGCGGCGAGGCCGATCATGCTGTGGAAGAACGCGACCAGCTCCGGCATCTTCGTCATCTCGACGGTCTTCGCGCGGTAMGCGCCGTAGCCGCCGCCGGCCAGCAGCCCGAGCAGCACCCACGCGAGCCCGCCCGCATGACCGTCGGCGAGCTTGACGATCAGCGCGCCGGTCGTGACCGCGGCGATGCCCATGCCGGCCATGCCGAACAGGTTGCCGCGGATCGACGAGGTCGGGTGGCTCAGGCCCTTGAGCGCCTGRATGAAGCAGACGCTCGCGATCAGATAGAACAGCGTGACGAGGTTCAGGCTCACTTGGTCTCCTCCTTCGGAGCCGCGGCCTTCTTGTCCTTCTTCCGGAACATCTCGAGCATSCGCCGCGTGACCAGGAAGCCGCCGAAGATGTTGACCGCCGCGAGCGCGACCGCGAGCACGCCGAAGCTCTTCGCGAAGCCGCCTTCGGTCAGCGCGGCMGCGAGCATCGCGCCGACGATCACGACCGCCGACAGCGCRTTCGTCACCGCCATCAGCGGCGTGTGCAGCGCSGGCGTGACGGTCCAGACGACGTGGTAGCCGACGTAGATCGCGAGCACGAAGATGATCAGGTTGGTGATCGTGTGGGAGACGATTTCGTGTTCCATGGGGCTGCCTCTTACTTTCTTTTGACTTCGCCGGCCTGGGTCATCAGGCACGCGGCCACGATGTCGTCGTCCATCGGCACCTCGAACGTGCCTTCCTTGGTCAGCACGAGCTTCAGGAAGTCGAGCACGTTGCGCGCGTACAGCGCGCTCGCGTCGGCCGCGACCAGCGCCGGCAGGTTCGTCTCGCCGACGATCGTGACGCCATGGCGCACGACCGTCTTGTCGGCCTCGCTGAGCGGGCAGTTGCCGCCGGTCAGGCCGCCCGCGAGGTCGGGGCCCTTGCCGGCCGCGATGTCGACGATCACCGAGCCCGGCTTCATCGACTTGACCATCTCTTCGGTGATCAGCGTCGGCGCGGCGCGGCCCGGGATCAGCGCGGTGCTGATGACGACATCGGCGAGCGCGACGCGCTT
>NZ_JBFUKR010000061.1:0-4721 GCF_056400745.1 Rhizobacter sp. P5_A1
GGCGCGCCGCGCCGAGCGCGGCGCCGACTGCGGCGCCGCTGCGGCGATCGAGCGTGCGCCCCAGCGTGTCGGCCAGCACCTGTGCCCACGGCGCGCTGCGCGAACCGCCGCCGACGAGCGTGATCGACTCGATCCGCGCGCCGCCATCGAGCAGCGCCTGCTGGCCGTCGAGGAACGCGAACGCGACGCCTTCGAGCACCGCCTGCGCGAGATGGCCGCGGCCGTGGTCGTGGGTCAGGCCGAAGAACACGCCGGACGCGTGCGGGTTGTTGTGCGGCGTGCGCTCGCCGGACAGGTAGGGCAGGAACGTCGGCAACGGCGCGCCTTCGGGCAGCGCCTGCGCTTCGGCGACGAGCTGCGCCTCGCTGTCGGCATGCGTCGCGTCGCGCAGCCAGCGCAGCGCGCTCGCGGCCGTCAGCATCACGGTCATCTGGTGCCAGGTGCCCGGGAACGCATGGCAGAACGCGTGCACCGCGCGCGCCGGGTTCGGCGCGAATGCGGCGTTCGCGACGAAGTAGACGCCCGAGGTGCCGAGCGACAGGAACGCGGTGCCCGGCGCGGCCACGCCGATGCCGGCCGCGCTCGCGGCGTTGTCGCCGGCGCCACCGGCGACGACGACGCCGTCCGGCAATCCGAGCTGTGCGGCGATCGTCGGCAACACGGTGCCGCTCGCTTCGCTGCCTTCGACGAGTCGCGGCATCTGCGCGCGCTTCAGGTGCGTCGCGTCCAGCATCGTGCCGGACCATTCGCGTCGGCCCACATCGAGCCACAGCGTGCCGGAAGAATCGGACATGTCGGAGACGGCCTCGCCGGTCAGGCGCAGCCGCAGATAGTCCTTCGGCAGCAGCACGCGCGCGGTGCGGCGGAAGATCTCGGGCTCGTGCGCCTCGACCCACATCAGCTTCGGCGCGGTGAAGCCCGGCATCGCGATGTTGCCGGTGATGCGCCGGCTCTCGGGCGCGCGCTGCTCGAGCTCGGCGCATTGCGCGTGGCTGCGGCCGTCGTTCCACAGGATCGCCGGACGCAGCACCCGGTCTTGCGCGTCGAGCAGGGTCGCGCCGTGCATGTGGCCCGACAGGCCCAGCCCGCGCACCGCGGCGCATTCGGCCGGGTGGGCGGCGCGCAGCTGCGCGAGCGCGGCGACGGTGGCCGTCCACCAGTCCTGCGGGTCCTGCTCCGACCACAAGGGCTGCGGCCGCGAGATCGGCACCGCGCTGTGCGCCTGGCCGACGACGCGTTGCGCGTCATCGACCAGCACGACCTTCACTTCGGACGTGCCGAGGTCGATTCCGAGGTCCATGCGGGGGAGGCTTCTTTCGATTCAGTTGACGAAGTTCGTGTCGTTCGCAGCCTGCGGCGGCAGCTTGATCGCGATCGCCTTGAAACGGCCGCTGGTCGCCTCGTTGCCGGCGTGGTGCGTGCCGCGCGGGATGATGATCAGCATGCCGGGGCGGATCTCGCGCTTCTCGGTGCCGAGCCACGCGGTGCCGGTGCCTTCGACGATGTACTGGATCTCGTCGGCAGTGGCGTGGAAGTGCTTGGCGACGCTGCCGATCTGCACCGCGATCGTGCCGTTCGGTGTGCTGACGAAGCCCTTCGAGCGCAGATCGGGGTTCGACGTGGTGCCGAGGTCGGCGTCTTTCAGTGCGGCGACGTCGATGATCATCGGCGTCAATGCCGCAGGTGCGGCGGCCGGCGCCGAGGCCTGCGCGTGCGCGTCGGGCAACAGCTGCCGCGCGATCGGCGAAACCGCGAGGCCGGCGACGAAGGCCAGGCCGAGGGAAAGGGCGACTGCAGTTCGCATGGGAGTCTCCAAAAAAAATGCCGCGCAACAGCGCGGCCGGGGATGGTAGGTCGAATCAACCGGACCGGCTGATACGCTATTTCTTCTTTGTCTTCGCCGCCGGCGCCTCCGGCGCCGTGGCGCCGCCCGACTGCAGGCCCTCGGACATCCCGATCAGCACGCCGCTGACCAGCGCCGCGTAGCCGTCGAGCATCGCCTGCGCCGCCTTCGCGGTCGCGGCGCGGCCGTCGCGCAACGCGGTCTGGGTCTGCGCCATCAGCTCCTCGACGGTCTGCGTCGCCTGCGCCCCGGTGTCGGTGCCCTTCAGCTTCATCGCGCTGAGCACCTGCTCCCACGGCGCCTGCATCGGGCCGCTGACGCCCTGCGCCGCCTTGGTCACGGTGGCGAAGAAGGTGTCTTCCATCTTCTCGAGGTTCGCCAGTGCGCCCTTGAGCTGCTTCTCCTGCAGCCCGGCGCCCTGGTCGACGAAGGTCTGCAGCGCCTTGCGATTCGCCTCGACAGCCTGCAGCAGCGCCGCGTCCATGCCGGCGAAGGCCTTCGTCAGCATCGCCTCGACGTCGACCGGGCTCGCGGCGTTCTGCGCCGCGCCGGTCGTCGCGGCCGTGGTGACGGTCTTGAGGACCTTCTTGATGTTCTCCATCGTCAGCTCGCGGCCCTGCAGCGCCTTCAGCGTCGCATCGCTGACGGCCTTGCGCAGAGCCTCTCCCTGTTTGGCCGTGGCCTCCGAGAACATCTTGACGATCGCGTCCTGGTCGATCCCTGCCTTGATCATTCGAACTCCTGATGTGGTTGAAGATGACGGCCCGAGGGCCGCGCGTTCGCGCTACTGCATGTGCTGCCCGCCGTTGATTGCAATGTTCGCGCCCGTCACGAACGCGGCCTCTTCCGAGGCGAGGTAGATCACCAGCCCGGCGACCTCTTCGGGCTTGCCCAGCCGGCCGACCGGGATCTGCGGCAGGATCTTCGAGTCGAGCACTTCCTTCGGGATCGCCGTGACCATCTTCGTGCCGATGTACCCCGGCGAGATCGTGTTGACGGTGACGTTCTTCTTCGCGACCTCGAGCGCCAGCGCCTTCGTGAAGCCGTGTACGCCGGCCTTCGCGGCCGAGTAGTTGGTCTGGCCGAACGCGCCCTTGCTGCCGTTCACCGACGAGATGTTGATGATGCGGCCCCAGCCGCGCTCGACCATGCCGTCGGCGACCTGCTTGGTCATGTTGAACAGGCTGTCCAGGTTGGTGCGCATCACGGCGTCCCAGCTGATCTTGTCCATCTTCTTGAAGGTGGTGTCGCGCGTGATGCCGGCGTTGTTGACGAGCACGTCGACCGCGCCGACCTGGCCTTGCACTTCGGCGACGGCCTTCGTGCACGACTCGAAGTCGGCGACGTCGCAGGCCACCGCGGTGATGTCGTAGCCGTTCGCCTTCATGCCGGCGACCCACTCCTTCGACTTGGTGTTCCTGGGCGAATAGGTCACGACGACCTTGTAGCCCGCATCAACCATCTTGGTCGAGATCGTCTCGCCCAGGCCACCCATGCCGCCGGTGACCAGGACCACGCGTTGCTTGGCTGTCATCTTTGTCTCTCCTTCATGGTGATGAACGTGTTTGTGAGATGAATGAGCCGGTCAGGCGTCACGTGCGCCAGCGGTGGCCGGCATGTGCGCGGTGCTCCGGTCGAGCTCCGCTTCGGGTTCGTCGGATTCGGTGCCGCTGACGTTGTCGAGCTCGCGCGCGAGCCGGGCGGTGTCGAGGTCGCCGGTCCACCGTGCGACCACGATCGTGGCCACGCCGTTGCCGATCAGGTTGGTCAGCGCGCGCGCCTCGGACATGAAGCGGTCGATGCCCAGGATCAGTGCCAGCCCGGCCACCGGCACATGGCCGACCGCCGAGAGCGTGGCCGCCAGCACGATGAAGCCGCTGCCGGTCACGCCCGCCGCGCCCTTGGAGGTCAGCAGCAGCACCAGCAGCAGCGTGATCTGCTGGGTCAGCGACATCGGCGTGTTGGTGGCCTGCGCGATGAACACCGCCGCCATCGTCAGGTAGATCGAGGTGCCGTCGAGGTTGAACGAGTAGCCCGTCGGGATCACCAGGCCGACGACCGACTTCTTCGCGCCCAGGTTCTCCATCTTCACCATCATGCGCGGCAGCGCGGCCTCGCTCGACGAGGTGCCGAGCACGATCAGCAGCTCTTCCTTGATGTACTTGATGAACTTCCAGATCGAGAAGCCGTTGAACCGCGCGATGCCGCCGAGCACGACGAAGATGAAGACCAGGCAGGTGGCGTAGAAGGTCGCCATCAGCGCGCCGAGCGAGACCAGCGAGCCCACGCCGTACTTGCCGATCGTGAACGCCATCGCGCCGAACGCGCCGATCGGCGCRACCTTCATGATGTAGCCGACGATGCCGAACAGCACGTGCGAGAACTTCTCGATGAAGTCGAACACCAGCGTGCCGCGGCCGCCGAACTTGTGCAGCGCGAAGCCGAACATCACCGCGAACAGCAGCACCTGGAGGATCTCGCCCTTCGCGAACGCGTCGACCACGGTGCTCGGGATCACGTTGAGCAGGAAGTCGGTCGTCGAGGTCATCTTGCCCGGCCCGGTGTAGGCGGCGATGCCCTTGGTGTCGAGCGTCGACGCGTCGATGTTCATGCCGGTGCCGGGCTGCACCAGGTTGATGATCAGCAGCCCGACGACCAGCGCGACGCTGCTGACGATCTCGAAGTACAGCAGCGCCAGGCCGCCGGTCTTGCCGACCTTCTTCATGTCTTCCATGCCGGCGATGCCGACGACGACCGTGCAGAAGATGATCGGCGCGATGATCATCTTGATCAGCTTGATGAAGCCGTCGCCGAGCGGCTTCATCGCCTCGCCCGTCTGCGGATAGAAGTGGCCCAGCAGCACGCCGATGACGATCGC
>NZ_JBFUKR010000062.1:0-4579 GCF_056400745.1 Rhizobacter sp. P5_A1
GGCCGGGGGCGTGCCGGCGCCCGCGGTGCAGCGCCGCGCCGGCGCGATCGTCGTCGGCGCCGGCGTCTCGGGCCTGGCCGCGGCGCGCGCGCTCGACCGTGCCGGCGTCGACGACGTGCGGCTGCTCGAGCTCGAGGACGAAGCCGGCGGCAACAGCCGCGGCCACGCGATCGCCGGGATGCGCTGCCCGCTCGGCGCGCACTACCTGCCGCTGCCGGGCGAGCGTGCGCTCGAGGTCATCGAGCTGCTCGAAGCGCTCGGCGTGCGCCGCAGCGAGCGCGGCGTGACGGTCTACGACGAGCGCACGCTGTGCCACAGCCCGCAGGAGCGGCTGCACATCGCCGGCTTCTGGCACGACGGCCTGCTGCCGCCGATCGACGCGCTGCCCGCGGCCGAGCGCGGACCGACGCTCGCGCAATACCGCCGCTTCGGCGCCGCGGTCGACGCGGCCGGCGCCGGCGGCGCGTTCGCGATGCCGACCGCGCGCGGTGCCTGGAGCCCGAGGCTCGATGCGCTCGACGCCATCACGTTCGGCGCCTGGCTCGATGCCCAAGGGCTGACCGCGCCGGCGCTGCGTTGGTACCTCGACTACTGCTGCCGTGACGACTACGGCGCCGGCGCGCGCCAGGTCTCGGCCTGGGCCGGGCTGCACTACTTCGCGAGCCGGCACGGCTTCCATGCGCCCGGCGATTCGAACGACGAGCGCGACGGCGTGCTGACCTGGCCCGAAGGCAACGCCTGGCTGGCGCGCAAGCTCGCCGCGCCGCTGCACGGGCGCACTCACACCGGCGCTGTCGTGCTGCGTGTCAGCGAGGGCCGCGAGCGCGTCGACGTCGATCTGTGGCATGCGGCCGCGCAGCGCACCGAGCGCTGGAGCGCGCCGCAGGTCGTGCTCGCGCTGCCGCTGTTCGTCGCCGCGCGGCTGCTGGAGACGCCGCCCGCCGCGCTGAGCGAAGCGGCCGCGATGCTGCCGCACGCGCCGTGGCTGGTCGCGAACCTGCACCTGAGCGACGTGCCCGACGAGCGCCCCGGCGCGCCGCTGTCGTGGGACAACGTGGCCTGCGACCCGACCCACCCGAACCCGACGCTCGGCTATGTCGACGCGATGCACCAGAGCACGCGCTCGATCCCAGGCCCGACCGTGCTGACCGCGTACTGGGCGCTCGGCGGCGACACGCCCGCGCAACTCGCGGCACAGCGCGCGCGGCTGCTCGTCGAGCCGTGGTCGGCGTGGGCCGGCGCGGTCGTGCAGGACCTGGCCCGCGTCCACCCCGACCTGCCGGCGAAGCTGATGCAGGTCGACCTGATGCGCTACGGCCATGCGATGGCCGTGCCGGTGCCGGGCGCGCGCGGCAGCGCCGCACTGCGCGCGCTTGCCCAGCCGCAGCGGCGCGTGCACTTCGCGCACAGCGATCTGTCGGCCTACTCGGTCTTCGAGGAGGCGCTGTACCAGGGCACGCGGGCCGCCGCGCAGGCCCTGGCGGGGCTCGGCCGCGTGCGGCTCACCCCGGCGCGCTGAAGCCGTCGGCGCTCCAGCGTTCGCTGCCGACGCCGTGGTGAACAAAGAACAGGCCGTCGGGGTCGTAGCGCTGCTTCACCCCCAGCAGCCGCGGGTAGTTCGGGCCCCAGAAAGACCGCTGCCAGTCGGCCTCGAAGAAGTCGCTCTCCGACACGTATGAGCCCGGGTTCGGCGCCACGCGGCGCAGTTCGCTCATGGCTGCGTCGATGGCCTGCGCACGCCGGCGTGCGCTCGGTGCGTCGGGTTCGCGACCCGCGATGCCGGGACAGGCCGGCGGCCCTTCCGCCGCGGCGATCACCAGCGCGAACGCGTCGAGCACGGCCGGGTTCATCGCGGTGTCGCGCGCCGCGGCGATCGCCGCTTCGGGCGCGCCCGCGAGCCCCTTGTTGACGTGCAGGGCGACCTGCCAGTGGCGCGTTGCCGCGCACAGCGCGTCGCACAACGACGCGTGCTGCTGCGGCTGCAGCAACGCGGCCGACAGCCACGCCGACTGATAACCGTGCAACACCTGGCCGACCTGGCCCTGGTCGCCCGACCAGATGATGTTGCCGGGCGGCGCGCCGGGCCGGTTGTCGCCGACCACCACGCCGGGCAACATCTTCAGAATGCCTGGTTCCCAGAAGCGGCGCGCAGGCAGCGCGACGATGAACGGCGCGGAGGTCATGCAGAAGTCACCCGGCGCGTCGCCGACCGCGTCGATGAACGGCTGCCAGACGGCCGACGCCTCGCCGCGGCTCAGGCCCTGGAACACCATCGCGATCCGCAGCACCTTGCTGTGCTGCAGGACGATCTGCTCGCCCCAATGCGGATTCATCAGGCGGTCGCGGTAGTGCGCGAGGACCAGCCCGATCAGGCGCCGGTAGGCCGCGTCGGAATTCGCCTGGATCGTCATGTTGACTGCGCCGATCGACGCGGGCAACGCATGCGTGCGCAGGGTCAGGCGCGTGACGATGCCCAGGCTGCCGCCACCGCCGCCCTTCAGGCCCCAGAACAACTCGGGATTCGTGCAGGCGTTGGCGGTGCGCACCGCGCCGTCGGCCGTGACGACCTCCGCCTGCAGCAGGTTCGCCGACGCCAGCCCGAAGCCCTTCGAGAAGCTGCCGAAGCCGCCGCTCTGGATCAGCCCGGCCACGCCCACCGTCAGGCAGCCGCCGCCCTGCACGTAGCGACCGCCTTGCGTCGTGACCGCGTCGTAGACCGGCCCCCAGAGCGCCCCGGCCTCGACCGTCACGGCCGGCTGCGGTGCTTCGCCGCAACCTTCGGCGACGAACGCCTCGTGCAGCGTGATCGCGCGCATCCGGCGCGTCCACACGAGCAGCGAATCGGCCGCGTTCGAGCCGCCCTGGTAGCTGTGGCCGCCCCCCTTGACGACCAGCCGCAGGCGGTGCCCCCGGGCGAAGTTCACTGCGGCGACGACATCGGCGCTCGTCTGCGCGGCCACTGCGTAGACGCTCGGCCGCGACACCCAGGCGTCGACCCAGCCCAGCGTCTGTGTCAGGCTGGGCGAATCGCCGATGAAGTGCGGGTTCTTCAGCGCCTTGAAGAGCTCGTCGCAGGCCGCGCCGGCCGGCGCCGCGCGGCAGGCGGCGAACGGGTCGGACAGCTTGAGCAGCCGACCGCCGACGCGATCGCCGAGCTCGGCCCAGCGCGCCTCGGTGGGCCAGGCCGCGTCGCCGGGGCGCACGCGCGGGACCGGGCCCGGCGCCGCGAGCGCGCGGGTGAGCGTTGCAGATTGCAGGCCGGCCAGCAGCGGCGCTGCGGCGGATCGGAGGAGTTGGCGTCGGTTCATGCTGCCTAGAATCGCCTGGATGCGCCGCCGCAGGCTCCGAAAGTGACCAACCTGGCCGAATCCGGGACGAACCCGGGCACCACCGTGACCGCCCGGGCGGGATGGCGTGCCCCGCTCGCGCTCGCGACGGTCTGGCTCGTCGTGCAGGCCGCCGTCAACAGCGTGTCGGTCGCGAACGACCTGAGCCGGCGCGGCGTCGCGTTCGAGCCGGGCGCGCCGTGGATCTGGGAGTACAGCAGCGCGCTCGGCCTGCTGGCGTGCCTGCTGCCGGTGCTGGTGCTCGACGAACACCTGCGCGCGTCGGTGCGCAGTCGCGGGCTGCGGCTCGTGGCCTATCTCGGCGCGAGCGTGGTGTTCTCGATCGGCCACGTGACGACGATGATCGCGCTGCGACATCTCGCCTATGCGCTCGCCGGCTGGCGCTACGACTTCGGTCCGTGGGTCGACGGCCTGCTGTACGAGTACCGCAAGGACGCGCTGACCTTCGTCCTCATCGTCGTGATCGCGAACGGGTGGCGCCTGCTGCTGGCCGCGCGTGCGAAGCCGGGGTCACCCGAGCCGCCGGCCACGGCGCCGGAAGCGCCGACCTTCATCGTGCGCACCGCGACGCAAGGCGATCTGCTGGTGCGCGCCGACGAGGTCGACTGGGTCGAGGCGCAGGGCAATTACGTCGCGCTGCATGTCGGCGCCGAGGTGCGGTTGCTGCGCCAGACGCTCGCCGAGACGGAAGCCCGGCTGAAGGAGCACGGCTTCATCCGCACGCATCGTCGTGCGCTCGTGAATCGCCGGCGCATGCAGGCGATCATCCCGCCGCCGCGCGGCGACGCCGGCGAGCTCGGCGTGCGTTTGAGCAATGGTCAGATCGCGCCGCTGAGCGAAAGCCGGCGTGCCGAGGTGCTGCGGCTGGTGCTCGGGGCGTAGCCTCAGGCGGCCGGGCGCGTGTCGCCGAGGCGGAACGTGCTGACGACGCTCGCGAGCCGCGCCGCCTGCTCGCGCAGGCTCTCGGCCGCGGCGGCCGACTGCTCGACCAGCGCGGCGTTCTGCTGCGTCATCTGATCGAGCTGCGCGACCGAGGTATTGACCTCGCCGATGCCCTGGCTCTGCTCGCTGGCGGCCGCGCTGATCTCGGCGATGATGTCCGAGACGCGCTGCACCGAGCCGACGATCTCCTTCATCGTGCGACCGGCATCGGCGACGAGCTTCGAGCCGCCCTCGACCTTCTCGACCGAGGCGCCGATCAGCCCCTTGATCTCCTTCGCCGCTTCGGCGCT
>NZ_JBFUKR010000063.1:0-3838 GCF_056400745.1 Rhizobacter sp. P5_A1
GCGGCGCGCGCCGGCGAACAGGGCCGCGGCTTCGCGGTCGTCGCCAGCGAGGTGCGCAGCCTCGCGCAGCGCAGCGCCGAAGCGGCGAAGGAGATCAAGGGGCTGATCGGCGCCTCGGTCGAGAAGGTCGAGGGCGGCTCGAAGCTCGTCGCCGATGCCGGTCGCACGATGAAGGAGATCGTCGGCTCGGTGCAGCGCGTCTCGGACATCATCGGCGAGATCACCGCGGCCGCGGCCGAGCAGAGCCAGGGCATCTCCGAGGTCAACACCTCGGTCTCGCAGCTCGACCAGATGACGCAGCAGAACGCCGCGCTGGTCGAGCAGTCGGCCGCAGCCGCCGAGAGCCTGCGCGAGCAGGCCGCGCGGCTCTCCGATGTGGTCGCCACATTCCGTCTCGAGGCGGCGTCGCCGGCTCTCGAATCGCTTTCCGAACACCGGGCGAGCCTCGCGTAGGCGAGTCGACCCGTCTTCCTGCCAACGAAAGGACAACATCATGCAAAAGCACCTCGTCATCACCCTCCTGTGCAGCGCGCTGGTCAGCGCCGGCGCCGGCAGCGCATTCGCCGCCGGTGCGAACGCGAGCGCGGCCGAGGCGACCGCGATGGTCAAGAAGGGCGTCGCGTTCATCAAGGCCAGCGGCAAGGAAAAGGGCTACGCCGAGATCAGCACCAAGGGCGGCCAGTTCAGCGACCGCGACCTGTACCTGACGGTCTACGGCCTGGACGGCACCGTGCGTGCGCACGGCGCGAACGAAAAGATGATCGGCAAGAACCTGATCGACCTGAAGGACGTGGACGGCAAGGCCTTCGTCAAGGAGCGCGTCGAACTCGCCGCGACCAAGCCGACGTTCTGGCAGGACTACAAGTTCACGAACCCGGTGACGAAGAAGATCGAGCCGAAGAGCATGTACTGCGAGAAGCTCGACGACGGCGTCGTCTGCGGCGGCATCTACAAGTAGGCCGCAGCCCTCCTCTCCTTCGCACCGAACCGGACACCACGATGAAACTGCGCATGAAATTGATGCTGGCACCGGCCGTCACCGGCGCGATGCTCGCGCTGACGCTCGGCACCTCGATCTGGGTGCTGAACGCCTACCAGCAGCGCAGCGAGGTCGCGCACAAGCAGGTGCTCGGCGCGTTCGCGAAGGTGGCGGCCGTGCAGTCGCAGCTCAGCGAACTGCACACGCAGCTGTACCGCACCGTGACGATCGCCGCCTCGCTCGACGAGAAGGCGATCAAGGCGGCGCGCGAGCAGCAGGGCGGCAAGCTCGCGGCGATCGCGACCGAGGCGACCCAGGCCGCCGAGGCCTCGACCGACGACGCGGTGCGCAGCAATCTGGGCAGCTTCGTGACGCAGATCGCGCGCTACCGCAAGACCGCGGACGGCGCGATCGACCTGTCGTCGGTCGATCCGAACACCGGCGTGGCCGCGCTGCAGTCGGCCGACAGCGATTTCAAGGCGATGAACACGACGCTCGTCGCGGTGATCGAGCGCGTCTCGCAGCGCGCCACCGAGGTGACGCAACAGCTCGAGTCGACCGCACGCGTCGGCAGCGCCGCGCTCGGCGGTGTCGGGCTGCTCGCGGTGATCGGCGCGCTCGCGTTCTCGTGGTTCACGCAGCGCCGCATCGTCGCCAACGTCAACGCCGGCGCCGTTGCCGCGGCGCGTGTCGCCGAGGGCCGGCTCGACACGCAGCCCACGAGCACCGAACCCGACGAGGTCGGCGACCTGCTGCGCGCGCTCGGCAGCATGGTGGGCCAGCTGCGCGGCTCGATCCAGACCGTGCGGCAGGCCACCGAGTCGATCGGCACCGCCAGCGCCGAGATCGCGACCGGCAACCAGGACCTGTCGAGCCGTACCGAGCAGACCGCGTCGAACCTGCAGCAGGCGGCCTCGTCGATGGAGCAGCTGACCGGCACCGTGAAGCAGTCGGCCGACTCGGCGCGCCAGGCGAACCAGCTCGCGAGCTCGGCCGCCGAAGTGGCCGCACGCGGCGGCGCGGTGGTCTCGCAGGTCGTCGCGACGATGGACGACATCAACGCGAGCTCGAAGAAGATCGCCGACATCATCGGCGTGATCGACGGCATCGCGTTCCAGACCAACATCCTCGCGCTGAATGCGGCAGTCGAAGCGGCACGCGCCGGCGAACAGGGCCGCGGCTTCGCGGTCGTCGCCAGCGAGGTGCGTTCGCTCGCGCAGCGCAGCGCCGAAGCGGCGAAGGAGATCAAGGGACTGATCGGCGCCTCGGTCGAGAAGGTGCAAGGCGGCTCGAAGCTCGTCGCGGACGCGGGCCGCACGATGACCGAGATCGTTGCGTCGGTGCAGCGCGTCTCCGACATCATCGGCGAGATCACCGCGGCCTCGGCCGAGCAGAGCCAGGGCATCTCCGAGGTCAACACCTCGGTTGCGCAGCTCGATCAGATGACGCAGCAGAACGCCGCGCTGGTCGAGGAGTCGGCCGCAGCGGCCGAGAGCCTGCGCGAGCAGGCCGCGCGCTTGTCGACGGTGATCGCCACGTTCCAGCTGACCGACGCCACCGCACCGGCCGCCATGGCTCGCCCGCGAGCGGCGCCGCCCAAACCCACCGCGCCGGCGCCCCGTCCGCCGGCCGCCAGCCGGATTCCGACGCTGACCCAGCCGGTCGCGCCGAGCAAGCCCGTGGTCGCGCCGGCCGTCAGCGTCGTCGCCGCCAGCGTCGCGACGACGAACGAGTGGGAAACCTTCTGATCGCCGCCGTCGGTTCGCTCGCGCCGCCTCCATCCTTCCCCCTCTTCTGACCCGCCCCATGAAACTGCATGACTTTCGAATCGGCACCCGCCTCGGCGGCGGCTTCGCCCTGACGCTCGCGCTGCTCGCGCTGATGCTGCTGATCGGCCTGCTGCGCCTGTCCGACGTGGCCGACGAGACGCGCCGCATGATGGACACGCCGCTCGCCAAGGAACGCCTGGCCGAGGAGTGGTTCCGCAACATCGCGGTCGGCGTGCGCCGCACCACCGCGATCGCGAAGAGCGCCGACCCGAGCCTCGAGACGCTGTTCGCGCCCGACGCAAAGTCGTCGACCCTGCGCGGCACCGAGATCATGAAGGCGCTCGAAGCGCTGAGCAGCGGCGATGACGAGGCCAAGCTGATGGCCGCGGTGGTCGAGGCCCGCAAGGCCTACCTCGTCGCGCGCGACGGGGTCATGGCGCTCAAGCGCGAAGGCAAGCCCGAGGAGGCCAACAGCCTGTTCGAGAGCCGGTTCCTGTCGGTCTCGGCGACCTATGTGCAGCAGATGCAGGCCTACCTCGACTTCCAGCGCAAGACCATCGATACCGCCGCGCAGACCATCGCGAGCGATGCCGCGCGCGGCCGCACGCAGATGCTGCTGATCGGCGCCGTCGCGCTGCTGATCGGCGCCGTGTTCGCGTGGCGGCTCACGCGCTCGATCACCGGGCCGGTCGCGCGGGCCACGGTGCTGGCCGACGCCGTCGCGCGCGGCAACCTGTCGCAGCGCGTCGAGGTGCAGGGCCGCGACGAGATCGCCGGCCTGATGCGCTCGCTCGGCGCGATGACCGCGAGCCTGCAGACGATGGTCGCGAGCGTGCGCGCTTCGACCGACAGCATCGGCACCGCGAGCACCGAGATCGCGACCGGCAACCAGGACCTGTCCAGCCGCACCGAGCAGACCGCGTCGAACCTGCAGCAGGCGGCCTCGTCGATGGAGCAGCTGACCGGCACCGTGAAGCAGTCGGCCGACTCGGCGCGCCAGGCGAACCAGCTCGCGAGCTCGGCCGCCGAAGTGGCCGCCCGTGGCGGCGCGGTGGTCTCGCAGGTGGTCGCGACGATGGACGACATCAAC
>NZ_JBFUKR010000064.1:0-3831 GCF_056400745.1 Rhizobacter sp. P5_A1
ACGCTCTGCGGCAGCCCGGCCTTGATCACGGTCTGGCGCGCCGGGTTCTGGCCCGAGCCGGCGGTCAGCACCTGGCCCAGGATCAGTTCGTTGATCTGGTCGGGGCTGAGGTTCGCGCGGCGCAGCAGGTCGGCGACGACGGCCGCGCCGAGCTCGGGCGCCGGCGTCTTGGCCAGCGTGCCGCCGAACTTGCCAACAGCAGTGCGGGCGGCGGCGACGATCACGATATCGGTGGTCATGGGATTCTCCTTTTGAGTCAAACGGGTCTGTCAAAAATGAATCTCGGGTGCTACGGCGCCTTGGCCTTCACATAGCTCCCGGGCGCGGGTTCGATCGGCGAGTGCTTGCGACTGCCGGGCGACTTCGGTGCGGCAACCATCGGGCCTGCATGCGCGTGCAACCATTCGATCCACAGCGGCCACCAGCTGCCGGGCACGTCGCTGGCGTCTGCGAGCCAGTCGCCCGCATCAGGCTTGACGTCGCCGACCCAGTGATTGCGCTTCTTCTTGGCCGGCGGGTTGATCACGCCGGCGATGTGGCCGCTGCCGCCGAGCACGAAGGTGACGTCGCCGCCGAGCAGTTGCGTGCTCGCGTAGGCCGTCTGCCACGGAACGATGTGGTCTTCTCGCGAGGCATAGAGGAATGCCGGCACGTCGATCCCGCCGAGGTCCACGGGGACGCCGCACTGAACGGTCGCCCCGGGCTCGCGCAGCTTGTTTTCAAGGTAGGTGTTGCGCAGGTACCAGCAGAACATCGGGCCCGGCAGGTTCGAGTCGTCTGCGTTCCAGAACAGCAGATCGAAGGCCGCCGGTGCCTTGCCCTTCAGATAACCGCTGACGACGTAGGGCCAGATCAAGTCGTTGGCACGCAACGCGGCGAACACCTGCGCCAGCTCCTTGCCTTTCATCACGCCACCCTGGCTGATGGCGGCCTCACGCGAGGCGACCGACTGTTCGGACACGAGCAGGCCCAGTTCACCGGTGTCGGCGAAGTCGAGCATCGTCGTGAGCAAGGTCATGCTCGCGACCTTGTCTCGCTTCTTCGCCGCCATGACGGCCAGCGCGCTCGCGAGCAGCGTGCCGCCGACGCAGAAGCCCAGGGTGTTGACCTTGTCCGCGCCGCCGATCGAAAGCGACACCTCGATCGCCTGCATCACGCCTTGTTCGAGGTAGTCGTCCCAGCAGAGTCGCTGCTGTTCCGGGCCGATGTTGCGCCACGACACGAGGAACACCGTGTGGCCCTGCGCAACCGCGTGACCGACGAAGGAGTTGTCGGGCTGCAGATCGAGGATGTAGAACTTGTTGATGCACGGCGGCACGATCAGCAGCGGCCGCTTGTGCACGCGCGCCGTGGCCGGCGTGTATTGAATGAGCTGCATCAGCTCGTTCTCGAACACGACGTCCCCGGGCGTGGTCGCCACGTTGCGGCCGACCTCGAACGCCGTGTCGTCGGTCATCGAGACGCGGCCCTTGGCGAGATCCTGCACGAACAGCCTCATGCCTTCGGCCAGGCTGGCGCCCCCGGACTCCGCCGCGGTCCGGAGCGCTTCGGGGTTGGTGATGAGTGCGTTGGCAGGACTGAGGGCATCGACCACCTGCCGCAACACGAAGGCCCATTGCGCCTTGCTGCGCTGGTCCAGCGGCGCCGCGGCCAGCGTCTTCTGAACGAGCGCCGACTGGTTCAGATACGCACGCGCCAGTGCGTCGAAGAGCGGCCCCTGCTGCCACGCTTCACCGGCAAATCGGCGGTCGTCGGGCTTTGCGCCGGCCCATGGCGACGTCATCTGCCGGACCGCCTGCTGCTGCCACTGCGTGGCGGCATCGACAGCCTGCAGCCACGGCGCCAAGGCTTGGGCCGAGAAGCCGGCCCACGTCGTTGCCGACTCCGCAGGATCGGGCGATGGGAGCACCGATCGCTGGCTCGCCATCAGATCGGCCAGCCATTGAGCGGGATGGGGTGCAGCAGCCGACATGTTGATCCTCTGTTGAAACGCGACCGGCCGGTCAATGCAGCTTCACGTGCGGCTCGGTGCGCCGCGTGATCAGGCGCGACAGGGTGTCGAGCGCGACCTTGGAGAGGCCGTGCAGCGCCAGTTCGTGCATCTTGTAGAGCGAGACATACATCAGGCGGGCGAACGCGCCCTCGATCATCAGGCTGCCGCCGATCAGACCGCCCATCATGTTCCCCACGGTGCTGAATTCGCCGAGCGACACCAGCGAGCCGAAGTCGCGATAGCGGTACGGCTCGAGGGGCCGGGCTGCGATGACGCGCCGAATCTGTCCGGCCATGTGCGAGGCCTGCTGATGCGCGGCCTGAGCGCGCGGCGGAACGAATCCACCCTTGCCGCCATTGGCTTCGGGCCAGGCACATGCCGCGCAGTCGCCGATGGCGAATATGCGCTCGTCGCGCGTCGTCTGAAGCGTGGGCCGAACCACGATCTGGTTGCTGCGATTGGTCTCCAGGCCCGCGATGTCCTTCAGGAAATCCGCTGCCTTGACACCGGCCGCCCACACCACCAGTTCGGCGGGCAAGGTGCGCCCGTCGGCCAATCGCACGCCGTCCGGCAGCACCTCTGCCACCTTGGCGGACGTATGGACCACGACACCGAGCTTGGCCAGCAGCGCCTGTGTCGCGTGCGACAGACGCGGGGGCAGCGCCGGCAGCACGCGATCGGCAGCTTCGATGACGTTGACCTGAATGTCCTTTTCCGCGTCGACCCGGTCGAGTCCGAAGGCCACCACCTCGCGGGTCGTGCGGTGCAGCTCGGCCGCCAGTTCGACGCCGGTGGCGCCGGCGCCGATGATCGCCACATGCAACTGTTCGGGCCGCAAGGGCGTGGTCTGCGCGTGGGCGCGAATGCAGGCGTTGACCATTCGTGCATGAAATCGCTGCGCGTCCGCCTTCGACTCGAGCCTCAGTGCATGTTCGCAAACGCCGGGTGTCCCGAAGTCATTGCTGAGGCTGCCCAGCGCCAGCACCAGTGTGTCGTAGCCGAACACGCGGTCGGGAGTGACCTCCCTGCCCTCGTCATCGACATACGGGGCCACGCGCACCTCGCGGCGTTCGCGGTCCAGCCCCATCAACTCGCCGATCCGGAAGCGGAAATGATGCCAGTGCGCCTGAGCCAGATAGTCGACCTCGTGCGCGCTCAGATCCATGCTGCCGGAAGCGATTTCGTGCAGCTTGGGCTTCCAGACATGGGTGCGGTTCTTGTCGATCAGCGTGACCTCGGCGAGCTTGCGCTTGCCCAGCGAATCGCCGAGCCGCGTGGCCAATTCAAGGCCACCGGCGCCACCGCCGACGATGACGATCCGGTGTCTTGGCGGTGCGGCGCTGTTCATGCGTAGGGGCTGTGGCAGCGTGTCTTCTGGCGTCAGCGGGCGGCGCTCACCGGCATGCGTGCCTGTGCCGCGTCGAGCACGTCCTCCGGCGCATCGGCTTCGGCGGTGGATTCATGGTCGAGGTGGCGGTGCAGGCGTTCGGTGTCGAGGTCGCCGGTCCACCGTGCGACCACGATCGTGGCCACGCCGTTGCCGATCAGGTTGGTGAGCGCGCGCGCCTCCGACATGAAGCGGTCGATGCCCAGGATCAGTGCCAGCCCGGCCACCGGCACGTGGCCGACCGCCGAGAGCGTGGCCGCCAGCACGATGAAGCCGCTGCCGGTCACGCCCGCCGCGCCCTTGGAGGTCAGCAGCAGCACCAGCAGCAGCGTGATCTGCTGGGTCAGCGACATCGGCGTGTTGGTGGCCTGCGCGATGAACACCGCCGCCATCGTCAGGTAGATCGAGGTGCCGTCGAGGTTGAACGAGTAGCCCGTCGGGATCACCAGGC
>NZ_JBFUKR010000065.1:0-3774 GCF_056400745.1 Rhizobacter sp. P5_A1
CCCTGTTCACGACGCCGGTGATCTACCTCGCGTTCGATCGGCTCGGCCGGCGCCTGCGCGGGCCGCGTTCGCCGCAGGGCGATGATGCGATCGAGGAGACGCCGGCATGAGACGGCTTGCGCGTCGCGGCAGGCGGCACCCGCTGGCGGCGATTTCTGTGGCGGTGAGGAGCACAGGGCCGAGGTCGGCGCGCGCCAGCGCGCTTCGTGGTCTGACTCGCCGCGGCTGTTTGAGCGCAGTGAGCGCAGCGAACGAAGCGAGTTCGGCGGCGCGACCTCGGACCGAGCACCGGAACGGAGTCGATGCGCAGCATCGACCGCCACAGCATGAGCCGCCAGCGGGTGCCGCCTGCCGCGACGCGCAAGCCGTCTCATGCCGGCGTCTCCTCGATCGCATCATCGCCCTGCGGCGAACGCGGCCCGCGCAGGCGCCGGCCGAGCCGATCGAACGCGAGGTAGATCACCGGCGTCGTGAACAGGGTCAGCAGCTGGCTGACGATCAGGCCGCCGAAGATCGCGAGGCCGAGCGGCCGGCGCAGCTCGGCGCCGTCGCCCCAGCTGAACATCAGCGGCAGCGCCGCGCCGAGCGCGGCCAAGGTCGTCATCAGGATCGGCCGGAAGCGCAGCAGCGCGGCCTGGTGGATCGCGTCGCGCGGGCTCATGCCCTGCTCGCGCTCGGCGTCGATCGCGAAGTCGATCATCATGATCGCGTTCTTCTTGACGATGCCGATCAGCAGGATGATGCCGATGATGCCGATCACGCCGAGGTCGTTGCCGGTGACGATCAGCGCGAGCAGCGCGCCGACGCCGGCCGACGGCAGCGTCGACAGGATCGTCAGCGGGTGCACGTAGCTCTCGTACAGCACGCCGAGGACGATGTAGACGCAGACCACCGCGGCGAGGATCAGCCAGAGCTGGTTCGTGAGCGACTTCTCGTACGCGCCCGACGCGCCGAGAAACGTCATCGTCACGCTGCCCGGCAGGCCGATGTCTTTCGCGGCCTGGCGGATCGCGTCGACCGCGTGGCCGAGCGAGACGCCGGGTGCGGTGTCGAAGTTCAGCGTGCTCGCCGGGTACTGCGCGACGTGCGTGATCTGCAGCGGCGCCGGCTGCTCGACGATGCTGGCGACCGCCGACAGCGGCGTCGCGGTGCCGCCGCCGGCGATCAGGTTCAGGTCGCCGAGCGACTGCGCGTTCGTCAGCAGCCCGGGGCGCGCCTCGAGGATCACGCGGTACTGGTTCGTCTCGGTGAAGATCGTCGAGACGATGCGCTGGCCGAACGCGCTGTACAGCGCGTCGTCGACCGAGCTGGCGGTGATCGACAGGCGCGACGCGGTGTCGCGGTTCACGTTGATGTAGGCCGCGAGACCCTGCGCGCCGGCGTCGCTGCCGACGTTGCGCACCTCGGGCGCGGTCTGCAGCTGCGCGACCAGCTTCGTCATCCACTGCGTGATCGTCGCGCCGTCGACGCCTTCGAGCGAGACGCGGAACTCGGTCGGCCCGGTCTCGGCGTCGATCGTCAGGTCCTGCGTCGGCTGCAGGTACAGCGTCACGCCGGCGACCTGCTGTGCGCGCTCGCGCAGCCGCGTCATCACGTCCTGCTGGTTGCCGTGACTCGGCTGAAGGTTGATCAGCATGCTGCCGGTGTGCAGCATCGTGTTGTTCGCGGCATCGACGCCGACGAACGAGCTCAGGCTGTCGACCGCCGGATCCTGCAGCAGCGCGCGCGCGGTCGCTTGCTGCAGCTGCGCCATGCGCTCGTACGAGACGTCCTGCGCGGCCTGCATGCGGGCCTGCAGCTGGCCGGTGTCCTGGGTCGGGAACAGGCCCTTCGGGATCGTCAGGTACAGCAGCACCGTCAGAACCAGTGTCAGCAGCGCGATGACGAGCGTCAGCGCCTGGTGCGCGATGACCCAGTGCAGGCCGCGGTCGTAGCGCGTCATCACGCCGTGGAAGAAGGATTGCGCGCGTGCCGCGAGCCGGTTCTTCGGCGCTTCGTCCCGGTGCGGCGCGAGCCAGCGCGCGGACATCATCGGCACCAGCGTCAGCGAGACGACCGCCGAGATCAGGATCGTGACGCCGAGCGTCACCGCGAACTCGCGGAACAGGCGCCCGACCACGTCGCCCATGAACAGCAGCGGGATCAGCACCGCGATCAGCGAGACCGTCAGCGAGATGATCGTGAAACCGATCTGCGTCGCACCCTTCAGTGCCGCGGCCATCGGGTGCTCGCCGGCCTCGATGTAGCGCGCGATGTTCTCGATCATCACGATCGCATCGTCGACGACGAAGCCGGTCGCGATCGTCAGCGACATCAGGCTCAGGTTGTTCAGGCTGTAGCCGAGCAGGTACATCAGCCCGAAGCTGCCGATCAGCGAGATCGGCACCGCGATGCTCGCGATCACGGTCGCGCGCAGGCTGCCGAGGAACGCGAAGATCACCAGCACGACCAGCACGACCGCGAGCACCAGCTCCATCTCGACATGCTCGACCGACGCGCGAATGCCGGCGGTGCGGTCGCTGAGCACATCGATCTTCAGTGCCGCCGGCAGCCCGGCCTGCAGCTCGGGCAGGCGCTTCTTGATCGCATCGACGGTCGCGATCACGTTCGCGCCGGGCTGGCGCTGCACGTTCAGGATGATCGCCGGGCGCAGGCAATCGGCCGCCGGCTGCGACGCGGCGCTGCCGCAGCCGATCCCGGCCCAGGCGCCGAGCTGCGTGTTCTCGGCGCTGTCGACGACGCGCGCGACATCGATCATGCGGATCGGCGCGCCGTTCTTGTACGAGACGATCAGGTTCTTGTAGTCGTCGACGGTCAGCAGCTGGTCGTTCGCGTTGATCGTGTAGGCGCGCTTCGGGCCGTCGAAGCTGCCCTTCGCGCCGTTCGAGTTCGCGGACGTGATCGCGGTGCGCAGCGTGTCCAGGCCGATGCCGTTCGCGGCCAGCGCGCGGGTGTCGGCCTGGATGCGCATCGCGGGCCGCTGGCCGCCGCTCAGCGACACGAGGCCGACGCCCGAGACCTGGCTGATCTTCTGCGCGAGGCGCGTGTTGACGAGGTTCTGCACCTCGGTCAGCGGCAGCGAGTCGGCGCTGATCGCGAGCGTCAGCACCGGCGCGTCGGCCGGGTTGACCTTCGCGTAGACCGGCGGCGCCGGCAGGTCGGCCGGCAGCAGCGAGCCGCCGGCGTTGATCGCGGCCTGCACCTCCTGCTCGGCGACATCGAGCGTCTGGCCGAGCGTGAACTGCAGGGTGATGATCGAGACGCCGGCCGCGCTCGTCGAGCTCATGCGGTCGAGCCCGGCCATCTGGCCGAACTGGCGCTCGAGCGGCGCGGTGACGGTGTTGCTCATCACCTCGGGGCTGGCGCCGGGGTAGAGCGTCTGCACCTGGATCGTCGGGTAGTCGACCTGCGGCAGCGCCGACAGCGGCAGGAACCTGAAGCCGACCAGCCCGGCGAGCACGATCGCCAGCATCAGCAGCGAGGTCGCCACCGGGCGTTCGATGAACGGCTTGGACGGACTCATGTCGGCTCCCTCACCGCGCAGGCGCGGAGGACGCAGAGACTCGCAGAGGCAAGCTCATCGCGCCGGCCCGCTGCCTTCGCCGCGGCGCGCCGCCATCTGCTGCCAGCGTTGCAGCGCGGCGGCGTCGCCGCGGTCGAGCGCTTCGAGGAAGCGCTTGCGGCGCTCGAGTTGCTCGGGGTCGTCCTTGACGGCGTCGAGCAGGCGCTGGCGCTGCTCGGGGGTCGGCAGCGCGACCGCGCCCGCTGCCGCGC
>NZ_JBFUKR010000066.1:0-3100 GCF_056400745.1 Rhizobacter sp. P5_A1
GGCGCGGCCGGCGGCGGCGCTGGCGCTGCCGGCGCGGCGGTCGGCGGCGGCGCGCTGAGCGCCATCTCGCGAACATAGGCGACCTCGATGCGCGGCGGCAGCGCCAGATCGGCGCCGATGCCGCGCATCCGCTCGGCGAGGTCCAGGGTCACGCAACCGTGCACGCCGATCACGCCGATCACGAGCGCGAGCCACGCGGCGCGGCGCCCGCGGCGCGGCGCCGCGCCGAACAGCAGCGTCAGCCGGCGAGCCATGCCTTGCGCAACGCGGCGGCGGCCTTGGCCGGGACCGCTGCCGCCTTCAGCACGATCGCGCCGCCGCCAGCGCCCGGCGCGGCGTCGGCCGGCAGCGCGAGCGCGAGCGTCAGCACGCGCTGGTCGCGCGCGACCAGCAGCGGCGCGGCGCTGCGGGCCGTCAGCACGCGCAGCGCGTCGTCGAGGCGGCGCACGCGCCAGCCGGCGACCGCGAGCAGTTCGTCGCCGGCCGACAGGCCGCAGCGTTCGGCGGCGCCACCGCGCAGCACCTGGGTGACTTTCACGCCGGTCAGCGCGCCTTCGCTGACGCGCAGGCCGAGGCGCTGCGCCAGCGTCGCCGGCTCGCCGGCCCAGTCGACGCCGCTGCCTTCGAGCAGCGCCTGCAGCGGCAGGTCGTCGGTGCCGTGCACCCACGCGGCGAGCTCCTTCGCATACGGCCGGCCGCCGACCTGCTGCAGCGCTGCGGCGATGTCGGCCTCGGCGATCGGCCCGCCGGCGCTCGCAGCCCAGAGGGCGCGCATCACGTCGTCGAGCGTGCCGCGGCCCTCGGCGCGCAGGCTCAGGTCGAGCGCGAGTGCGACCAGCGCGCCCTTGGTGTAGTAGCTGATCGTCGAGTTCGGCGTGTTCTCGTCGCTGCGGTAGTACTTGACCCAGGCGTCGAAGCTCGATTGCGCGACGCTCTGCACCTTGCGCCCCGGCATCGACAGCACGCCGCTGACGGTGCGCGCGACCAAGCGCAGGTAGCGTGCCGTGTCGATCAGGCCGGTGCGCACCAGGAACAGGTCGTCGTAGTACGAGGTGAAGCCCTCGAAGAACCAGAGCAGCTCGGTGTAGTTCTCGCGCGTGTAGTCGTAGCGCGTGAACTCGGCCGGCCGCAGGCGCTTGACATTCCAGGTGTGGAAGTACTCGTGGCTGATCAGGCCCAGCAGGTTCGCGTAGCCGTCGCTGGTCTCGGGCCGGCCGAGCTGCGGCATGTCGCGCCGCGGCGAGATCAGCGCGGTGCTCGCGCGGTGCTCGAGCCCGCCGTGGCCTTCGTCGACCAGGTTGTGCAGGAACACGTAGCGCTGGAACGGCGGCTTGCGCGACGCGCTGCTCCCTTTGCGCGCCGGCGTGCCGTGCCAGAACGCGATCTGCGCCTCGCAGATGCGCTTCGCGTCGGCGAGCAGCCGGGCGCCGTCGAAATCGGGCAGCGCGCCGGCGACGACATACTCGTGCGCGACGCCGTGCGCCTCGAAGCGGCCGCGCCAGAAGCGGCCGAGTTCGACGGGGTGGTCGACGAGCTCGTCGTAGTCGGCCGCCTCGTAGCGACCGCGGCCCGCGGTGTCGACCTTGACCGGGCGCAGCGCCGTCGCGACCTGCCAGCCGGCCGGCAGCGTGCGCAGCTCGAGGCCGTGCGCTTCGGCCTCGCGGCCTTCGACGCGCAGGCACAGCGAGGTGCCGTTGAAGAAGCCGCGCTGGCCGTCGACGAAGGCGGTGCGCACCGAAGGATCGAAAGCGTAGACGAGGTAGCTGACCGTCAGCGCCGTGCGGCCGTCGCAACGCGCCAGCCAGGTCGCCTTGTCGAGCTGCTGCAGCGGTACCGGCCGGGTGCCCTGGTTCGCGTCGAGCGCCGACAGGTGGCGCGCGAATTCGCGCACCAGGTAGCTGCCGGGAATCCAGGCCGGCAGGCTCAACCGCTGCTCGGGCACCGGGTCGGTGACGCGCAGCGTGACGCGGAACAGGTGTGCATGGGGATCGGGGATGTCGATTCGGTACGTGATCATGCGGAACGTGCGCGGGTTCGCCGGCCTCGGACCTGCGCCCGGAAGCCATCACCCTGTTTCGTGGAAAGTTCGATTGTCATCGCTGCCGCCGTGCCGACGGGGCCCCCGAGCATGCGTCCGCGCGGCGCGAAGAAGCGCGCCATCCGGCCCGCCCTGCTGACGGAAGGGTTCCTCAGTTTTCAGTAATTACTGAAATTTCAATAGAATTTCGACAACCGACGCTCGAAGGCACCCGACCGATGACACCGCTCTCCCCGCTCGTCCGCAGCTTCGTCTCCCATTTCGGCGAAATGGGCAGCCGCTGGGGCATCAACCGCACGGTCGGGCAGATCTACGCGTTGATCTTCGTCTCGCCGGAGCCGCTGAACGCCGACGACATCGCCGAGCGGCTCGAGTTCTCGCGCTCCAATGTCAGCATGGGGCTGAAGGAACTGCAATCGTGGCGGCTCGTGAACCTGCGCCACCAGCCAGGCGACCGGCGCGAGTACTTCGACGCGCCGAGCGACGCCTGGGAGATCTTCCGCACCCTCGCCGAGGAGCGGCGCCGGCGCGAGATCGAGCCGACGCTGTCGATGCTGCGCAATGCGCTGCTCGAGCAGCCCGCGACCGACGAAGACCGGATCGCGCTCGAACGCATGCGCGGCATGCACGACCTGATCGAGCTGACGACGACCTGGTTCGACGACGTGCAGCGCATCGATCCGCAGACCCTGTCGCGCCTGATGAAGATGGGCGCGAAGGTGCAGAAGGTGCTTCAATTCACCGGCCGCGCGGCCGCGCCGGCGGCCAAGCGCTGAGCGCGCGGCTGCGTCAAACCGAGAGGCAACGACGACGATGGACCCCCTGATCCTCGCCCGCATGCAGTTCGCGGCCAACATCACCTTCCACATCCTGTTCCCGACGATCAGCATCGGCATGGGCTGGTTGCTGCTGTTCTTCCGGCTGCGCTGGCTGAAGACACATCAAGGACCCGACAAGGCCGCCGCGCAGGGCTGGCTCGACGCCTACCGTTTCTGGACCAAGGTGTTCGCGCTCAGCTTCGCGCTCGGCGTCGTCAGCGGCATCACGATGAGCTTCCAGTTC
>NZ_JBFUKR010000067.1:0-3036 GCF_056400745.1 Rhizobacter sp. P5_A1
GCGGCGGGCAAGCTCGGGGCAAGCTCGACTAACCCTGGGTGGTCTCGATGATCTCGAGGTCCACGCGATAGGAATGGAGCCCCGCCGAGCGGTTCGCATCTGGGTCCGCATCGCTGGGCGCACCACGCGCTCGATGCAACAAGGCCGTCTGTAGAGTGGCAGTCTGTTCTCTGTCTCAGCCAGGCTTCGCAGCCACGTCGACTCATCGACAAGATCAAAAATGCGTTGACTACTTTGGAAGTCCCTGTAAAGGGTTAGGCGCCGTTGCAACCCAAATCGCGCGAGTTGCTCTAGTAGAGCTCGGGTGGTCTTCCCTTGCGATTGACGACGGATCGGACATATCCCTCCCACTTGCCGATCATCCCCTTCCACTCCGCTGATTGGAGATAGTCATCAATGATGGCTGGCTCGAGATCAAACTCTGGCATATACAAGCCCACGACGCCTCTTTCAAGTATTCCGTCCGCGAGTACACCCTTTTCTCGAAGTATGAGAACGGGCAGACCCAATTGATAGGCCATTGCCGGCTCGATTTGTGCCCACGGAGTCGTCAGCCACCGATTGTCGACAGACTCTTCTCGAAGCGTGTCAATGTCAGTGCGAAGGCGAGTGGTGCCCTTTTCGATGAAGGTGCGCCTAAAGGCAATCGTAAGTAGTCCGTTTGACTCCAGCATGAGTCGCCGTATCGCAGTCAAAGGCGCGTCCATGTCGTAGTCGGTAACGCCAAGTGTGCGCGGGTCGAACCCACGCGTCATCAAGTAGTCAGAGATCTTTCTGACGAACACTGCTTGACGTTCGAAGCAAGGCTTCGGATAGCTCAGGAAGATGGAGATGGTCATCGGTTTGGACTCCTGGTTTACAGCAAGATTACCGCATGGCCACAATATCGGCGCCTAACGTTTGAGGTAAGCGGCTGGCCGAAGGCCAGGGAACTTGTGCCGATAAAGTTGACATCTCATTGCCTGGCCTGTGTTAGCTCGAAGGTGACCGGGGGCACACGGCTCAGCGACGTATGAATCCGGCTGTGGTTGTAGAACGAGATGTACCTGCGCACAGTCTGCCGCAACTGCTCGTCGGTGTCGAACTTCTTGCCGTGGATGTACTCGCTTTTCATCGAATGGAAGAACGATTCCATGTGGGCGTTGTCGTTGATCTGACCAGGCCAGTTCATGCTCTGAGTGAAGCCCTGTCGAGACATGATCGCGCGGTAGCCATGCGCGGCGTATTCGACGCCGCGGTCGCTGTGGAAGACCAGGCCCGGGCCAGGATTGCGTTTGCGCAGAGCTTGGAACAGCGCCGCACGCGTGAGGGTGACGTCGCGCGTCGTGTCCAGGCTCCAGCCCAGGACGCGGCGCGAGAACTTGTCCATCACCACAGCCAAGTAGCGCCACTGGCCCCTGACCTGCAGGTAGGTGACGTCACCCACCCAGACCTGGTCTGCGCGGACGAGCTCGAGCTGGCGGGCCTGATTGGGGATGCTCCTGAAGAAGCGTCTCTGGCCTGCCTTGGAGCGCGCATGCTGGCCGGCGCATTTGCCTCGGATGTGAGCGCCTCTCATGAGGCGAGCAACACGGCGTTGGCCGACGCACTGGCCCTGCTGGACAAGGGCATCGCGAACGCGTGGACTGCCATAGCTGTGCAGGCTCTTCGAGTGGATCTGAACGATGCGCTCGGTCAGGCGTTGGTCTTCCAGCTGGCGCAAGCTGGGCTCGCGCGAGCGCCATGCATAGAAGCCCGAGCGGGTGACATCGAAGTGGTCGCACATCAACGCGAGCGACCAGGCTTGCCGGTTTGCTTCGATGAAGGCGAAGACTTCGCCTTTAGTTCCGAGGCAAACCGGATAGCTTTTTTTAGGATGTCGTGCTCCATCTGAAGCCGTTTGTACTTCTGTTCCAGATCGCGCAGCCGCTGCAGCTCGCCCACAGCAGCCAGGTCCAGCGGTGGGACCTTCCCCTTGATCACGCCGTCGCGCACTTGCTTGCGCCACTTGGACAGCATGAAGGGGTGGATGCCCAGCGACTGTGCGACGTCCTTGACCAGCACGCCTGGTTCGTTGCTCAGCTGCACCGCTCGTAGCTTGAACTCGTCGCCGTAGCTATTGATCTTCTGCGGTCCGGGTGTTCCCATCTTGACTGTCTCCGTTAGGTCGGAGTGTCAACTAAACCGGTACAAGCTCCCGGGTCAGCTCGAACGATGGGTTAGGCCGCATTGCTGGTTGCCTGAGGGGCGAGGGGCTTCGTCATGAGGACGCTCAAGAAGTTCGTGTGTGGTCGCCAGTCACAGGTGCCGACCTGAGCATAGCCCCAGGACCGGTACATCTCGATCAGTTCAGTAGCAGGCTCGGCTGTGTGGAGCGCCATGACTTGGCAACCCTCGAGAACGGCATGTTGCAATGCAGCATCGTGGATGCGCCTTCCGTAGCCCTTGCCCTTATGTCCTGGCGCGACGGCAAACTGACCGAACGACCACGTGTACTCGTCGCGCAGGAGCGGAACCTTGGACTCGGGGTCGGGTTTGCTGAGCGTGATGGTGGCGATCAGTTCTCCATCTACCTCGCCAACGAAGCCGACGCCTCGGGAAAGGCGCCTGGCTGTGTCCTCGACGGACTGGTGGGTTGCCCAATAGCGGAGCCCCTTCAACGCATGCGGCGCGTAGGCGGCACGAATCAGAGCAGTGAGTGCCACCAGGTCTTCGGTCTCGGCTGTTCTTCGGAAGAGCATGCTGGCACCTAGGTTAGTTTTGCGGCCTAACGTTTGACATGAGCGGCGGCTGGAAGCGTGCGAAGCACGCTGGAAGACGTCCGCTCGATGGGAATGTGAAGGGACTTCCCACATTCCTGCAACGGCGTCGAAGCGCCAAGATTGGTGGTGTTCGAAGTCATCAATCTGAAGCGTGGAAAGGGGAAGTCCGTGGAGCAGATTACACGAGGCGAGGCTGCAGGCCAAATCGTTCGCGTCGGTGCCGACCTGGCCAAGCGCGTTATGCAGGTGCATGCGGTCGATGCGACCGGCCGCGTTGTGTGTCGGCGCGCCTTGC
>NZ_JBFUKR010000068.1:0-2834 GCF_056400745.1 Rhizobacter sp. P5_A1
TCGACTAACCCTTCGTGACTCGACTATCCCGAGTGCCACGCGATTGGATTGGAGCCCCGCCGAGCGGTTCGCATCCGGGCCCGCACGACTCACGGCATCTGCCGCGTGCAACAAGGCCGTCTCTAGAGTGGCAGTCTGCTCCTCGTTCAGACCTTCGACTCACTGCGCGCTTCCAAAACCACCGCACTGTCATCGACGATGAATACGAATACGGCTTGACAGGGAAGGAAGTCCCTCTAAAGGGTTAGGTTGCGCCCTCGCCAGGACGATATGGGAGCTCACTTCGGAACTTGAGAGCCGCTGATTGCTTGAGGGCGGCTCATGGTACCCAGGACCGGGAACACGAGAAGGGACGCTAGGAAGAACAGGTGGTACCAAACGGGAAAGCGTGGCCAAAGGCTGTAGTGAACCGGCAGGAACAACGCGAGAAGCAGGACCGCGAAAACATAGATGGGCTTCCTGTTCCCTTTCGAGATGAGCACGCCGGCGAGCCCTGATGCGAAGGAGGCAGCGACGCCAACGAGAAGGCGCAGCAAGAGCATTTGGAGCGTGAAACTCATCGATTGCTCGACTGCAGCGTACTCTGCCCAACTGTGGCGAATGGCGAGGTTCAGGAGCGTTGCGACAACAACCCAAGCGAACGCAGCCGCCAAGACCGCGAGAACAGAGCGAAGCATGTGTACCTCTGCGGACTAACCAGGAAACACGCTCATGGAGGGGCGCCGAGCATGACTGGGCCGGATAGTACAAGGCAGTGCGTCCTGCGCAACCTAACGTTTGACATGAGCGGCACACAACGGCGGCACTAACGTAGCCGAAGCGAGCAAAGGTGACCCGCCGTTGTGTGTCCGCTCGATGGAAGGGTTAGGCCCGTTCGCGCTATTCACCGGAAAGAAGGATGTTTGCTTTGCGAAGCGCGGAAACTTCGGCTGCAGTGAGTGCGCGATCGCAAGCCGCGGCAAATGTTCCTGCCAGTGCCGGATTTGCGAGCGTGCCTGCTGGGGCGAATGCTCGACCTGCAATATGAGCGCTCTTGGCGACGTAGTGAACTCGAGTTCTCCCTTTGTTGTCTTGGCTGGTGCCGGTGACTTTGCGTAGTTGCGACTTTGCCCCTGGCGTTACGAAATAGGCACCAACAATTATTTGTGTAGTAGTGACAGACACGGCGTTCCTTTGGTTGGGCTTCGTTTTGTGCGCTAGAGGTCAGAGTCAGAGACTCTCTCGCCTTCGGCGCTGCTCAGTGATTGCTTGGAGTCCATTCTGGAGTGGTGATTTGCCCGTTCGGGGATGGCGGGCCTAACGTTTGAGGTAAGCGGCGGCCTTTAGGCCGTCCGCTTGACCGAATGGTTAGCCGACGGTGTACGGCACGCCAAGGTACGGAGGAAGCCGACCTTGCAGGCTTGTGCTCTCCCAGACCGCGACGATACGACAGACGCTACCAGCGACGTATCGGACAGCAGACAAGGGCTCATTGCTGTTGCCAATGGGCCCGCAAGAACTGGAGACGCCCGGCCAGCAGAGATAGCTGGAGACTCGATCTCGCCAGCGATGCTGCCGACCGCGGACACGCCTTCACCGGGCCGCACCGATCGCAAGGCGAGCCGAACTGAAGTGAAGGGACGCGCGACGGCATGACAGAGCAATGCAATTGACGGCTAACGTTTGACATGAGCGGCTGCCGAAGGCAGTCCGCTCGATGGAATGGTTAGGCCAGCGACGATGACCGAAGGCGCCAACTGGCAGAGCGAGGAAGCAGACCGAAACGAAGGCATAGCTCGAAAGGCCAGGCGCTCGACGAAGGCGTGTGGAGACTTCGCATTTGTGTTCGGGTTAGGAATGGAGCGCACGGCGCCGACCTTACGCGAAACGGTGCGACCGATCAATCTGGCACGACTGGGACCAGCGATGCCCAACCGCGAAGGACCGGGAACGGTGCCTTGGCGGTGCGAACTCACCAGACCACCAAAGCCTCGATACGCAGAAGCCCGTGCGCTGGCCGCCAGCGAAGCGGGACGGACAGCCCGCGCGGACCGTGAAGCAGATGCCCGACGCGGACCGAAGGCATAACCGACGCAGTGTTGCCAAAGACGACTCATGCGCTGGTGCGCTTTTGAAACGCTGACGCGCGCGACCACGAAGGGCTATGTGATCGGGAAGAGCGAGGCATTCGCGACCAGGGCCTAACGTTTGAGGTAAGCGGCGGCCTTTAGGCCGTCCGCTTGACCGAATGGTTAGCCGACGGTGTACGGCACGCCAAGGTACGGAGGAAGCCGACCTTGCAGGCTTGTGCTCCCCCAGACCGCGACGATACGACAGACGCTACCAGCGACGTATCGGACAGCAGACAAGGGCTCATTGCTGTTGCCAATGGGCCCGCAAGAACTGGAGACGCCCGGCCAGCAGAGATAGCTGGAGAATCGATCTCGCCAGCGATGCTGCCGACAGCGGACACGCCTTCACCGGGCCGCGCCGATCGCAAGGCGAGCCGAACTGAAGTGAAGGGACGCGCGACGGCATGACAGAGCAATGCAATTGACGGCTAACGTTTGACATGAGCGGACAACGGAGGGCGTAGCCCGGAGTTGGTCCGCTCGATGGGAATGTGAAGGGACTTCCCACATTCCTGCAACGGCGTCGAAGCGCCAAGATTGGTGGTGTTCGAAGTCATCAATCTGAAGCGTGGAAAGGGGAAGTCCGTGGAGCAGATTACACGAGGCGAGGCTGCAGGCCAAATCGTTCGCGTCGGTGCCGACCTGGCCAAGCGCGTTATGCAGGTGCATGCGGTCGATGCGACCGGCCGCGTTGTGTGTCGGCGCGCCTTGCCGCGCAACAAG
>NZ_JBFUKR010000069.1:0-2396 GCF_056400745.1 Rhizobacter sp. P5_A1
ATGGATGGACCCCCTGATCCTCGCCCGCATGCAGTTCGCGGCCAACATCACCTTCCACATCCTGTTCCCGACGATCAGCATCGGCATGGGCTGGTTGCTGCTGTTCTTCCGGCTGCGCTGGCTGAAGACACATCAAGGACCCGACAAGGCCGCCGCGCAGGGCTGGCTCGACGCCTACCGTTTCTGGACCAAGGTGTTCGCGCTCAGCTTCGCGCTCGGCGTCGTCAGCGGCATCACGATGAGCTTCCAGTTCGGCACCAACTGGCCCGGCTTCATGGAGCACGCCGGCAACATCGCCGGGCCGCTGCTCGGCTACGAGGTGCTGACCGCGTTCTTCCTCGAGGCCGGCTTCCTCGGCATCATGCTGTTCGGGCACGGCAAGGTCAGCGAGCGGGTGCACCTGATGTCGACGTTCTTCGTCGCGTTCGGCACCACGCTGTCGGCGTTCTGGATCCTGGCGCTGAACTCCTGGATGCAGACCCCCGCCGGGCACGAGATCATCGACGGCGTCTACCACGTCAAGAGCTGGGTCGAGGTGATCTTCAACCCCTCGTTCCCGTATCGCTTCACGCACATGGTGCTCGCCTCGGCGCTGACCTGCGCGTTCCTGATCACCGGCCTGTCGGCCTGGCAGCTGCTGCGCGGCGTCGGCCAGCGCTCGGCGCCGCGCGTGCTGCGCGTCGGCCTCACGCTCGCGGCGCTGCTGATCCCGGTGCAGATCTTCGTCGGCGACGAACACGGCCTGAACACGCTCGAGCACCAGCCGGCGAAGATCGCCGCGATGGAGGGCGTCTGGGAGACCGAGCGCGGCGCGCCGCTGCTGCTGTTCGCGATCCCCGACGCGGCGCAGCGCAAGAACCACCTCGAGATCGCGATCCCGAGGGGCGCGAGCCTGATCCTGAAGCACGACCCGGACGGCGAGATCCGCGGGCTGAACTCGTTCGGCGATGCGCACCCGCCGCCGCTGGCGCTGTTCTTCGCCTTCCGCGTCATGGTCGGCATGGGCCTGCTGATGCTCGCGACGAGCTGGTTCGGCTGGTGGAGCTACCGCCGCGCGCGGTGGCAGCCCGCGCGATTGCCGCGCGCGTTGCTGTGGCTGTTCGCGGCGATGACGTTCTCCGGCTGGGTCGCAACCGTCGCCGGCTGGTACGTCACCGAGATCGGCCGCCAGCCGTTCATCGTCTACGGGCTGCTGCGCACCGCCGAGGTGGTCTCCAAGACGGCAAGCTCGCCGATGATCGGCCTGACGCTGACGCTGTACATCACGCTGTACCTCGCGCTGATCGTCGCCTACGTGACGGTGCTGAAGTACCTGGCCGAGAAGCCCGAGGAGGCGATCGAAGCGGATGCCAGAGACGAGGCCGCGAGGCCGATCGTCACTGCGGGGGGAACGGCATGAATTGGATGAGCTTCGATACGGCGCTGCCGATCATCTTCATGGCGTTGATGGGCGTCTCGATGCTCGTCTACGTCGTCAGCGACGGCTACGACCTCGGCGTGGGCATGCTGATGCACCGCGCGACCGACGCCGAGAAGGACGTGATGATCGCCTCGATCGGCCCGTTCTGGGATGCCAACGAGACCTGGCTCGTGCTCGGCGTGGGCATCCTGCTGATCGCGTTCCCGCGCGCGCACGGCGTCGTGCTCGGCGAGCTCTACCTGCCGGTCGCGCTGATGCTGGTCGGGCTGACCCTGCGCGGCGTGGCGTTCGACTTCCGCGTGAAGGCCAGGGACACGCACAAGCAGACCTGGGACCGCCTGTTCTTCGCCGGCTCGACGCTGGCCGCGGTCGCGCAGGGCTGGATGCTGGGGCGCTATGTCAGCGGCTTCGGCAGCGGCTGGAACTACCCGCTGTTCGCCGCGGCGATCGCGGCCGCGCTGCCGATGGCCTATGTGCTGATGGGCGCGACCTGGCTGATCATGAAGACCGAGGGCGAGCTGCAGGAGCGCGCGGTTCAGTGGGCCCGGATCGCCTGGTGGCCGATGGTCCTGGGGCTGGTGCTGATCTCGATGGCCACGCCCTGGGTCAGCGATGTGGTGCGCGAACGCTGGTTCGCGCTGCCCGAGATCATCGCGCTGATGGCGATCCCGCTGATGACCGGCGTCGCGTTGCTCGCGGTGCGCGGGTTGCTGCATTCGCGCGCGGTGCGCGGTGCGGTGTGCTGGCTGCCGTTCGTGCTTCTGATCGTCGTGTTCGTGCTCGGCTTCCTCGGGCTGGCCTACAGCATCTACCCGTTCGTCGTGATCGGCCAGCTGACGATCTGGCAGGCCGCGAGCAGCCCCGCGGCACTGAAGGTGATCCTGATCGGCGTGTGCATCTCGGTGCCGGCGATCGCCGGCTACACGGTGCTGTCGTACCGCGTCTTCCGCGGCAAGACCGGCGAGCTGAAGTACGC
>NZ_JBFUKR010000070.1:0-1862 GCF_056400745.1 Rhizobacter sp. P5_A1
TTGTGCGCCCAGCATGGGCGCGATCTTGGAGGTGCAAGTCCTCCGCCGAGCTGGCCACAGCGAGGCAAGTGAAGCGCAACTGCGTGAGGGCGACCGAGCGTGGAGAGGAAGCGTGGAGCGTAAACCGTGAGCCGAGGTACACGAACCGCATCCGAGGCGGCGCCGGCCAGGGCGAGCAGGCAAGTGACTGCAAAGCTCTCGTGGCCAAGGGCCAGGCGACGTAAATGCGGCGGTTGTGCGGTGAAGGATCGCGTTCTTACCTGGGGAGATCTCGCCTCATGCCTGAAAGGGCGACGGTGCTGAGCCGGAGCGAGAAGTCAGCAGAGGCCGTAGTAGCCAATGGCAGGCCGCCGAGGCCGAACACCATGGCGAAGGGCTGAACGAGAAGGACAGTCACGAGACATGTCGCTTGGCGGTGCAATGCATCAGAAGCCCGGCAAACCGGGGCGCACGGGGACGGGGCGCGGTGAAGCCGTGCCCGAAGCCGTGAGCGATGAAGCAACGCTGGCGCGGCATGCACAAACGGACTGCGGGGCCAGTGACCTGCTCGGGCGGGCGCTGGCCAGAGAGAACATGGCGGTGGCGTGGAAACGCGTCAAGGCCAACAAGGGAAGTGCCGGCGTCGATGGACGCACGGTGCAAGACACGGGCGACTATCTCAAGAGCGCGTGGCCCGACATCCGCGAGAGATTGCTCGACGGCAGCTACCGGCCTGATCCGGTGCGCCGCGTGGGCATCCCCAAGCCGGGTGGCGGCGTGCGCGAGCTGGGGATACCGACCGTGGTGGACAGGTTGATCCAGCAGGCGATGTTGCAGGTGCTGACGCCGCTCATCGACCCGACCTTCAGCGAGCACAACCACGGCTTCCGACCGGGGCGCAGCGCGCATGGAGCGGTGATGGAAGCGCAGCAGTATGTGCAGGCCGGCCACAGGATCGTGGTGGACGTGGACCTGGAGAAATTCTTCGACCGCGTCAACCACGACATCCTGATGGACCGGCTGGCCAAGCGGATCGCGGACAAGCGGGTGCTGCGGCTCATTCGCCGCTACCTGCAAGCGGGCATCCTGGCGCACGGGGTGCACAGCGAGAGGTTCGAAGGTACGCCGCAAGGCGGGCCACTGAGCCCATTGCTGGCCAACGTGCTGCTCGACGAGGTGGATCGGGAGCTGGAGCGTCGCGGACACAAGTTCGTGCGCTACGCGGACGACTGCAACGTCTACGTCAGGAGCCGCCAGGCAGGCGAGCGGGTGCTGCGGGCGCTGCGCGGCTGCTACGCGAAGCTGGCGCTGCCGGTCAACGAGTCGAAGACAGCGGTGGCATCGGTCTGGGGACGCAAGTTCCTGGGGTATTGCTTGTGGGCCGCCCCGACAGGGGAAGTCAAGCGAGCCGTGGCCCAGCAGGCCATGCACAAGATGCGCGAGCGCATCCGGCAGCTCACGCGACGCACTCGAGGGCGCAGCCTCGAACAGATCGCCGAGGATCTGCGGAGCTACGTGCCGGGCTGGAAGGCGTACTTCCGGCTGGCGCAGACCCCGAAGGTCATGCGCGAGCTGGACGAATGGTTGCGACACCGGTTGCGGGCGATCCAGCTCAAGCAATGGCGGCGCGGCACGACGATGTTCCGCGAGCTGCGCAAGCTGGGCGCGACGCCGGATCTGGCCGCGCGCATTGCCTGCAACGCAAGAAGCTGGTGGCGCAACAGCGCCATGGGCCTGAACCGCGTGCTGCCCATCATCTTCTTCGACTGTCTGGGAGTCCCGCGATTCTCCTGACCTCAACTTCTCGAACCGCCCGGTGCGGACCCGCATGCCGGGTGGTGTGGGAGGGGCCCGATCAGCGATGATCGGCTCCTATCCCGATT
>NZ_JBFUKR010000071.1:0-1777 GCF_056400745.1 Rhizobacter sp. P5_A1
AGCGCCGAAGCGGCGAAGGAGATCAAGGGGCTGATCGGCGCCTCGGTCGAGAAGGTCGAGGGCGGCTCGAAGCTCGTCGCCGATGCCGGTCGCACGATGAAGGAGATCGTCGGCTCGGTGCAGCGCGTCTCGGACATCATCGCCGAGATCAGCGCGGCCGCCAGCGAGCAGAGCCAGGGCATCGGCGAGGTCAATACCTCGGTCGCGCAGCTCGATCAGATGACGCAGCAGAACGCCGCGCTGGTCGAGGAGTCGGCCGCGGCCGCGCAAAGCCTGAAGGATCAGGCGGGGCAACTCGCGCAGGCCGTCGGCAGCTTCAGGCTCGGCGAGACCCGCGCGACCGCCGCGGCCTGAAGAGGCCGGGAGGTCCGCGACGGCGCGAACCGCGCCGCGCATCGTGTCTCAAGGTTGACCGGTGCCGGTCGATAGAGAGTGCATCCCCCGCGCTCGCGGCCTCCATCCCTCTGTCCGGCCGCGCCGAGAGCCGCGCATCGACATCACCATGTTCAACACACTCAGCTTCAATCGAAAAATCGGCCTGCTGATGCTCAGCGCCGTGCTCGGCATCGCGGTCGTCTGCGTCAGCGCGGTCTGGCAGACCCGCAACGAGATCATCCAGGGCAAGCAGGCGGCGCTGCGCACCGCGGTGCAGGCGGCGCAATCCATCGTGCTCGCGTTTCAGGCCCGTGCCGCCGCCGGCACGATGAGCGAGGCCGACGCGAAAAAGGCCGCGCGCGAGGCCTTGCGCCCGGCCCGCTACGGCAGCAACGAGGGCAAGGGCGACTACTTCTTCATCTTCACGATGGACGCCGAAGGCGTGATGCACCCGTTCAAGCCCGAATGGGAGGGCCAGCCGATGCTCGGCAAGGTCAAGGACCAGCAAGGCGTGGACATCCTGAAGGCGATGACCGACGGCCTGCGCGCCAGCAAGGACGGCACGACCTTCGTCGAGACCCAGTTCCCGCGCCCCGGCACCACCGCGCCGGTGCCGAAGCTGCAGTTCGCGATGGGGGTTCCGGGCTGGAACTGGTTCATCGGCTCGGGCCTGTACATGGACGACGTCGACGCGCAGGTGCGCGCCGCCATGGTCAAGCAGCTCCTGACCGGGCTGGCCGTGCTGCTGGCGATCGTCGCGCTGTCGTGGAGCGTCAAGCGCAGCGTGTTCGCGCAACTCGGCGGCGACCCGCAGAAGGCGATGGACGCCATGGCCGACGTGGCCAGCGGCAACCTCGCGATCGACCTCGGCAGCGCGCCGCAGGGCAGCCTGCTCGACGGCCTGAAGCGCATGGTCGATTCGATGCGCTCGACGCTCGTGCAGGTGCGCAGCTCGACCGACAGCATCGGCACCGCGAGCACCGAGATCGCGACCGGCAACCAGGACCTGTCGAGCCGCACCGAGCAGACCGCGTCGAACCTGCAGCAGGCGGCCTCGTCGATGGAGCAGCTGACCGGCACCGTGAAGCAGTCGGCCGACTCGGCGCGCCAGGCGAACCAGCTCGCGAGCTCGGCCGCCGAAGTGGCCGCACGCGGCGGCGCGGTCGTTTCGCAGGTCGTCGCGACGATGGACGACATCAACGCGAGCTCGAAGAAGATCGCCGACATCATCGGCGTGATCGACGGCATCGCGTTCCAGACCAACATCCTCGCGCTGAATGCGGCGGTCGAAGCGGCGCGCGCCGGCGAACAGGGCCGCGGCTTCGCGGTCGTCGCCAGCGAGGTGCGCAGCCTCGCGCAGCGCAGCGCCGAAGCGGCGAAGGAGATCAAGGGGCTGATCGGC
>NZ_JBFUKR010000072.1:0-1534 GCF_056400745.1 Rhizobacter sp. P5_A1
CCTAACCCTTTAGAGGGACTTCCTTCCCTGTCAAGCCGTATTCGTATTCATCGTCGATGACAGTGCGGTGGTTTTGGAAGCGCGCAGTGAGTCGAAGGTCTGAACGAGGAGCAGACTGCCACTCTAGAGACGGCCTTGTTGCACGCGGCAGATGCCGTGAGTCGTGCGGGCCCGGATGCGAACCGCTCGGCGGGGCTCCAATCCAATCGCGTGGCACTCGGGATAGTCGAGTCACGAAGGGTTAGTCGAGCTTGCCCGCCGCCGGTCTGACCTGTCAGAGCATCTTCGTCATGTCGTCCGCGCAAGGAAGATCAGTCGCACGTCAGGCTGTGGCGGGCACGAGCGCCGCAGCGGGCTTGACGCTCACATGCTGAGCGTCGAAGCGATCGCCCTTGGTCATCACCGCCCACAAGATGCGGGCGTTCTTGTTGGCCAGCGCCACGGCCGCGATCTGCCAGCCCGAGCGCTCGCGCAGTGCAAGCGCCCAGCGCGAGATCGGATCGCTCCTCTTGTGTGCGGTGAGCACCGCCGACTTGGCGCCTTGCACCAACAGGCTTCGCAGGTAGGTGTCGCCGCGGCGCGTGATGCGCCCGAGTTGGGTCTTGCCACCGCTGGAGTGCTGACGCGGCACGATGCCGCACCAGGCCCCGAACTGCGCACCGTTGTTGAACTGCTTGAAGTCATCGACAGTGGCCACGGCCGCACTGGCGCCCACGATGCCGATGCCCATCAGCTGCGCGGCCTGGCGCACCGCCGGATTGTCGCGTGCGTGCTGCGCGATGCGCTGGTCGCACCAGGCGATGTGCTCGTCCAACTCGTGCCACTGCGCTTGCGCGCGCTGGATTACCAGGCGTGCCAGGGTGTTCATCTCGTGCGAGCCGTCCTCGAGCACGTCGCTGAGCACTCGGCGCAGCGCTTCGGGGCCTTGCGCAAAGGCCAGGCCGAACTCGCTCAGCAGCCCGCGGATGCGGTTGATGCACGCGGTGCGATCGGCCTTGAGGCCCTGGCGCAGGCGGTGCACGCACAGCATGGACTGCTGCTCGACGGACTTGACGGGCACGAAGCGCATCGACGGTCGCGAAGCGGCTTCGCAGATGGCCGCTGCATCGTTGGCGTCGTTCTTGCCGGTGGCGCCTTGGCTGCGGTACGGCTCGACGAGTTGCGCGCTCATCAGCCGCGGCACCAGGCCTAGCTCCACGAGGCGGCGCGCCCAGTGGTGCGCGCCTGAGCTGATCTCCATCGCGACGCTGCAGCCCGCAGGCAAACGTGCGCACCAGGAGATGAACTTGTTGCGCGGCAAGGCGCGCCGACACACAACGCGGCCGGTCGCATCGACCGCATGCACCTGCATAACGCGCTTGGCCAGGTCGGCACCGACGCGAACGATTTGGCCTGCAGCCTCGCCTCGTGTAATCTGCTCCACGGACTTCCCCTTTCCACGCTTCAGATTGATGACTTCGAACACCACCAATCTTGGCGCTTCGACGCCGTTGCAGGAATGTGGGAAGTCCCTTCACATTCCCATCGAGCGGAC
>NZ_JBFUKR010000073.1:0-1496 GCF_056400745.1 Rhizobacter sp. P5_A1
CTCGATGGGAATGCGAAGGGACTTCCCACCTTCGGGCAACGGCGACGAAGCGCCAAGATTGGTGGTGTTCGAAGTCATCAATCTGAAGCCTGTGAAAGGGGAAGTCCGTGGAGCAGATTACACGAGGTCAAGCGGTTCGCGTAGGGGTCGATCTCGCCAAGCGCGTGATCCAGGTGCACGCGGTGGACGCGGCTGAGCGCGTGCTCACCGGCCGCGCGTTGTCGCGAGACAACTTCATGCCTTGGTGTGCARGGCTGCCCGCCGGCTGCATGGTGGCGATGGAGGCGAGCTCGAGCGCGCACCACTGGGCCCGCAAGCTGATCGCGCTCGGGCTGGACGCGCGGATCATCTCGGCGCAGCTGGTCAGCCCGTACCGCCGCGAGGGCGCGAGCGGCAAGAACGACGCCAACGATGCAGCAGCGATCTGCGAGGCGGCCTCGCGAGCGCGCATGCGCTTCATCCCGGTCAAGTCGGTCGAGCAGCAAAGCATGCTGTGCGTGCACCGGCTGCGCGAGGGGCTCAAGGAAGACCGCACCGCGTGCATCAACCGCATCCGCGGCCTGCTGGCCGAGTTCGGGGTGGTGCTCGCGCAAGGCTCGCGAGAGCTGCAAGCCGCGCTGAGCGACGTGCTCGAGGACGCGAGCAACGAGCTCGGCACGCTCGCGCGGCTGACGCTGCAGCGCGCCCAGGCGCAGTGGCATGAACTGGACGCGCACTTGGCCTGGTGCGACGAACGCATCGCCGCGCACGGCCATGACAACCCCGCAGTGAAGACGGCGGCAACGCTGCTGGGCATCGGCCCGGTCACCGCCTCGGCCGTCGTTGCCACGGTCGGTGACTTCAAGCAATTCAAGAGCGGCGCGCAGTTCGGCGCCTGGATCGGCCTCACGCCGCGTCAGCACTCGAGCGGCGGCAAGAGCCAGCTCGGCGGCATCACCAAGCGCGGTGACACCTACCTGCGCACGCTGCTGATCCAGGGCGCGAAGTCCGCTGTCATGACCGCGCATCGACGACAGGACCGGATCTCGGCGTGGGCACTGGCGCTGCGCGAGCGCTCGGGCTGGCAGAAGGCGGTCGTCGCGCTGGCCAACAAGAACGCGCGCATCCTGTGGGCGGTGATGACGCACGGCGAGGCCTTCGATCCAAATCATCTGAGCACCCAACCCATCGCCGGCTGATCGAGCTTCGAGCAGCACCCTCATCCTTGCACGACGTGAAGACGAAGACGCACTGAACAGGTCAGACCGGCGGCGGGCAAGCTCGACTAACCCTGGGTGGTCTCGATGATCTCGAGGTCCACGCGATAGGAATGGAGCCCCGCCGAGCGGTTCGCATCTGGGTCCGCATCGCTGGGCGCACCACGCGCTCGATGCAACAAGGCCGTCTGTAGAGTGGCAGTCTGTTCTCTGTCTCAGCCAGGCTTCGCAGCCACGTCGACTCATCGACAAGATCAAAAATGCGTTGACTACTTTGGAAGTCCCTGTAAAGGGTTAGGC
>NZ_JBFUKR010000074.1:0-1488 GCF_056400745.1 Rhizobacter sp. P5_A1
GAACTGGAAGCTCATCGTGATGCCGCTGACGACGCCGAGCGCGAAGCTGAGCGCGAACACCTTGGTCCAGAAACGGTAGGCGTCGAGCCAGCCCTGCGCGGCGGCCTTGTCGGGTCCTTGATGTGTCTTCAGCCAGCGCAGCCGGAAGAACAGCAGCAACCAGCCCATGCCGATGCTGATCGTCGGGAACAGGATGTGGAAGGTGATGTTGGCCGCGAACTGCATGCGGGCGAGGATCAGGGGGTCCATTCGAAAGCGTCCTCGGCGTTGGCAACGCGGCCAGTGACGGCAACCCGG
The DNA here is from genome assembly GCF_056400745.1 of Rhizobacter sp. P5_A1. Taxonomy (NCBI): domain Bacteria; kingdom Pseudomonadati; phylum Pseudomonadota; class Betaproteobacteria; order Burkholderiales; family Sphaerotilaceae; genus Rhizobacter; species Rhizobacter sp. P5_A1. The sequence goes on from NZ_JBFUKR010000074.1 coordinate 298, forward strand.
CGCCCGGTCACTTCTTGGGAGTCTTCGCCCCCGGCCGTGCCGCGACCGACCAGCATTGCAGCCCCTCGGACATGCCGATCAACACGCCGCTGACGAGCGCCGCATAGCCATCCAGCATCGCCTGCGTCGCCTTGGCACTGCTGGCGCGACCGCCGCGCAGAGCTGCCTTGGCTTGCTCAAGCAGGTCTTGCGCGGTCTGGGTCGCGCGGGCCCCACTGTCGCTGCCCTTGGTCTGGAACGAGTCGAGCACTTGTTTCCAAGGCCCCTGGAGCGGGACACTGGCGGCGCCCTCGACCGCCTTGCCGACAGCGGCAAAGAACGTGTCCTCCATCTTCTCGAGGTTCGAGATCGCGCCCTTGAGCTGCTTCTCCTGCAGGCTCGCGCCCTGGTCGACGAACTGCTGGAGCGCCTTGCGATTGGCTTCGACGGCCTTCAGCAGCGCGTCGTCCATCCCGGCCACGGCCTTGCCCAGCATGGCTTCGATGTCCACCGAGCCTGCGACATTCGTTCCCGCGCCGGCAGTCGCGGCCGTGGTCACGGTCTTGAGTACCTTCTTGATGTTCTCCATCGTCAGCTCGCGGCCCTGCAGCGCCTTCAGCGTCGCATCGCCGACTCCCTTGCGCAATGCCTCGCCCTGCTTCGCGGTGGCTTCCGAGAACATCTTCGTGATGGCGTCCTGGTCGATCCCTGCTTTGATCATGTCGTCTCCCGAGTCGGTATTCGTTGGTGCTCAGCGCGGCGCCGCACCGGGCGGCGCCTCGAGGTCACTGCATGTGCTGACCGCCGTTGATCGCGATGTTGGCGCCGGTCACGAACGCGGCTTCTTCAGAGGCGAGATAGATGATCAGGCCTGCCACCTCTTCGGGCTTGCCCAGCCGCCCGACCGGGATGTGCGGCAGGATCTTCGAGTCGAGCACTTCCTTCGGGATCGCCGTGACCATCTTCGTGCCGATGTAGCCCGGCGAGATCGTGTTGACGGTGACGTTCTTCTTCGCGACCTCGAGCGCCAGCGCCTTCGTGAAGCCGTGTACGCCGGCCTTCGCGGCCGAGTAGTTGGTCTGGCCGAACGCGCCCTTGCTGCCGTTCACCGACGAGATGTTGATGATGCGGCCCCAGCCGCGCTCGACCATGCCGTCGGCGACCTGCTTGGTCATGTTGAACAGGCTGTCCAGGTTGGTGCGCATCACGGCG
>NZ_JBFUKR010000075.1:0-1196 GCF_056400745.1 Rhizobacter sp. P5_A1
CCTTATTCGATGATCTTGGCCACGACCCCGGCGCCGACGGTACGGCCGCCCTCGCGGATGGCGAAGCGCAGGCCTTCTTCCATCGCGATCGGGTTGATCAGCTTGACGGTGATGCTGACGTTGTCGCCAGGCATGACCATCTCCTTGTCCTTGGGCAGCTCGACCGCGCCGGTCACGTCGGTGGTGCGGAAGTAGAACTGCGGCCGGTAGTTGTTGAAGAACGGCGTGTGACGCCCGCCCTCTTCCTTGCTCAGCACGTAGATCTCGGCCGTGAAGTGGGTGTGCGGCTTGACGCTGCCGGGCTTGCACAGCACCTGGCCGCGCTGCACGTCTTCGCGCTTGGTGCCGCGCAGCAGGATGCCCACGTTGTCGCCAGCCTGGCCTTGATCCAGCAGCTTGCGGAACATCTCGACGCCGGTGCAGGTGGTCTTCTGGGTCGGGGTGATGCCCACGATCTCGATTTCTTCGCCGACCTTGACGACGCCGCGTTCGACGCGACCGGTCACGACGGTGCCGCGACCGCTGATGCTGAACACGTCTTCGACGGGCATCAGGAAGGCGCCGTCAACGGCACGTTCCGGGGTCGGAATGTAGTTGTCCAGCGCGTCGGCGAGCTTCAGGATCGCGCCTTCGCCGAGTTCGCCCTTGTCGCCTTCCATCGCCAGCTTGGCGCTGCCGTGGATGATGGGGGTGGTGTCGCCGGGGAATTCGTACTTGTCGAGGAGTTCGCGCACTTCCATCTCGACGAGCTCGAGCAGCTCGGCGTCGTCGACCATGTCGCACTTGTTCAGGAACACGATGATGTAGGGCACGCCAACCTGGCGCGCGAGCAGGATGTGCTCGCGGGTCTGGGGCATGGGGCCGTCGGCAGCCGAACAGACCAGGATCGCGCCGTCCATCTGCGCAGCACCGGTGATCATGTTCTTGACGTAGTCGGCGTGGCCCGGGCAGTCGACGTGGGCGTAGTGCCGGTTCTTGGTCTCGTATTCGACGTGGGCGGTGTTGATGGTGATGCCGCGCGCCTTCTCTTCGGGGGCCGCGTCAATTTGATCGTAGGCCTTGGCCTCGCCCCCGAACAGCTTGCTCAGCACGGTCGTGATCGCCGCGGTCAGCGTCGTCTTGCCGTGGTCCACGTGTCCGATCGTCCCGACGTTCACGTGGGGCTTGGTACGCTCGAATTTGCCTTTTGCCATTTC
>NZ_JBFUKR010000076.1:0-942 GCF_056400745.1 Rhizobacter sp. P5_A1
CTACTTGGGCGCGACGAACCCGGCCGCCTTGTAGACAGCGTCGATCGTCGGCTTGCCGACGCGCGCTTCCATCTCCTTGTGGACCGGCATCAGCGCCTTCTTCCACTCGTTGGTCTCGTCCGGCGTCAGCGTGTAGATCGTGCTCTTGCCGCTGGCCTTGATCTTGTCGAGCGAGATCGTGTTCTCGGTCGCGGCGATCGCGTTGGCGTAGGTCGTCGCGTCCTTCATCGCGCCTTCGAGCGTGGTGCGGATGTCGGCCGGCAGGCCGTCCCAGAACTTCTTGTTGACGATCACCGCGTAGGCGAGGTGGCCGTGGTTCGAGATCGTGATGTGCTTCTGCACCTCGTAGATCTTCTGCGTGAAGAAGTTCGACGGCACGCCCTCGGTGCCGTCGACGACGCCCGACTGCAGGCCCTGGTACAGCTCGCTGAACGCCATCACCTGCGGGATCGCGCCGAGCGCGCGCATCTGCGCCTCCAGCACCTTGGACGACTGGATCCGCATCTTCATGCCCTTGAAGTCGGCCACTTTGTGCAGCGGCTTGTTCGCGCTCATGATGTGGAAGCCGTTGTCCCAGAAGCCCAGGCCGTGGATGCCCTTGGGCTCGAGCTTCTGGAACAGCCCGGCGCCGACCGGGCCTTCGGTGACGGCCTTGAACGCRGCCGTGTCCTTGAAGATGAACGGCAGGTCGAAGACTTCGAATTCCTTCACGCCGAGCGGGCCGAACTTCGCGAGCGAGGGTGCCAGCATCTGCACCGAGCCGAGCTGCAGCGCCTCGAGTTCTTCCTTGTCCTTGTAGAGCTGGCTGTTCGGGTAGACCTCGACCTTGACCTTGCCCTTGGTGCGCTCTTCGGCGAGTTCCTTGAACTTGATCGCGCCCTTGCCCTTCGGCGTGTCGGGGGCGACGACGTGGCTGAACTTGATGACGATCGGCGCCTGAGC
>NZ_JBFUKR010000077.1:0-921 GCF_056400745.1 Rhizobacter sp. P5_A1
GTGTGACCTGCCGCAGGCCACCTTCGCCTCGAAGGTCGAGCTCACGGCCGACTCGGTGAGCGTCACGCGCGAAGTCGACGGCGGCGCCGAGACCCTGAAGCTGACCCTGCCCGCGATCATCACGACCGACCTGCGGCTGAACGAGCCGCGCTACGTCACGCTGCCCAACATCATGAAGGCGAAGAAGAAGACGCTCGAGGTGCTCAAGCCCGCCGACCTGGGCGTCGACATCAAAGCGCACCTGAAGACGCTGAAGGTCAGCGAGCCGCCCAAGCGCAGCGCCGGCATCAAGGTGCCCGATGTCGCGACCCTGGTTTCCAAACTGAAGAACGACGCGAAGGTGATCTGAGATGGCTACGCTGGTGATTGCTGAACACGACAACGCATCCGTCAAGGGCGCGACGCTGAACACCGTGACCGCTGCCCTCCAATGCGGCGGCGAGGTGCATGTGCTGATCGCCGGCTCGAACGCCGGCGCCGCCGCCACCGCGGCGAGCCGGATCGCCGGTGTCGCCAAGGTACTGCACGCCGACGCCGCGTATTTCGAGCACGGCCTCGCAGAGAACGTCGCGGCGCAGGTTCTGATGCTCGCAAAGGACTACAGCCACATCCTGTTCCCGGCCACCGCCGCGGGCAAGAACGTCGCCCCGCGGGTGGCTGCCAAGCTCGACGTCGGCCAGATCTCCGACATCACCAAGGTCGACAGCGCCGACACCTTCGAGCGTCCGATCTACGCCGGCAACGCGATCGCGACGGTGCAGAGCCTGGATGCGATCAAGGTCATCACGGTGCGCACGACCGGCTTCGATCCGGCCGCGGCGAGCGGCGGTTCGGCCGCGGTCGAAAGCGTCGCGGCAACGCCCGACTCGGGCAAGTCGACCTTCGTCGGCAGCGAGATCGCGAAGAACGACCGGCCCGAGC
>NZ_JBFUKR010000078.1:0-724 GCF_056400745.1 Rhizobacter sp. P5_A1
GCCGAGCGCCGCCCGGCGCCGCCGCGCGCGGTGGCAGCCGAGTCATCGGCACCGCGTGAGCCGCGGGCCGCTGCGCCGCAGCCTGCTGCAGCCGCTTCAGGGGCCGACGATTACAAGGTCAAGCCGGGCGACTCGCTGTCGAAGATCGCGACGCGCACACAGCGGCCGGGTGTCTCGCTCGACCAGATGCTCGTCTCGCTTTACCGCGGCAACCCCCAGGCTTTCGTCGACAGCAACATGAACCGGCTCAAGGCCGGTGCCGTGCTGGCCGTGCCGAGCGCCGAGACGGCGAGCGCCGTACCGGCGGTCGAGGCGCGCCAGGTGATCCAGGCGCAGAGTGCGGATTTCGGCGCCTACCGTCAGCGCCTCGCCGGTGCCGTGCCGGCCGCGAAGGCCGAAGGCTCGTCGCGCCAGGCCAGCGGCAAGGTACAGGCGTCCGTCGACGACCGCAAGCCGGGTGCGACAGCGACGCCCGACAAGCTGACTCTGAGCAAGGGTGCGGCGAATGCGAAGTCGAGCGCCGCCGAAGAGCAGATTTCGAAAGACAAAGCGAAAAAGGCTGACGAAGTTCGTGTGGCCGAGCTGTCGAAGAATGTCGACGAACTGAAGAAACTCTCCGGCGCAGCGAGCGCTGCGGCCCCGAAAGCGGCGGCGTCTGCGCCGGCGCCCGCCGCTGCGGCGAAGCCGGCGCCGGTCGCGAGCGCGCCTGCGCCGACCCCGGCGC
>NZ_JBFUKR010000079.1:0-650 GCF_056400745.1 Rhizobacter sp. P5_A1
CTTGTCCATCTTCTTGAAGGTGGTGTCGCGCGTGATGCCGGCGTTGTTGACGAGCACGTCGACCGCGCCGACCTGGCCTTGCACTTCGGCGACGGCCTTCGTGCACGACTCGAAGTCGGCGACGTCGCAGGCCACCGCGGTGATGTCGTAGCCGTTCGCCTTCATGCCGGCGACCCACTCCTTCGACTTGGTGTTCCTGGGCGAATAGGTCACGACGACCTTGTAGCCCGCATCGACCATCTTGGTCGAGATCGTTTCGCCCAGGCCACCCATGCCGCCCGTGACCAGAACCACGCGTTGCTTGCTCATCTCAGTCTCCTCTTGATGTGAAAGATCGATTTTGAAATCAGCGGGTCAGCGTTCGACGCACAGCGCCACGCCCATGCCACCCCCGATGCACAGCGAGGCAATGCCGCGCTTGCTGTCGCGGCGCTGCATTTCGTGCAGCAGCGTCACCAGGATGCGGCAGCCGGATGCACCGATCGGGTGACCGATCGCGATCGCGCCCCCGTTGACGTTCACCTTGCTGGTGTCCCAGCCCATCTCGTTGTTGACGGCGCAAGCTTGCGCGGCGAAGGCCTCGTTGATCTCCAGCAGATCGAGATCCTGGGCCTTCCAGCCGGCGCGGGCGAGCGCCTTCGTCGAGGCCG
>NZ_JBFUKR010000080.1:0-628 GCF_056400745.1 Rhizobacter sp. P5_A1
TCGGCGGCAAGTTCATCGAGGTCTCGTACGACACGCCCGAAGAGAAGGAAGCCGCCGAAGGCGTCGGCGGCTACGCCAAGCCGATGCCGCCGAGCTGGCTCGCGCGCCAGCAGRTCGAGGTCGCSAAGCGCGTCGCGCTCGCCGATGTCGTCATCAGCACCGCGCTGATCCCGGGCCGCGCCGCSCCGACSYTGATCACCGARGAGATGGTCAAGTCGATGAAGCCGGGCTCGGTGATCGTCGACATCGCGGCTGGCAAGGGCCCCGACCTCGCCGGCGGCCTGACCGGCGGCAACTGCCCGTTGAGCGAGGCCGACAAGACGGTCGTGCGCCACGGCGTCACGATCGTCGGCGAGACGAACCTGCCGGCGCTGGTCGCGGCCGACGCCAGCGCGCTGTATGCGCGCAACGTCCTCGACTTCCTGAAGCTCGTGCTGACCAAGGAAGGCACGTTCAACGTGCCGATGGACGACGACATCGTGGCCGCGTGCCTGATGACCCAAGCCGGCGAAGTGAAGAGGAAATAAGAAGCCATGGAACACGAAATCGTCTCCCACACGATCACCAACCTGATCATCTTCGTGCTCGCGATCTACGTCGGCTACCACGTCGTCTGGACCGTCACGCC
>NZ_JBFUKR010000081.1:0-606 GCF_056400745.1 Rhizobacter sp. P5_A1
CATGAGGCAAGGGGTTACGCAATCCGGCAAAGTGACGGTGGAACCTGGACACCGCATTGCAATGAAGACTCTGTTTCTCGTGAGGCATGCCAAGTCGAGCAAGGACGAACCGACCCTGTCCGACCGGGATCGGCCGTTGGCCGATCGGGGGCGCAAAGAGGCGCCCCAGATGGGCAAGCGCCTGGCCAAACGGAAGGTCAGGCCCGATCTGCTGTTGTCGAGTCCTGCGCTGCGCGCGCTGACGACGGCCCAGCTCATTGCCGACGAGCTCGGCTGCGAACGCGAGGACATCGTGGTGGACGATCGGCTGTACGCGAGCAGCGCGGATGGCCTGCTGGCCGTCATTCGCGCGCTCGACAACAGGCTCGACCGGGTGATCCTCTTCGGCCACAACCCCGAGTTCACCGAGCTGGCTCACCGGCTGTCGAGCGAGATCGTCGACATGCCCACGTGCGCGGTGGCTGAGTTTCGCTACGACACGAGGAACTGGTCTGACATCGGTTCGGCGGAGCCGGCCGAGTCGACGCTCGATCATCCGGGGAAATAGCGACCCGCGCGTTCGCGTCGTTGGTCGTCGAACGCTCATGCGCTTTGGGTCTTCCGAGC
>NZ_JBFUKR010000082.1:0-553 GCF_056400745.1 Rhizobacter sp. P5_A1
TCGACCGACAGCATCGGCACCGCGAGCACCGAGATCGCGACCGGCAACCAGGACCTGTCCAGCCGCACCGAGCAGACCGCGTCGAACCTGCAGCAGGCGGCCTCGTCGATGGAGCAGCTGACCGGCACCGTGAAGCAGTCGGCCGACTCGGCGCGCCAGGCGAACCAGCTCGCGAGCTCGGCCGCCGAAGTGGCCGCCCGTGGCGGCGCGGTGGTCTCGCAGGTGGTCGCGACGATGGACGACATCAACGCGAGCTCGAAGAAGATCGCCGACATCATCGGCGTGATCGACGGCATCGCGTTCCAGACCAACATCCTCGCGCTGAATGCGGCGGTCGAAGCGGCGCGCGCCGGCGAACAGGGCCGCGGCTTCGCGGTCGTCGCCAGCGAGGTGCGCAGCCTCGCGCAGCGCAGCGCCGAAGCGGCGAAGGAGATCAAGGGGCTGATCGGCGCCTCGGTCGAGAAGGTCGAGGGCGGCTCGAAGCTCGTCGCCGATGCCGGTCGCACGATGAAGGAGATCGTCGGCTCGGTGCAGCGCGTCTCGGACATCATCG
>NZ_JBFUKR010000083.1:0-548 GCF_056400745.1 Rhizobacter sp. P5_A1
AGACCAACATCCTCGCGCTGAAGACCAACATCCTCGCGCTGAATGCGGCGGTCGAAGCGGCGCGCGCCGGCGAACAGGGCCGCGGCTTCGCGGTCGTCGCCAGCGAGGTGCGCAGCCTCGCGCAGCGCAGCGCCGAAGCGGCGAAGGAGATCAAGGGGCTGATCGGCGCCTCGGTCGAGAAGGTCGAGGGCGGCTCGAAGCTCGTCGCCGATGCCGGTCGCACGATGAAGGAGATCGTCGGCTCGGTGCAGCGCGTCTCGGACATCATCGGCGAGATCACCGCAGCCGCTGCCGAGCAGAGCCAGGGCATCTCCGAGGTCAACACCTCGGTCGCACAGCTCGACCAGATGACGCAGCAGAACGCCGCGCTGGTCGAGGAGTCGGCCGCGGCCGCCGAGAGCCTGCGCGAGCAGGCCGCGCGGCTCTCCGATGTGGTCGCCGCATTCCGTCTCGAGGCGGCGTCGCCGGCTCTCGAATCGCTTTCCGAACACCGGGCGAGCCTCGCGTAGGCGAGTCGACCCGTCTTCCTGCCAACGAAAGGACAACAT